>JAHHTY010000021.1 GCA_020024325.1 Negativibacillus sp.
CAAAACGCTGATAGATAAAAAATCCCAGATTATAAACTAAATATTTTCTATAAAAACAGGCAGAGAACTTTGTGTATCTCTGCCTGTTTTTTATACGCTAATCTTCTTTAAAACTTATTTATCCTGATTTTTAAGGACAGCACGATCAATAGTATTGTACAACTCCAGATATTGTTCGTCAGAGAGAGTTTTTTCAGGCAGAAATGACTGAAAAAGGCTATCCAATTCTTTTGATTCTCCACATATATTTTTTACTGCCTCATAGGCATATAAGTTGGCATCCACTTCACAAGGATGTCCCAAGTAAGCATTTGTAAAAAATTCTTCTGTCCCTTCAAGAATACATTCCTTCCAAATATCACCTTGCTTTAAATAACAAACACCATTATACATAATTACATAAGGTAAACTGCGATGGATCATTTCATCAAAAAGTTCCGGTTGACAGTATTGCAGGGTATGCCGCAGTTCGTGAAAAAGGAAAAACAGCTGCATATATTCTGGCTTATCCGCAAGCATATTCTCATTATAGAACAGCGTTTTTTTCGTTATATCGAAAGTTCCATATGCCGTTTTATAGCCATCGGGCATATCCACAGAAAAAAGAATATGTAAATTATAATCTTTACAATACTGTGTAAAGTATTTTTTTACATCTACCACACCCATTCCTCCCTTTCATAGTAATACTAGGTGCAACAGCTCTGTCCATGCGCAGCACCCTCGATATATAAAATCGGCAGCATCATAAATCAGGATGCTGCCGATTTCTATTTTATGAGTACTTACCTAATTCCCTGCTGTTTTCACGTTTAGCGACAAAATTATTCTTCTCTAATAAAGTTCGACTTATCAACGCCGCACAATGGGCAGGTATAATCGTCCGGCTCTTTTGTCAAATCGCCTTCATAAATATATCCGCACACTTTGCAAACCCACTTTTGGGTGCTTGCGGATGATGCTGCTTTGGTATCTTCCTGTTTTACAAAGTTTGACTTATCAACACCGCAAAGTGGGCAGGTATAATCGTCCGGCTCTTTTGTCAAATCGCCTTCATAAATATATCCGCATACTGTACAAACCCATCTTTCACCGCTTGTCGGTTTGCTTTGTTTTTCCGGTGCAATATAGGATGGTGCATTCTTTGGAGCACCACCGCGGATTACTTCATGATAATAACGATAGGTCATTGGGATATTGTTGGTAATTTCAATTGCTTTTTCTACCGATGCCAGCACAACCATGTGTGTCGGTGTTTCTGTAACCGAAACAATATTACAAATTAACCCACCGCTGCACTCTTCCTTTAAAATCGGCAGACCGTCCTGCATGGTATATTCGATTCCTTCATATTTATCATGGTCTTTGGAAGAAGAAAATCCTAATTTCTGAATCACTTCTTTTCTTGTTTTCTCCGAAAGAATAGACACAGAAAATCTTCTGTTCTTCTTCATCAGTTCCCATGTATAGTTGTCCTTATTCATGCTGGTTGCAATGATTGGATTTTCGCTGGTTACCTGAAATACTGTGTTTACAATACATCCGCATGGGCGTCCCCCATCTTCGGCTCCGATTAAATACAATCCATATGAAAGATTGCGCAGTGTTTTTTCGATGATATCCATTTCCATTCTCCTTTTCATTCTTCTTACTGATATATTCCGCGCACCGAAACTTCTCCCGCCCGCACAGTGAACTCCTCGCCGTCTTTACAGCAAATTAAAGAGCCATCCGGTGCAATTTTTTGTGCTATTGCACAAATTTCTTTTCCTTGTAAATCTATCTTAACCGTTTTATGAAGGGTAATACAGCTTTGGCTGTATCTCTTGACTGTCTGTGCACAGTCCTCCTTCACACACGTTAAATTGCGATATAATGCCTGTGTTAATAATTCCAGCAGCTGCGTCTGATCTAACTTTTTATCAAAAACACTTTGTAGTGAACCTGCATTATAGAGCTTCTGTTCTAAAAAAAATTCTTTTGGCTGCAAAAGATTGATCCCTATGCCACACACTGCAAAACGCTGCTGATGTGCAATTCGGCTTTCGCACAAAATACCGGCAATTTTAAAAAAGCTGCCATCGGCTTCTCCCAAAATATCATTGGACCATTTTAAGACCGTATTGATTTTAAATTGCTGCAGCGCTTCCTGTACTGCCAGCCCTGCCGCCATTGGCAGAAGGGTCAGCTGTGTTTCATCCAGTTCCTTAAACAGCCACGAACAAAGTAAACTCTCGCCTTCTTTATCCTGCCAGCTTCTTCCCAGTCTGCCCTTACCTGCCGTTTGGTGTTTTGTGCTTACTACTGTTTTATCCGGCAGCAATAATCCGTTTCGTTTTACATATTCATTGGTAGAATCAACGCTTTCTAAACAGATGTGGTTTTCTATCAGGTTCATACTGTTTCCTCAAGACGCAGGTGGGAGCAGACAATATTTTTCCCCTGAATGTCAATCACACCATAAGTCGGATACAGAGGGCTTCGTGGATTACCTAAACTGCCTGGATTAAAGATGTGCATTCCATCTCGATATTCATAATGTGTTTGATGTGTGTGCCCATACAGCAACACCTTAATTTCTTTTTTCTTTGCTGCATCAATCAACTGATTTAAATCATATTTTACATTCCATTGATGCCCGTGTGTACAGTAAAATTTCACGTCTTTCACATAGGAAACCATATTATAGTCATCACCTGAACCAAAATCGCAGTTTCCGCAAACACACCAATCTTCTTTCGGAACACCTCTCATGGCAGCATGAAAATCTCTGGTTCCATCTCCTAAAAAGATAAACAGTTCTGCTGTCGGCTGCTCCTCTATCACTTTTTTTATTCTTTCAATTCTCCCATGGGAATCGGACATAACTACAATTCTCATCTTTCCACCCTCTTTTCCCTTAACTTTATTATCTTATAAAATTCGACAATTTGCAACCGCTGAAATTATTTTTTATAGTTTGTTCACGAGAGTTTATTTTCACACAGAGTTGATACCTTTATCCTTTTGCAGATTTGTCCGCCAAAGCAGGCAACTTTTCTTTTTTGAAATCATATAGTAAAAAAGAACTTAAAACTTATCATAAACCGCACCTGCGGAAGAAAAGGGAGAGATTTTAAATGGCAAATTCAAATAATATTACCCCGGCACAGCTCAACCTTCTATTAAAAATGGCAGGCAAACAGCTGAACGTTGATCCAAATACTCTGCGACAGCAACTGGAAAACGGCGATCTCAGCTCTGTTAACGCTAACATCAGTACCCAAATGCAGCAGCAAATCAATGATGTTCTCTCCAATCCACAAAAACTTCAACAAATAGTTTCCCAAACCGACTTGCAGCAGCTACTAAAAAATATGCGCTGAATCTGCAACATTTCATTCACTGACAAAGGAGTGAACCGCCTTGTCCCAAAACGAAAATAATAATCCACTGGGTGCTATGATTTCTCAGCTGCTTTCCAATCCGCAGCAGATGCAGCAGCTTCAGCAAATGGCTGCTTCACTGGGGCTGGGCGCTCCTTCCTCCAACGAAGATTCCCCCCAAGCGCAGAGCAACAGCTCCTCATCAAAAAGCAGTACAAACCCCTCTCCTGCCCCCGATTTATCCTCTTTGATAGAAGCCTTTCGTTCGTCTTCCGCTCCGCAAAATACAAATCCGATTATCGACAGCAACATGATAGCCAGCATTCAAAAAATCATGCAGATGTTTTCCCAAAGCAACCCGAATGTAGATTTTCTTCGGGCATTGCGTCCGCTGCTTTCACAGCAGCGTGCAAAAAAAATAGATGATGCTATCCGAATCATGCAGCTCATACAGGCACTTCCTCTGCTCAAAGAGTCTGGGATATTTGATTTCGGAGGTGACAGCCGATGAAGTGGGAACAAGATAAACAATATTCTCGTCAGGAACTTCAGTCCATGCAAAAAGATGCCATTGAACGGGTGCGTCAGATGCAGCAGCGCTCCGAGCAGGTGCTGCGCCACTCTCCGAGAACCCCTTCTTTCTTTGTATCGGAAGAAACACCAAAACAGCAAAAAGAAGAACCGCCTGTTTCTGCTCCCCCTCTTTCTTCTCCAATTTTTCCACAGCCACAACATCCTTCCAGCAGCTTCCATTCTGCATCGGTTGAACAAAGCCCTCATAAGCAAACAAATGAAAATCCTTTGGAGCAAATCTTATCCTCGTTAAACATTGACCGTGACCGCATCGTCCTTCTTTCCGTGTTTTTTCTTCTGGCTTCTGATAAATCGGACCCCACCCTTTTACTGGCGTTGCTTTATCTGTTTTTATAGCTTTTGACTTATTTGTAAAAGAAGATTACCTGCATTTCTTCTGCCTCCAATGTTTGACACAGAAAACACTTTTTTCTCATGTCAATTCCCAATTCGACGCAGAAAAATTTGACACATTTCATTTTTTCATTGACAATTGCCGTAAAGAACAGTAAACTGATTTTATAGTCATTTTGATAATTCTGTTGTTTCTTCTGCAACACAACATTTTGCAGTTTTAAAAACAAGGAACCTTTCTTGACAAAAGAAAACTGTTTTGATTATTACACTCTTTCCGATGTCTTGCTTTAAAATAGAGGAGGTTATAATATGATTCAATCCCTGATTCCTTTATACTGCCTGACCGGCTTTGTCGGTGCCGGTAAAACCACCGCTTTGCTTACCATTCTTAGGGAAAACCCCGACAAAAAGATTGGCGTTATCTTCACGGAACCTGCTAAATATATCAAGGAAGATGAGAGCTGCACCTTGGAAGAACTGGAAAACGGCTCTCTCAAATGTATTTGCGAGGAAGATTCTTTGCCACACGCCTTGATGCAGATGCAAAAGCACACACCCGAAATGGTATTTATCGAAATATCCGGTTTATCTGACCCAATACATATTCAAAAGATTTTGGAAAAAAAGGAAAATCATTTTGCTCTTGAACATTATGACATGAAGGGTGTTATCTGCTTAGTGGATGCAGACAACTTTATGGAGCAAATTCGAGATGTCAAAATGGTAGAACATCAGCTGTGCCACTGTCATCTTGCTGTTATCAACAAGGCTGACCTTGTGGCTCCCGAACTGCTCGCTGTTCTTCAATCACAGATTCACCGCATCAATCCGGAGTGTGAAATTGCCAGCTGCTCCTTTGGCGGTTTCAGCTTAGACTTGTTATCCCACGAAATGCACACTCACCCAACTGATAACAGCGAATATGAGGAAAACACACTGAACCCCGATTCTATCGTAATCAACTGTGTGTATCGTTTGGAGATGGAAAAGGTCTTGTCTTTCATTGACCTTTTTAAAACCGAAACGTACCGCATCAAAGGTTTCTGCCTGTTTGAAAACGGTTGGAACCAAATTGATGTTGTTGGTTCTCGTGTCAGTCTTTCACCGTGTATGCCACACTCTTCTTCCCGTTTAATCTTTATTTCTAAAATCGGTCATGCTCTTTCACAGTCGTTAACCGACCGCTGGAGAGAAATCATCGACCTGCCAATGCAACTTCATGACTAATAAAAACGGCTCTGTTCTATAAAAAGAACAGAGCCGTTTTTTTATTTGCAGTGAATATAATTTTCAACTTCATACCACGGTACAGGAAAACCTGCCCCATGAGCACAAAAAACCGAGTAGGAAGGATTTGCCATATCTCTTGTTGCATCATATCCCGATTGCCGCACCACCTCTTGCTGGTTTTTACACGGCTCATAACCGTCAAAGCTCAAGCTCAAAATTCCCCTGCCCTTTGTGTAAGAAACAAACTCTCTGCTATACCCTGACATCGCTGCTGCCGGCACACGACCGCAGACGGTTGCCTGTTCCTCTTCCATCTGCGGAGGGTCAAATTCCGCATCCATCTTTTGCAGGTCGGACATCAATCTTCCAAATTGTTCCTGCTGCACCGAAATCTCAAAAGAATAATATGGTTCTAACAAAACAACATTTCCCTGTACCAATGCCTGCTGCAATCCCTGACGGATTGCCCGATAGGTTGCTTCTCTAAAATCTCCGCCCTCTGTATGCTTGATATGGGAACGTCCTGTCAGCAATGTAATTTTTACATCGGTCAATTCCGAACCGGTTAAAACGCCCTTGTGTTTTTTCTCGAAGATATGAGTGCGCACCAGGTTCTGCCAGTTCTTTGTCAAAATATCCTGAGGACACTCACTGTCAAAGGTGATTCCGCTGCCTCTTTGCGCCGGTGACAGCCGCAGATGAACCTCTGCATAATGCCGCAGCGGTTCATAATGACCATATCCCACCACTGCTTTTGAGATGGTTTCCTTGTATAAGATGTGACATTCACCAAATTCCACATCCATGCCAAAGCGCTGGATACACTGTTGTTTTAATACTTCCAGCTCAATTTCTCCCATGACCTTAATTTGAATTTCCTGCAGGCTTTCTTCAAAGCTCACATCCAGTGTCGGATCTTCGTCTTCCAGCTGTCTAAAACATTCCAGAGCTGTACGAATGGAGGTCCCCTCCGATAAAATCACCTTTGCCCCTAACATTGGCAGCAACTGATACTCTCTTTTGCTGCAATTTGCTCCTATCACATCTCCCGGATGAACTTCATCCAGACCTGTAACCGCACAAATTTCCCCGGCTTGTACCTGCTGCACCGTTGTAAAGCGGCTTCCGTGATACACCCTAAGCTCGCTGACCTTTTGTTTAGCGATGGTACCATCTGTCATCAAAACCGAAATTTCTGCTTTTGCTTTTAAAGTTCCCGATTGCAATTTTAAAAAGACCAGCCGCTCTTTTTTCGGGGTATATCTTACCTGCCATGCAATCGCAGAAAATTCTTCGCTTTGTTCTAAAGGCAGCGTCAGTTCATCCAGCCCACGAAGAAAGCTCTCAATTCCCTCATCCTGCAACGCAGACCCCACAAAGCATGGATAAAGTTTACATTCCCGAATCAATTTTGCAAAGCTGTTCTGCCACAAGAGGGCATCAAATTCTTCTGCAAGATAACGCTCCAAAAGTTCTTCGTCCTCTTGTGCTATCTGTTCAATCAATTCTTGCTGCCACTCTGTTCCGGCAAACGATTCGCCGCAGTTGCACAGATTGTTTGTCATTCTCTTTTTTATCTGCTCTATCACCTTTTCGGGCTGAGCTCCAACGCGGTCCGTTTTGTTAAGAAAGAAAAAGGTTGGTACACGATATTTTTTAAGCAGTTTCCAAACCTGTTCGGTGTGTGCCTGTATTCCTTCCACACAGCTAACAATCAATACCGCATAATCCATTGCCTGCATTGCCCGTTCCATCTCTGCACTAAAGTCAACGTGCCCCGGTGTATCCAAAAGATAATAACGATTTTCCCCAATTTCAAACGCTGCATGGTTAGAAAAGATGGTGATTCCCCTTTCCCGTTCCAATTCGTCGCTATCTAAAAAGGCATCTTTGTGGTCCACCCGTCCCAGCTTTCGGATACTCTTTGTATGATACAGTAACTGTTCGGAAAAAGTTGTTTTCCCGGCATCGACATGGGCAAGCACTCCGACTGTCAGATATTTCCCCATAGGTTTTTCCTCCGTTATCTTTCATCATTTATTTTATGGTCATTGTAACATATTTCACCTTCATAGAAAATGCCTATCCCACAACATTCAGATATTCTTAATAAAAAATAAATATCACCTATATGAACCCTGATATAACTACTTATTTCCCGTGTATATAATATCCTCTCTGATTTTTCTAATTTTCTTTGTTGTTATTTTACAGGGTAAACATCATCAACCTTTCCCCTTCGTTCTTGTTGAAAATCGGCATTCATCAGCATAGAATATTCCATATAAAAATTGCGTCTGCTTTTTGGATGTGCTATCATAGAATCCGAAGGTAAGACACAATGTTTTACAACTTATAATCGTTTAGGAGGCTTTGAAAATGAAACGTCATGACATAGAACAATCTGTTTTAAAATATCTGGAGCAAAACCGCAATCGGTTTTTATCTTCTATTGCAGAATTGGCACAGATTCCTGCTCCATCAAATCACGAAGAACTTAGAGCAGAGTGGTGCAAAAAACATTTGCAATCGCTTGGTGCAGAAGGGGTTTATATCGACGATGCCCTCAATGTTATCTTTCCGTACCATGTCAGCGAATCCGACACAGATCTGTGTGCTGTTTTAGGGCATACCGATGTTGTTTTTCCGGACACTACTCCATTGCCTTTCCGAGAAGAAAACGGTTGTTTCTATGCACCGGGCATCGGGGACGATACCACCAATGCCGTGGCTGTTATGGAAATGGCAGCAATGGCAATCAGTTTAAATCTGAAACCGAAAAACGGCATTCTCTTTGTTTTAAACAGTGGGGAGGAAGGCTTAGGAAACTTAAAAGGTGTACGACAGCTGATGAAAGATTATCAGGGCAGAATTTCCCATCTTTATGCTATTGACGGTGGGTTGGACACGGTTGTCACCGATGCTGTCGGGTCTAAACGCTGGCGTATCACCATCCAAACCGAAGGGGGTCACTCTTTTGGTTCCTTTGGCAATCGAAATGCTATTTATTATGCTGCAAAATTGATTGATACTTTTTACAGCTTAAAAGTTCCGAACCTTGGCATTACAACCTACAATGTCGGCAAAATCGAAGGCGGCACTTCAGTCAATACCATCGCACAAAACTGCACCCTGCTGTATGAATACCGCTCCAACAGTCGTGAAGGGCTTGAGTATATGGACCGATTCTTCCAGTCTGTGATTGCTTCTTTCCAAACCTTTGGCATCAAGGTAACAACCGAGCTTCTGGGCGATCGCCCATGTCGCGGTGAGGTAGATCCATCCGCCCTTGCAAAAATCGTAATGGATTCTTCGGAGAAATATGGCTTGCCCCGTGTAGAAGAATGTGGCTCCACCGACTGCAATATTCCGTTATCCATGGGAATTCCCGCTGTATGCTTTGGTGTATACGATGGGCACGGCGCACATACCAGAGAAGAATGGGTCGATATTGAATCTACCCGCACCGGAATGAAAATACTGGCTGACGTTTTGCTGAACGAAATGCAGCTGTAAGTTTTCCCCGTATAAATTACCTTTATTTAGCGAACTATTATAAACAATAAAAAGGAACCGAAAATTTCGGTTCCTTTTTATTGTCTTTTATTCAGCCTGTTCCGCTGCAGCAGCTTCCTGCACAGCAGTTTCTTTTCCTGTCGGTTCCTTTACCTTATTCACCAATGCAGAAATGCGGTCGATTGCTTCCGGGACCATATTTACCACTGCATCTGCGGTGGTACGATTTTGGTTAACATTGAGAATGCGTACATCACCATCACGCTCAATCAAAAAACACAGTGGTTGAATGGTAACGCCAGCACCTGCACCCCCGCCAAAATCGTCCTTTGTTGATTTTGCAATATCCGATCCACCCGAACCAAAACCAAATGTCACCTTTGAGATTGGGATAATCGTTGTTCCGCTTGCTGTCACGATTGGTTTACCGACAATGCAGTCCACATCAACCAAATCACGCAGTCCCTTCATCGACTCACCCATTAAATTATGAATATGCTGGCTCATAATACCATTCCTTTCTGATACATCGGTTTTATCTTAAACGCTTTGTTTTCCACAATCTTCCTTGGAAGGGGTGGAATTTTTTTCTGTGTTCGTTTTCTGTTTTAAAATAACCTTAATAAGACCCACTACCAGCTGTACTCCGGCTGCAAGAAAAACAATCGGGTGTATTGTAACACGAAATTTTACTGCCCAGTCACCTTGCTCTTTTCCCGAAAAATCCGGTCGAATCTCAATCTCTGTCTTTTTTACCCGAATCCAGTTTTGCACTGCCGCTAACAGTGTATACACCGCTGTCGTTATTTTTTGTGCCTTCAAAGCCGATTCTGCACTATCCTCCCCGCCCTGTACAACATACAGCTGTACATGATGCAGGCATATGTCACGAACCACCGTTCCTGCTGCTTTTTTTGCTGTTTTCAGCATTGGGGGTATTATCTGCTTTAAATTGAAGTTATCTTCTTTCTGAGGCTTTTGAGACGGCTCCTGCGGTTCTTGTTTCTTGATTGGTTCTTTCTTTGTTTCTTGTTTTGGTTTTAGCTTGATTGGATAAAGGGTAAAATGTAAAAAAAGATAATGCAGCGTCACCACAAGTTCTTTTTCGGGTGGTTGTTTTTTTGAACCTAACTCCCAAACCATCTGTCGCAGTACCTGTTCATCCTGCTCACACAGTTCTAAATCCCGAAGCTGTTTTTCCACCTGCGGGCTTAGGTAGGAGGTTGTCACCTCGGCTTGCTCTTTTGGATACCACCACGATACCCTCAGCGTCAGCGGCAGGCACAGCAGCAATAGTACTGCCAGCAAAATCCACAACAGAATCCACAGCACAATCACTGCCATTCCCTCCTTTTCTTTATATCTGTTTTGTTTTTGGATGGTTAATTCTCAGCTTGCTGCGGAATCTTTGGCAACGCCTCGATGTTCTTCATACCAAAGCAGCGCAGAAAATGCTCGGTTGTTCCATAAGAAATCGGTCGCCCCGGAATTTCCAGTCGTCCCTGTTCCTCCACCAGCCCCTTGCTGACTAAAGCATTGACCACAGAACCGCTGTCTACACCTCTTACCTGTTCGATAAAAGATTTTGTAACCGGCTGATTGTATGCAATGATTGCTAAAACTTCCAAGGCTGCCTGACTGAGCGGCGTATTGTTTTTAATCTGCAATGCTTCACGGATAATGTTTGCATATTCTGCACGAGTTACCATTTGATAGCATTGGTCAAGATCTAAGATTACAAACGCTGTTTTTTTATAAAGTTCATTGATGCGCTCAACCAAATTCCACAAAGTTTCTTTATCAATGTCCAGCAGCTGTGCAAGTCTTTCTTTTTCATAAGGCTCTCCTGCTGCAAACAAAATTGCCTGTATATTTTTTTCCAACTGTGCAAGTTTTGCCAAAATATATCCTCCCACATCCGATTATAACAGACTGACGGTTTTCCCGTCATCCTCTATCATAACACGTTTATTCTTTACCAGCTCCAACACCGCCAAAAAGGTCGCTACAATATCCGAACGATCCTTGCTCTGGTCAAACAGTGAGAGGAACGGTGCTCGGTGCTTTTGATATAATATCTTCATAATAATGACGATTCTGGAATTTATCGATACAACACGCCTTGCCATAATCGGCTCAAATTCTTTTTTTCCGTCCTGCGGAATTTTTCTTTTTCCCACCGCCGCAAGGTATGCTTCCAGCAAAATTTTCGGCTTGTGTCTGCGGTCATACTGCAAGTTCTGTTCAATCGGTTGCATCTGTCGATAAAACAGCTCATCGCCCACATAACGGCTCTTCAACAGCTGTGCTACCTGACGGCACAGTGTATATTCAATCAGCTGTCCTGTCAGTTCTTTCTTCAGCTGTTCTTCCAATTCCTCGTGCTTTGGCAGCAGTGACACCGACTTGATATAGACCAGTCGGGAAGCCATCTCCAAAAACTCACTGGCAATTTCCATTTCTTGGCTTTGTATCACTTCCATATAGGCAAGATACTGCTCCAGCAGCTTTGTAATTTCAATATCATAAATATTGAGTTTATGCTTTGAAATCAGCTGCAAAATCAAATCCAGAGGTCCCTCCACCTGCGCTACTTTAAAAGAAAGCTGCTCTACCAATCTGCTTCCTCCTTAAAATCCTACAAACGAGGTAATCCAGTCAACCACGCTGTATAAAAAGCTGCTTGCAATTCCTAACGGAACATCTAAAACATCGGTAAAAAGAACCAACGCCAAAAATACAATATAAATAATCTGTTCGTGTTCTTCAATCCAATCCTGAATATGATACGGCAAAAAGTAGGAAATGATTCGGGAACCGTCCAGCGGATGCACCGGAATCAGATTAAATACAGCAAGTCCAAGGTTAATCTGACACATCACAACAAAGATGGTCACTAGGATTCCGCCAACGCCGGTTAAAACAAACAGCTTTGCAATCAATAATGCGACAGTTGCCAGTAAAATATTAGAAACAGGGCCTGCAAGAGCTGTCAAGGCAATTCCCGCACGGCGGCTGACTTTGGTAAAGTAACTGGAGTTTACCGGAACAGGTTTTGCCCAGCCAAAGCCTGCCAGCACCAGCATAATGCTTCCAATCGGATCTAAATGATGAAACGGATTCAAGGTCAGTCTACCGGAAAGTCTTGCTGTGTGGTCTCCCAGCTTGTCTGCTACCCAACCATGGGCACACTCATGAACCGGCATTGCGGTAAACAGCACCAAGGCACGAATTAAAATTGTTGTAATTGACATCGAAAAACATCGACTCCTTTTTCCACCCTGCTTTTACACTTTCTTTCTCAATTAACAGAGTAAATTTTTCTTTTTAGTTCATTATACCTTTCAAAATAGTAAAAAACAAGGGATTGATTTGCTCGAAAATTGTTAATTTTCCTTTTTTTTAAATAAAATTGTAAAAAGACTTGAATTTTAAAATGAAATCTGGTAAAATACGAATGTTGACTTGTTAAAAGTTAGAAGGAGGTGCAGACTAATGGCTAAATGCGATATCTGCGGAAAAGGCGTTACTTTCGGTATTAAGGTTTCTCATTCTCATAGAAGATCAAACAGATCCTGGAAACCAAATGTAAGACGTGTGAAGGCAATTGTTGATGGTTCTCCGTGCCACATCCACGCCTGCACCCGTTGCCTGCGTTCTGGTAAAGTAACCCGTGCTATCTAGTTTACACAAAAACAGTAAGCCATTGCCCAAAAGGGTGATGGCTTTTTGTTTTGCCCGTCAATACAAATTGACCCCCGCTTTTTAGTATATTATTCTCAGCCTAACAGCGTGTGCAAAATGTGTTGTGTATTTGACCAAAGTTTTTAAGTACAAGAAATACAAAATAAAGGTCGGACTTAATGTATCAGGATACAAATGAAATTTAAAAAACCTGATATAAACACATAGGAATGAGCAGACATCCTCTCGCACTTTATAAGTGACCTAACATGACGGTAGAAAGTGATGTCAGCAACTTTTTAAACGCAATTCACAAAAGAGCTCTTTTGATATGCACGTTTTTGATTTCGGGTGTTACCTTGCTCCTGTTATAGCATGGGAAAAATCAGACAAATCTACAATGGCAGATTACAATGCTTCTTTTCATGAATATTCACCATGCTGCGGCAGACGGATATTATCCCTGCCTCTTTTTTCTGATGTACAATTCTTTATAGATACAGTAAATAATTCCACTATTCCTGTTTTACAGGCACAAAATGAATAACAGGTTAAATTGCTAGAATAAATTATATTCTTTTGTTAATTCATCTAATTTTATGGATTCCACATTGACGAATCTATTTTGCAAGATTATACTAAAGTTCAATCAACATATTATTTCTATTGACATCTAGTTATTACCTGTTTCCCACTAAGAAGGACGTTTCCATTTTCGGAAACGTCCTTCCCCTTTTGTACTGATAGATTTTATGGATAAAAAATTTTTGCTCTTGTTCCCTTTTTTAAATCAGGAACTTACTGTATCACCTGCAAGCTGCAATTTTGCGGTGTCCTTTGGTACAAACAGATAGTCTTGATTGCATTTTAAAAAGATGGCACAAATTTTACAGGATGAAAAAAGCACAGACCATTACAGTCTGTGCTTTTAGGTTTATCTTTTATTCATCATCTGATTTGTGGGCTGCTTCTTGGTCCGATAGCTGCATCGACGGAAAATCAATAACAGCATCTTCCTTTTTTTCAGCCTCTTCTTTTACAGGCTCTTGCTGTGCCTCAACTTTTGGTGCATCAGTTGATTGGTCAGAATTCTTCTTTTGACGATGTTCATCAAACACTGTAAAGTCACCCTTCATCAAGCGTTCAAAATCTGTACCGTCAATCTTTTCAAATTCATACAGGAACTCTGCTACCTTATGCAGCTGATCAATGTGCTCGGTAAGAATATTTTCACACTGGTCATATGCGTCATCAATCACTGCACGAATTTCTTCGTCAATCTGTGCAGCAATGGTTTCAGAGTAATCTCTGGAATGACCAAAATCTCTGCCAAGGAACACTTCGTTTTCGTCTTGACCATATACAATCGGACCCAAGCGATCGCTGAAGCCATATCTTGTTACCATTGCTTTTGCAATTTTGGTAGCACGCTCCAAGTCGTTGGAAGCACCGGTAGAAATATCGTCCAGCACCAGCTTTTCCGCAATACGTCCACCCAAAAGGGTAACAATATTTTCTTTCATTCCTTTTTTGGTATCATAGCTCTTATCTTCTTCCGGCAAACTCATGGTATAGCCGCCTGCCATTCCGCGAGGAATGATAGAAATTTCATGCACCTTATCCTGTGTTTCACAGTAATAGGTGGTGACTGCATGACCTGCCTCATGGAAGCAAGTTAATCTCTTATCTTGATCTGAAACTTTATGGCTCTTCTTTTCCGGACCCGCAACCACTTTAATGGTAGCTGCTTCAATGTCTTGCATGGTAATTGCTTTTCTGTTCTTTCTTGCTGCCAGCAAAGCTGCCTCATTCACCAAATTTTCAAGGTCTGCACCGGTAAATCCAACTGTTGTTTTGGCAATTACACTTAATTCTACATCCGGTCCCAGCGGTTTGTTTCTGGTATGAACCCTCAAAATTTCTTCTCTGCCCTGTACATCCGGATATCCGACAACAATCTGTCTGTCAAAACGTCCCGGACGCAGCAGTGCAGGGTCAAGAATATCACGACGGTTTGTTGCTGCCATAACGATAACGCCTGTGTTTGCCCCAAAGCCGTCCATCTCAACCAGAAGCTGGTTTAATGTCTGTTCTCTTTCGTCGTGTCCGCCGCCAAGACCTGCGCCTCTTTGACGACCCACTGCGTCAATCTCATCAATGAAAACAATACTCGGTGCACTTTTCTTTGCCTGATCAAACAGATCACGCACACGGGAGGCACCCACACCAACAAACATCTCAACAAAATCAGAACCGGAAATGGAATAGAACGGAACGCCCGCTTCTCCTGCGACTGCTCTTGCAAGCAATGTTTTACCGGTTCCCGGAGGGCCCATCAGTAAAACACCTTTTGGAATCCTTGCTCCCAAAGAATTGAATTTCTTAGGATCTTTTAAGAAGTCTACAACTTCAACAAGCTCCTCCTTTTCTTCCTTTGCTCCGGCAACATCCTGGAAAGTAACTCTTCTGCCATCTTCTACCGGCTTGAGTTTTGCCTTGCCAAAAGTGTTCATCTTTCCTCCGCCGCCGCCAGCCTGTCGCATCATTACAATCCACAGCACTGCCATACCGCCCAGCAAAAGCAAGGTCGGCAGCAAAGCAGGAAGGATGGACGGCTCTTTTGCGGGCAGATAGTTCCGCTTAAATGTGCTGTCATTTGTTTGTTCATATTTTTCGACGTATGGTTTTACGTCCTCGTTAAACTGAGAAATGCTTGCCAGCTGATAATCAACCGGCTGCGATTGTCCTTCCAGCATCATTGTCAGTTTACCGTTGTCATAGTCAATCTGATATTCCTGCACTTTATCCTGTTTAAAATAATCCAGAACCTGATAATATTTCATCGAGGAAGCAGGTTTTTCCAAAGACATCATGGCAACCAGCAATACAATGAGCAGACCAAACATCGCAAGGTACATCGCAATTCCCTTTGATTTTTTCGGCACTAGTGATTCACTCCTGTCTAAAAATTACTGTGTTCATGCACAATTATTTACTATATACTTCTGGTTTGAGTACTCCGATATATGGGAGATTGCGGTATTTTTCTGCATAGTCCAAACCATATCCGACAACAAACTCATCCGGAACCTCAAAACAGGAATAATCCGGAACAATTTCTGCTTCTCTTCTTGCCGGTTTATTCAGCAAAGTTGCAATACGGATGCTAGCCGGTTTTCTTTCTCTGAGAATTTCTCTTAAATAATATAATGTTTTACCGCTGTCAAGAATATCCTCTACCAAAAGAAGATCATATCCCTCTAAATCCAAATCAAGGTCCTTGATAATTTTAACAACACCGGAAGTTTTTGTTCCGTTTCCATAGCTGGAAACAGACATAAAGTCGATTCTTGCATGACAGTTCACCGAACGCATTAAATCTGCCATAAATACAACCGAACCTTTCAGGACACTGACCATCAAAAGATTCTTGTCCTGATAATCTTGTGTAATTTGCTTTCCGATTTCTTTTACCTTAGCATCAATTTCCTCTTCCGAAAGTAAAACTTTTAAAATATCATCCTGCATTTTTTTCATGCTAAATCCTCCTTGATTTGTATCAGTGCAATTTTGCGGCTGTTTTGACCCGGCATCACTCTTTGGTCACATCCAAAGCCTTCTGCCCAAACAACCCCCTCTTCATCACTGATTAACACAGCTCTCCATCGTTGCCGCTGAGGGGTTTTTGCCTCATTCCACATTTTTTTTAAGGGGCGTGATCCCTTTTGATGATATAATGAAATCCGGTCTCCGTCTTTTCTTTGGCGAAACACCGCAACTTTCTTTATTTTATCACAATCTATCGCATTTTTTAAGATGCTTGGGTCTTTTTTAAAGAAAAGTTTATATTCTTCTTGTGTACAAAATGTTACACACACCGATTTTCCCTGAAAAAGTTCATTTTCACCTTCACAAAAAGTTTTTTCAAAGTAGGGCTGCTTTTCTTCCCGATAAAAAACCTGAGAATCCAGAACAACTTTTTTCTCATCCGCCAGCAAAGCCACCCCTCTTTTTAGCTCCGTCTTTCCTTTTGCCGCAAGGATTCGTTCTTGCATTCGACATACTTTTACAAAATCCGGCTTTAGATTGACCATTTGCAAAAATTTAAGCAAAATTCTGTTTTGTATTGCAGGATGCAGCTTTAAAAATCCAAGACGATCTAAAATAGGGGGCTGTTGTGAAATTAAAATACGTTGATATTCGTGTTGTGCTGTTTGTTCTAAAAAATCTTCATCCTGCCTTGCGTTATCGCTTAGTTTAGAGATATTTTGCAAAGCAGCTGCATTTATCTGCTGCATCAGCGGCAGCAGGTGGTGGCGAATTCGGTTTCTTGTATAGGTATCTTCAAGATTTGTGCTGTCGGTAACATAAGTAAGATGATGTTGACTGCAAAAGTCCTCTATCTCTTCCCGACTGCATCGAATGAGCGGACGCACAATCCTTCCTCTCACCGGTGGGATTCCCGACATACCGTTTAATCCCGCTCCTCTTGCAAGGTAAAACAAAACTGTTTCTGCATTATCGTTCATGTTATGAGCAGTGGCAATCTTTCCTCTACTGCCAAACTGCTCTGCCTGCTGTTCAAAAATTCGGTAACGCTGCTCTCGGGCAAATTCTTCCACCGATTTTTTACACTCTTCTGCTTTCTGTCGGACATCAATGCGGGCACAGTGCAGCGGAATTTCCAAAGATTCACAAAAGCTGCGAACAAACTCCTCGTCCCGTTCCGATTCTTCCCCACGCAGACAGTGGTTCAGGTGCACTGCACTGACGGTGATTCCCAGCTGCTGCTGCACACTCCAAAGCAAAAACAACAAAGCCGTGGAATCTGCACCGCCGGAAAATCCAACCACCACATGAGTTCCCGGAGGAAACATCTGAAAATCCTGTATTGTCTGCAAAACCTTATGGAGCATCTCGGAACAACTCCCTGCTGAGGAAACGGGTGTGTTCGCCGTCCCATGCAAGCTTTACCGTATCAGTTGCACCATGTCGGTTTTTAGCAACAATACATTCCGCTACACCCTTATCCTCGCTGTCTTCGTTATAATATTCGTCCCTGTACAAAAACATGACTAAATCGGCATCCTGCTCAATGGAACCGGACTCACGAAGGTCGGACAAAACCGGGCGATGATCTCCGGTACGTTTATCCGGGCTTCGGGAAAGCTGGGAAAGTGTGAGGATCGGCACATCCAATTCCTTTGCCATTACCTTTAAGTTTCGTGTCATTTCAGAAACTTCCTGTACACGGTTGTCAATTCGTCTTCCAGAGGACATCAGCTGAAGGTAGTCGATGATGACCAAACCTAAATTGGGAATACGCCGCAATTTTGCCTTCATTTCTGCCACAGTGATGCCTGCGGTATCATCAATGTACATCGGCATCTTTGCAATTGTCTGGGCAGATACTGCAAGTTTTGTCCAATCGTCCACGCTTAAATTGCCGCTTCTCAGCTGGGAAGCCTGAATCAGAGCGTCGGACGAAAGCAATCTTGAAATGAGCTGCTCACGGCTCATTTCAAGCGAGAAAATAGCCACCGAGTAGCCCTGCTTTGCAACATTGGATGCTATGTTCATCATAAAGGAGGATTTTCCCATTGCCGGACGGGCTGCAAGCAGAATCAGGTCCGTGCGGTTAAGCCCTGTTGTCAAGCTGTCCAATGCAGAAAAACCGGACGGAATACCGACATACTGGTTTTTATCGTCGCCCGATATTCTTTGCAGCTTATCATACAGCTCAAAGATGGCACGGTCCACCTTAACAAGACCGGTGGAATCTTTTCCCTGACGAATTTCATAAAGTTTATGCTCGGCATATTCCATCAATCCGCGAGCGTCTGCATCGCTTTTTTCGGAATTGGTGATGATGCCCTTTGCTACGCCAATCAGCGTGCGCATATAATATTTTTCCTGTACCAGCTTTGCATATGCCCCCACATTAGCTGCACTGGGCACCACCTGAACCAGCTGGGTCAAATAGACTTTTGCATCACCCTCAGTTAAAAAAACCTGCTCTGCTTTGGCTTTTTCCAGAACAGTAACAAAATCTATCGGCTGTGCAGCGGTGAACATTCCAATCATAATAGAAAACAGCTGCTGATGCTGGGGACGGTAAAAACTTTCAGGAACCAGCAATTCCAGCACTTCGGTGATACATTCCGGTTCAATTAAGATTGCACCCAAGACCGACTGCTCTGCTTCCAAGCTAAAAGGGAGCTGTTCTGCCTGAAAATCCATATTTTCTTCTGCCATCTGCTTATTCCTCCTTTCAAAAAACGCTTTCTGTTCTTCCATCAATTATCAGGATAAAAATAACGGATACAAGACAGGCAGCCGTCCCCGAAAAAATTCTGAGACGGCTTGACCTTGTGGATTATTCTCCGACTTCAACAGTCATCTTTGCACTGATTCCTGTGTACAGCTTGATTTCTGCGGTATAGCTGCCGAAAGCTTTGATTTCGTTGACGCTGATTTTCTTTTTGTCAACGGTAACACTGTACTGTTTGGTAATTGCCTCTGCAATCTCCTTTGTAGTAACAGAACCGAACAGCTTTCCGTTAGAGCCTGCTTTTGCAGTCAGCTTTACGGTTTTGCCTTCCAGCTGTTTTGCAGAAGCCATGGCAGCTTCTTTTTCTACCTGAATTCTATGCTGTACAGATGCTTCTTTTGCTTTAAGCTCACCCATTGCCTGATTGTTTGCTTCAATAGCTAAGCCTTTTGGCAGCAAAAAGTTTCTTGCATATCCATCTGCTGCATTGATAAGTTCTCCTTTTTTTCCGCTGCCTTTTACATCCTGTGTTAAAATTACTTTCATTTCTATCTTCTTCCTTTCAGATTTAATTCTTTGTTTCGGGCGGTACAATCTGTATCGGTCCCGGTTCGGCGGTTGTCTGGGACTTTGGTTCGTCCTTATCCTCCAAGGTATCGTAATATTCATCAATAGCGCTCAGCAAACGCTCTTTGCTTTGTGCAAGGTCAATTCCTTTAATCTGTGCCCCTGCCATTGTCAGATGACCGCCGCCGCCCAATTTTTCCATAATAATTTGGACGTTGATTTTTCCCATGCTTCTTGCAGAATATGCGACCACATCATCCGACTCATAATAAAATACAAACGAAGCGTCTACGTCTTCGATACCAAGCAATTCATCTGCTGCCTGTGCAGAAACCATTTTAATCTCGTCAATTCGTTCCTGAACCCCACAGATTGCACAATGACGGTAGATTGTTGCCGAGGAAACTACCTTACACCGTTCTTGATATGCATTCATGCTGGTTGCAAACAGGCGTTTTACCTCTACTGTGTCTGCTCCCATTCTTCTTAAATAAGCTGCCGCCTCAAAGGTTCTTACTCCGGTACGCTGAATAAAGTTTTTGGTGTCCAGCATCATGCCGGCAAGCAGTGCCTCGGCTGCTGTGCTGTTTGGCTTATATTTATCGCCAAAGTACTGAACAAGCTCTGCCACCATTTCCGACGCACTGGAGGCATATGGTTCATGATGGAAGATAACCGCATTGTCGATGTAATCCACCATTTTACGATGATGGTCAATGACAACCACATTTTTACATTTTTTATAAACTTCCGGGGCTTCGATAAAGTGCGGCGTATGTACGTCCACAATAATCAGCAGGGTATCATCGCTCACATAATCGGTGGCAACCTCCGGCTCGATAAATGCCGTTTCAAAGCCCTGCTCAAGCAATCGGCTGTGCAGCTGTTTTACCATGTTGGCACGGCTGTTTAAAATGATCTTAACCGGTTTGCCCATCTGCTGAATCGGATAATATAATCCCACCGCTGCACCCAGACAATCTAAATCTGCAAAGCGATGCCCCATAATCAAAACGTTGGAGCAAGAATCTAAAAGCTCGTTGAGCGCTGCTGCCACAATACGGGTTTTCACCTTTGTTCTTTTTTCAATTCCTTTAGAAACACCGCCGTAGAACTCGTAGCCGTTTTTATTCTTCACAGCAGCCTGGTCACCGCCGCGTCCCAATGCCATATCCAGTGCCTGACTTGCAAATTTTTCGGCTTGCAGCAAGCTTTGTGCATCTCTGCCCACACCAATGGAGAGGGTTGCAGGCATCTTGTCGTTTGCATTGATTTTGCGTACGGTATCCAGTATTGTAAAGCGTTCCTCAACAATGCTCTTCATATACCGTTCCTCAAATGCTACAAAGAAACGGTCTTTCTCCAGCTTTTTGATGACACCGTTATAGTTTTCAACATAACACTCTATCTGATACTCAATCTCGCCCATAATCTGGGAACGCTCGTTTTCTCTTGCGCTTTGCAAAACCTCTTCATAGTTATCAATCAGGATAATTGCCGCTACCGGACGGGAGGAGAAATACTCCTTGGCAATTCGTTTGAGTTTGTCGTCATCCACCAGATACAGAACGTTCAGGCGATTGTCCTCATCTCCGGTCGGTGCATGATATGCAGTATACTGATGACCTTTATATTCTACACCGTAACCCTGTGTAGGGCAGTCCATCTCCAGATTGATGCTTGGGAAATATTCTGCCAAACCATGTCCAAAGCAGTCCTCATTGCCAAACACTTTTTCCCTCATCTGGTTATTGTACCAAATCACCTCTCCGCCGCGACGTGTTACCAGCACAGGCAGAGGAAAATCCCGCAAAGCTTTGTTTGCATATGGGGAAAGCTGCTTTTCCATTGTTTGATAAAATTTGTTGATGCTTTTGCTTAGCGAAGCTAGCTGGTGAAGCATTAAAATCGTGAATATAAGCAGGATAAAAAACGCTGCATACAACCACTCATTATGGGCAGAAAGGGCTGTGACCAACACAGCCAGATTCACAAGACCCAACGCTACCATAAGCGGTACAAATAAAAATAATCTTTTTTTCATTTCACTGCCTTACTTTCTTCACCCTCAAAACCGGCGTCGCAGCAACCATTATGCCTCCTGAATGACTGTCAGAATCATCGGACTGCGTTTTGTTTTGTTGTAAACATATTTGCTGACGTCGTCCTTCATTCTGTTTTTCAAACTTGTCCAGTCGCGCACACCGTTGCTCATCGACTCTTCGAGGGTATTTTTCGCAATATCACGAGCACCGTTTATCATATCCTCCGCTTCTCTGACATACACAAAGCCTCGGGAAATAATATCCGGACCCGCTACAATTTTCTTTGCCTTTGTATTGATTGCGGCTACCACCACAATCAAACCATCCTCTGCCAGATGTTTTCTGTCACGCAGAACAATGCTGCCGACATCTCCAACACCCAAACCGTCCACCATTACTGCACCGGATGGAACATCGGCACCCACACGGAATTTTTCGCCGTCGGTTTCCAGCACCTTACCAATAGCCGGAATAATTACGTGTTCTTCGTCGATGCCCATTTGTTTTGCTACAATGGAATATTTTTTGAGATGCTTATATTCGCCATGTACAGGGAGAATATATTTTGGCTTTGTCAAAGCAATCATCAGCTTTTGTTCATCCTGACAGGCATGACCCGAAACGTGTACATCGTACATCTTTTCGTAAATAACCTCTGCACCCAGTCTAAGCAGCTCGTTAACAACGCGGTTTACAAACTTTTCGTTTCCCGGAATCGGACGAGCAGAGATAATAATAAAGTCATTGGGAGAAACCTTAACCTTTCTGTGTTCATTCATTGCCATACGGCTCAGTGCGGACAAAGGCTCACCCTGACTTCCTGTTGTAATGAGAACCACCTCGCTGGAGGGCAGACGGTTTGCAACATCAATATCTACCAGAATACCGCTTGGAACCTTCAGGTATCCAAGCTCGATTGCGGTTGCAACAACATTGACCATACTGCGTCCCGATACCGATACCTTTTTATCATATTTTACGGCATAATCAATAATTTGCTGGATTCTGTGGATATTGGAAGCAAAGGTCGCAATAATAATTCTGCGGTCTCCTGCCATCTGGAACAACTTATTAAAGGATTCTCCTACGGTTCTTTCACTGGGTGTGCTGCCCGGCATCTCAATGTTTGTGGAATCCGGCAAAAGTGCTAAAACGCCCTCTTTTCCCAGTTCTCCAAAACGTCCAAGGTCAATGACACCGCCCTCGATTGGGGTATAATCTACCTTAAAGTCACCGGTTTGCACGATAACACCTGCCGGAGTGCGGATTGCAAGTGCACAAGCATCCGGAATCGAGTGGTTTACACGGATAAACTCTACTGACATACAGCCTGCTTTGATAACATCGCCCGGCTTTACTTCGGTCATGCGAACCTGATTGCTTAAACCGTGTTCCTTTAATTTATTTTTAATCAGCCCAACAGTCAGCTTTGTTGCATACAGCGGTGCGTTAATTTCTTTCATCAGATACGGGATACCGCCGATGTGGTCCTCGTGCCCATGTGTGATAAAGATACCTCTGACACGATCGCGATTTTGAATGACATAGGTAAAATCCGGGATTACAATATCAATTCCCAGCATTGTTTCGTCCGGGAAAGCAAGACCGCAGTCCACGATAAACATATCGTTTCCGCACTCATACACTGTCATGTTTTTACCGATTTCATTTAACCCGCCCAAAGGAATGATGCGAACCAGCGGTTTTTTACCGTCCTTTTTTCTGCGGTTTTTGTTTTCGGTGTAATTTTTATTTTCTGCACGGTCTTTATTTTCAGCACGATTTTTATTCGGTTGTTTTTCCGATGCTGCTCCCTGCTGACGATTTCTGTTTATCTGTTTTCTGGGCTGCTTTTTTTCCTGCCCGGAAGGAATCGACTTTTTTTCCTGAGCTGCTCCGTTAGGCTCTTTTACCAGCCCGATCGCACTTTGAACTGCCTGGGTTAATGCGTCCATTGTGTTAGGCTGTTTGGGACGGCGATTGTAATACCGTCTTTTCGGTGCATCTGCTGCACCATTATTTTTCTCATTCATGCTGCATATTCCTCCTAATTATGAATCATTCTCCGTTCTTCTTTTCGCCGTTCCTAACGATGTCTACTGTTCTTTTCTCACATAGAAAGGTGCTTGATGCCTCTTTTTCATTGCAAAAAGAAACGGAAAAAGATGTTCTGCGGTTTTGTGTTTAGTCAACAATAGGATTTTTAATCGTCATAAAATTGTCTTGATTGATTTTCATCTGTCGTTTTGAAATTATTATACCGATTCATCAAAACCGACGTGTCAGAAAAACAAATCCTGTTTTTAAACCGCAGCATATCAATATATTTTATCTATAAAACAGGGAGTCCCTGTTCACAACATTTATTAAAGGTACAGCTCCGCGACTGCACAAATCCCCATCATAAAGTATTCTTTTTTATTGTACCTTTCCGCAACAAAGATGTCAAGGTACTTCCTTTCCTCTTACAATAGTATAGGATTGGTTGACCAATGCTATACGACCTCTGTTCATTCTATATCGGTTCTCTATTGTGTCCGTCTTGGAAATTCGATATAATATAAATAGTATCTGAAAGGGTGATTATATGCAACTGGAAAAACTATTATCAGAACTGGGTTTTTCAAAACAAATAGAAGAGGTCGTGCGTGAAAATATCCGTATTGACGAAAAACAAATCTGCCTAACGGCACAGCGTGCATATCAGATGGAAGATGACAATTTTTATTTATGCACACAGCCGCCCCTTACCCGCTTAACGGTTGTCACCTATCTTTTAATGCAAAAATATGAAGAATACAAATCAAAAGGTATATCCGATAAAATTATCTTTGATACGTTTCGAGATGTTTCCCTGCACGCAAACTTATATTATCAATACAATAACCAAGTTGGTCTGACAGAAGATGATGTTTGGTGGTTCCGTCATATTATGAACGTTTGTATTTTTAAACTCGGTTCAATGCAGTTTCAACCCTTTGAGATGATTTATCTGGATGAGCAGCAAATCGGCAGCCCTTATATGTCTTTTTCGGATGAACAAAAATCCATTCTTCCTCCCGGTACTCCTGTAATAAACTGCCATATTCAACATGGAACCAACCTATCCAACAATTCTGTTAATTCTTCTTTTGCAGAGGCTGAAAAATTCTTTTCTGAATTTTTCCCGAAAACTCACTATCGGGCATTTTTATGTTACAGCTGGCTTTTATATCCGCCTATGCTGGAACATCTCGGGGAACAATCACACATCAAGCAATTTGCAAACAGGTTTTCGGTTCTAGGCTCCTGCAATGATTATGAAATGGCTTTTAAACATCTATTCCCCGATGACAAGAAAGATGGAATTTTACATCCTACCTTCCTTCAAAATTTAGCTTTGCAGCATCCCGAGCTTTTCGGTTTTGCTTGCGGAATCATAAAAACAGATGGTATGTGTTAAAATATACTGTCAAAGTCATTTTTCTTCTTAAACTTTCAATTCATCAAGAAAGGACTGTCACTATGCCAGCAAAAAAACAAGTGGAGATTTTTACCGACGGTGCTTGCTCCGGCAATCCCGGTCCCGGCGGATACGGGGTTATTCTGCGATATAAGGGAATCAACAAAGAGCTTTCCGGCGGCGAACCCAGCACCACAAACAACCGCATGGAACTTACCGCCGTTATCACCGGGCTTTCTGCATTAAAAGAAAGCTGCGATGTCATACTATATTCAGACTCCAAATATATCATTGACGCCGTACAAAAAGGCTGGGCACAAAAGTGGCAGTCAAACGGCTGGATGAGAAATAAAAAAGAACCTGCCCTCAATCCGGATTTATGGGAAAAGCTGCTGGAACTGCTGAAAGTGCATCATGTCGAGTTTGTATGGGTGAAAGGTCATGCCGGACATCCCGAAAATGAACGCTGTGACCAGCTGGCTGTACAGCAATCCCAAAAATACAGAACATAAATTTTCTAATTTAAAAATTTTTTTGAATGGTGTATTTTTCTCTTGAAAAATACACTGATTAGGTATATAATAAAATCATCCTAAGAGGAAAGATGTTTCCGCCGACTTTCAACCGGTGCAGGGACAAACAATAAAGCACAATGAAAGGACGATATTTTATGGAAAGATTCGTTTATGCCGATAATGCGGCAACCACAAAAATTTCCCAGCCAGTGCTGGAGGCAATGCTTCCCTATCTCACAGAAGAGTACGGCAACCCATCCAGCCTTTACCGTTTTGGCAACATCACAAAACGTGCTGTTGAAAAGGCTCGTCAAGAGGTTGCAGAGGTTTTGGGAGCAGACCCGTTTGAAATTATCTTTACCGGATGCGGCACCGAAGCCGACAACTGGGTCAAGGAGATTATGCGCTCCTTGCAAAAAAAAGGGAAAAATCATTTTATCACTTCTGTTGTAGAACATCACGCTCTGCTGCATTCCGCACAGCGTTTGGAAAAAGAAGGATTCGAGGTTACCTATATTCCTGTTGATAAGGACGGTCAGATTGACCCCGAGGATATCCGCAAGGCAATCCGCCCCGAAACCGGACTTGTTTCTATCATGTTCGCCAACAACGAAATCGGAACCATCTATCCCATCAAAGAAATCGGTGCCATCTGTCATGAGGCAGGGGTACTGTTTCATACCGATGCGGTTCAGGCAGCAGGTCATGTAAAAATTAACGTAAAAGAAATGAACATTGATATGCTTTCCCTCTCCGCTCATAAATTCCACGGTCCGAAAGGTGTAGGTGCTTTCTACTGCCGCAGAGGCATTCCGCTGACAAACATAATCGACGGCGGCGCACAGGAACGCGGCAAACGTGCCGGTACAGAAAATGTAGCCGGTATTGTAGGTCTTGCCACTGCACTCAGTATTGCCAACAAGGAAATGGAAGAAACCACCAAACGTGTCACCGCAATGCGTAACAAACTTATTGACGGTATTCTCTCCACCATTCCTCAGTGTCGCTTAAACGGATCGAGAGAAAATCGTCTTGCCGGAAACTGTAATATTTCTTTCCTGGGAATTGAGGGAGAATCTTTGCTGCTCCGTCTGGACCTTGCAGGAATTGCCGCTTCTTCCGGTTCTGCCTGTGCTTCCAGCTCGCTGGACCCAAGCCATGTACTGCTGGCAATCGGATTGCCGCACGAGGTTGCACACGGCTCTGTCAGACTTTCCCTCTCCGATTTTAACACTGACGAGGACGTTGACTATATCTTGGAAAAACTTCCTGACATTGTTTCCACCTTGCGTGCCATGAGCCCAATGTGGGAAGCTATGCAAAAGGGTGAAGTTTCTTACGATATCTAATATTTTATAAATTACCCGCTATCACAAGCTAATCTTTCAATGATGTAAAATATATTCTAAAAGATACAGCTTAATATCTTTTGACAGTAACCGATCTCTTTTATCCGAGTTACTTTAAATCAACAAATAAACTGAAAATTCATGGTCGAAATTGCCGACCCATTTGACACCTGAAAGGATGAAATTTACTATGATGTATTCTGATAAAGTTTGGGACCATTTCTCTAATCCACACAATGTAGGCGAAATTGCCGATGCCGACGGCATTGGCGAAGTGGGCAACGCAACCTGCGGCGATATTATGAAAATTTATCTGAAAATTGATAAAGACATCATCACCGATGTGAAATTTAAAACCTTCGGCTGTGGTGCAGCGATTGCCACAAGCTCTATGGCAACCGAAATGATTAAAGGTAAACCAATCAGCGAAGCTTTGAAACTGACCAACAAGGCGGTTGTAGAGGCTCTGGAGGGCCTTCCTCCGGTAAAGGTTCACTGCTCTGTTCTGGCAGAACAGGCAATCAAACATGCTCTTGCTGATTACTACCGTCGCAACGGCATTGACCCAACACCTTTTGTTGGAGAATTAAAGGATGCAGAGGCTTGCCATGTCCACTAAAAAAGTTCTTGTTGCATTAAGCGGCGGAGTTGATTCTTCGGTTGCTGTCCATCTTCTGCGTCAGCAGGGATATGAGGTAGAAGGCATCACCCTAGAGTTTTCTCCCATTCACAAAGCAGCTGTTGCAACGGCAAAAATTATTGCGCAGCAGTTGGGCATTGTTCTTCATGTTGTGGAATGTCACAAAGAATTTGAAGAAAATGTAATCCTGCCCTTTTGCCGAGAATATCAGGCAGGACGCACCCCTAATCCTTGCATTTTCTGCAATCCAAGCACAAAGTTTGGTATCATCTGCCGCAAGGCAAAGGAAATGGGGTTCGATTTCATCGCGACCGGTCACTATGCTAATGTAGAGCATCTGCCGGACGGAACAACCCTTTTAAAAAAATCCTCCTGTCTGGAGCGTGACCAGTCCTATATGCTGTATCGGCTGACACAGGAACAGCTTTCGATGCTGCTTTTACCTTTAGAGGGACTGGAAAAAACTCAAGTTCGACAGATTGCCCACGAAATCGGGCTTGCCAGTGCCGATGCTCCTGACAGTCAGGAAATTTGCTGGCTGCCTAACGGTGATTATGCCGAATTTATCGAGGAAAAGCTCGGCAAAAGTAAACCCGGAGATTTTATCTCCCCTGACGGTATTGTTTGCGGTACGCACAAAGGTATCCTGCACTATACTGTCGGTCAAAGAAAGCGTCTTGGTATTTCGTTGGGTTATCCTGTCTTCATCAAAGAGATTGATGTAGCAACCAATCGAATTTATCTTGCACGCACCGGGGAGGAATATGCTGACGGAGTTCTTTTAAAGGATTGCGTTATCCAGCCAAACCCTCTCCTGATTCCCCAGCAGCAGGAAACCGCAAAAGCTCTTGTAAAAGTTCGATCTCGTGCTTGCGATGCTCCTGCAACCATCACCTTACTGCCAAACGCTCAGGCTCGTGTCATTTTTGACACGCCACAGCGTGCCCCTGCACCGGGTCAGTCCTGCGTTATCTATAACGGAACCACTGTTATCGGTGGAGGATATATTGATTCCCAGATTGAATCTGGCAGCTGTCCAAACTAATCAAATTTAATGTTGGTATAACATATTTTCATATTTACACTTATAGAGGTCAGATTTGTCTGACCTCTATATTTTTCCCCTAAAACTTTTTGCTGCACTAATTTCCATACAAAATAAAATGGATTTCCAAGGCAGCAGCAGAAGAAAAATCATTTTTCCTTTTTCTTTCCTCTTCTTTCCTTTCCTTTTCTTTACTTTACTTTCCTTTACTTTTCTTTATGTCATTCTTCCTCGAAAAACAATGGAAGAATCCGAAAAAAACGTGGAAGAATTGTGGAAGAACTAAAAAATATCTATTTTTCTGTAAAATTAAAATTTTCATTTTGTTTAAAACAGAATTTTTCGCTGTCCCTCTATCCATATTCTCACTGATAATAAAAGTTGCATCACAGGGTAAAAAAATATAAAAAATCGGAACAAACCTGTGATAGGTCTGTTCCGATTTGTATCTTATTAGTAGGTGAAGTGATTTGCAGCAGGTTCTACGGAAACTTTGTCCATCGTTACTCTTTCACCGGTTTTGTCGGTTGCTGCAATTTTATCTACAACCTCCATGCCCTCAAACACCTGACCGAATACAGAATGTTTGTAGTCGAGCCATGGAGTTCCGCCGATTTCTTCATATTTTGCAATCACATCTTCCGGGAATCCCTGTCCACGAGCGTTCACACCGATTTCTTTCATCTGGGAAAGAAGTCCCGGGTCACAATCATTTGCCTGTACAATAAAGAACTGGCTGCCATTGGTGGATGGACCTGCGTTTGCCATAGACAAAGCACCGCGGAAGTTACGTAGCTCAACGTCGAATTCATCTTCAAAAGGTTTTCCCCAGATGCTTTCGCCGCCGGTTCCGTTGCCCAGAGGGTCGCCGCCCTGAATCATGAAGCCATTGATAACACGATGGAAGGTCAGCCCATCATAGTAACCTTCTTTTGCATGGGTTACAAAGTTTTCTACTGTTTTTGGTGCTTTCTCCGGAAACAGTCTTAATTTAATGGTTCCCATCGAGGTCTGCATAACAATTACTTCACTGTCTTTTGCAGGTTTTTCAAACTGATACATGGTTATCATCGTTCCTTTCTCTTTTGCAAACAACCGAAAAATCGGTTGTCCCTCCTCAAAAATTATTCTGCATATTCAAAATAATCGGTTGCCGGTGCCACAGTGATAGATTCGATTGTAACACGCTCTTTCTCTGGAACCATTCCGTTTTGGTCTGTGTTTTTAGCCTCTGCTACAACTTTATCTACAACGTCCATTCCCTGGAATACCTGTCCGAATACAGTGTGCATACCGTCCAGCCATGGAGTTCCGCCAACCTCCTGATATTTTGCGATTACTTCTTTGGATGCGCCTGTCATTTGCATCTGCATTTCATATCCGGTTGGAATTGCGGATGCCTGTACAATAAAAAACTGGCTGCCGTTGGTGGATGGACCTGCATTTGCCATGGACAGCGCACCGCGGAAGTTATACAGTTTGTCGCTAAATTCATCTTCAAACGGGTCACCCCAGATGCTTTCACCACCGGTTCCGTCGCCCTTTGGGTCACCGCCCTGAATCATAAAATCTGAAATTACACGATGAAAACCAAGACCGTCATAATAACCTTCTTTTGCGTGAGTTAAAAAGTTTTCCACGGCTTTTGGTGCATACTGTGGATAAAACATCACACCGATTTCTCCGGCTGTTGTCTTGATAATTGCCACTTCACTGTTTTTATCCGGATTATTAAACTGCACCCAACCGTCTGCGTCTGAAAGCTTCAGTTTTTCGGTGGGTTTTTCCGGTTCTTTCGGTTGTTCTTGTGTTGGCTTTTCGCTGTCACTTTTTTCATCTTCTTGCTGTGTTACAGGTGCATTATTCTGGTTATTTTTGTCCTTATCTTCTGCGCAGCCTGCAAGAGCAGTCACACTCATCATCGCTGCTAACAAAATGGCAAATAATTTTTTATTGGATTTCATCGTTGATATTCCCCTTCAAAAATTTTAATTTATCATTAGTATCTTTCAGCTTCAAAAAGGCAGGTCATTTTACTGCCCGTTTTCCTGTTTTGAAGGCTCTTGATACTTTTCAATTGTGATGCGTATAATCTCAATGTCGGTCACTTCACCCTCTGCCGTGTTGGGATTTTGTTCAATCATTTTGTCAACAACAT
>JAHHTY010000022.1 GCA_020024325.1 Negativibacillus sp.
TCTCTAATGATGGAATATCAGAAAAAGGGAACCCCCTGTCAATCATGGTCAATCATGATTACTTATAAAACAAGGAGGAATTGATATGTGTCAATGGAACCAAGAAAAGAAAAAGAATTTTTCTATTGTGGCAGCTTGCGTGATGGTGGCAAGTGCTGTAACCATCTGTGCGGTAGTGTGCGCTAAATCGGTTTCTGTTTTATTTAAATTGAGCAAAGCACTGGATATTTATATTAAGGAACATAAGCTTTCCCTTGAGCAAAACCAAAGGTTAGAACATCTTTATCATGAATGTGAAGATGAAGAAGAAATTTCTTTTTAAAAATAAATTTAGATAAAATATCGGTATTTTTGAATCTGTAAAACGATTGTGGTCAAAGTTACTAAAAAAAACCGCATATTCCTGCAAGATTTGACAGACTGACACTAGACATTTTGCTGATAATTGAGTATACTTATTGTTAAAGAAAAACAACAGAGTAATCATTCTGTTATAAAATCATCCTGAAAGCGTTTCCTTTAAGACGGTCCCGTGAGGCTGGCAAGGTAGTTTGATTAGGGTAATACCATATTTTCATTCATTGATGAAGAATGCCGGAATATTCGGCAAGGCAAAGGGTTAGGTCTTATTACATTATGGCTAAAAATCCTTTCCGTTTATTGGTAAACTTGTCTGCTGTCTGCTGCCGAAAGGTCGCAGGCAGCTTTTTTGTGTGTTTTTATAAAAAAGACGACAGAAAGGAGCTGTGCTATGCTGGTGGAGAAGGCTCAGATCATGGATCAGAAAGCCATGTCCAGAGCAATCACAAGAATTTCGTTTGAAATCATCGAGCACAATAAAGGTGCGGGAAATTTATATATCATTGGAATCATGTCCCGTGGGGCACAACTAGCACAACGAATTGCGAAAAGAATTTCCGAGTTGGAAGGTGTTAGTGTAGAGGTAGGCTGCCTTGATGTAACTGCTTACCGGGATGATAAAAGAAATAATGAGGACAAAGTTGACAGAACAAATCTTCCTTTTCCGATTGAGGGTAAAAACATTATTTTAGTAGATGATGTAATCTATACAGGAAGAACGGTGCGGGCAGCAATGGATGCCATTCTGCAAAGAGGCAGAGCCAACAGCATACAGCTGGCAGCACTGGTGGATCGGGGACACCGAGAACTGCCAATCAGAGCAGACTATGTAGGAAAAAATCTGCCGACATCCCGCGATGAAAGTGTACGGGTATCTGTACAGGAGCGAGATGGAGAAGATCAGGTTACAATTTGTATTGAAACAGAAGAATAGGGGAGGACGAAAATGGAAAAGCTGTTGATTCAGAATGCAAGAATATTGGACCCTTCCTGTCAGCCGCCACTTGACTTTGTCGGTGATATTTTGACAGAGGGCGATCGCATCATCAAAGTGGGGGCAAATCTTGCAGGAACTGCCCTTGCAAAAGGGGCAACCGTGATCAAAGCACAGGGACTGTGTGCAGCTCCGGGATTTATTGATATTCATGTTCACCTGCGTGACCCGGGCTTTACCCATAAAGAGGACATCTTTACAGGTTGTCAGGCAGCAGCGGCAGGCGGTGTAACAGGGGTGTGCTGTATGCCGAACACAAAGCCTGTTGTTGACAGCGAAGAAGTACTTTCTTATATCTTAGATCAATCAAAGCAAGCATCAGCGAGAGTGTATCCGATTGCTTCCATCACAAAAGGAATGAAGGGTGAACAACTCAACGATATCGCAATGCTTCATTCCTGTGGAGCAGTAGCAGTAAGCGATGATGGCAGACCGGTAGAAAACGGCGGTATGATGTTAAAAGCATTAAAAGCAGCATACGCAGCAGGTGTTCCGGTAATCAGCCACTGTGAGGATTTGACCATCATTGACGGAGGCATCATTAACGAAGGCAAAATTTCCAAACTGCTGGGTGTAAAGGGAATGGATCGCGCAAGCGAAGACAGCATCACGGCAAGGGAAATTGTGCTTGCGGAAAGCTCCGGTACTGCAATCCACATTGCACACGTCAGCACAAAAGGCTCTGTTCAGCTGATTCGAGAAGCAAAAGAACGCGGGGTAAAGGTAACTTGCGAAACAGCTCCTCATTATATGATTATGACCGATGAATTGCTTATGCAAAAAAATGCCAATTTCAGAATGAATCCTCCGTTACGAGAACAGGAAGACTGCGAAGCAATTGTGGCAGGGGTGCTGGATGGAACCATTGATGCAATCGTTACCGACCATGCTCCGCACGCTGAAAATGAAAAAGCGGATTTTCTGACAGCTCCCAATGGAATTGTAGGATTGGAAACAAGTTTTGCAACAACCTGTACGGTTTTGTTCCATCAGTGCGGAATGAAGCTTTTGGATATTGTAAAGCTGATGAGCACTACTCCGGCAAATCTGATGCGCCTGCCGGGCGGAACTCTTAGAGAAGGCAGTGTAGCGGATATTGTGCTGTTTGACCCGGATATGCAGTGGACAGTGGATGCAAACAAGCTCCACAGTAAAAGCAAAAATACACCGTTTGACGGTTTAGAGCTGACAGGCAGGGTTGTCAGAACAATTTTAGGCGGCAAAACAGTGTTTGAACTTTAGAATTTTAATGAAGATACATAGACAGAGGAGGCAACAAAATCATGAAAAGATTGATTGAAAAAATTGTACAGATGCAGAATCCAAGCGTGGTGGGGCTGGACTCCTTGCTCGACTATATTCCGGAGCATATCAAAGCAGAAAAATTTGAGCAGTATGATGACACTTTTGATGCAGCAGCACAGGCGATTTTGGAGTACAACAAGGCAATCATTGATCAGATTTGTGATATTGTACCGGCAGTAAAACCTCAAGCGGCTTATTACGAAATGTACAGCTGGCAGGGAATGTGGGCACTGTGCGAAACAGTGAAATATGCACAGGAAAAAGGCATGATTGTTATTATGGACGGTAAAAGAAACGATATCGGTTCTACCATGCAGGCTTATGCAAAAGCGCATTTGGGAACAAGCACCGTTCATGGCAAAGAACTTTCCGCTTTTGGTTCCGATATGCTCACTGTAAACGGCTATCTTGGTTCTGACGGTGTAAACCCATTGCTTCCAATCTGTGACGAACAGGATAAAGGAATTTTTGTTCTGGTAAAAACCTCCAATCCATCTTCCGGTGAGCTTCAGGATCAGAAGATTGGTCAAAAGAGTATCTACGAAACAATGGGTGCTATGTGTGAGCAATGGGGCAGCCAAACTCAAAACAACTATGGTTATTCCAGAGTGGGTGCGGTAGTCGGCGCAACCTATCCGGAACAGCTTGCAGAGATGCGTCAGAAAATGCCGCACACTTTCTTTCTGGTTCCGGGTTACGGAGCACAGGGCGGTGGTGCTAACGATGTGGCAGGCGCATTTGATGAAAATGGTCTGGGTGCAATTATTAACTCATCCCGTGCTATTTTGACTGCATGGAAAAAAGCAGGAAGCGATGGAAAAGATTTTGCACAGCAAGCAAGAAAAGCTGCTCTTGCAATGAAAGAAGATATCATGGGTGTAGTGGGTAAAATTACTTTGTAAGGTTGATATAGAGTTTTAGTAAGGAATATGGAGGTAGCTTATGGACATTTTTAAGAATGCACAAAAGGCATGGCTTTTGCTGGAGGACGGAACAGTATATGAAGGCTTTGGACTTGGCAGCAATGAGGACGCAATCGGCGAGCTGGTGTTCAATACAAGCGTAGTGGGATTTCAGGAAATTTTGACCGACCCTGCAAATGCAAACAACATCGTTGTTGAAACATTTCCTCTGACAGGAAACTATGGTGTCAACCATGAACATGACCTGCACGAAAGCATCACAGCAAAAGGTTGGGTAGTTCGTGAATGGTGTATTCAGCCATCTAACTACCGTTGCGAAGGCAGAATTGATGAGTATCTGGAAAAGAAAAATATCAGTGCAATATTTGATTTGGACACCCGTGCCATCACAAGAAAAGTTCGCGATGGCGGAGTTCAGAAAGCATTGATTACCAGAACAAATCCAAAAGATAACAAAGAAGCTCTGATTGCGAAAATAAAAGCATGGAAAGCACCAACACCTGCATGGGTTGAGTATAACGAAAAAATTTCCTTTGAAAAACTGGATGCAAAATACAGCATTACAATGCCAAACTACGGAATCAGAAACGATGTTATCAAAGCACTGATGGCAAGAGGCTGCAAGATAACTGTTGTTCCGGCTTCTTACACTGAAGAACAGATTATGCAAACCAATCCGGACGCTGTTGTTTTATGTGGCGGTGCAGGTGTAGAGGCTGCCACACAGCCTGAAATTCAGGAAACCGTGGCAGCATTGGTAAAATCCAATGTTCCGGTATTGGGAATTGATTTTGGTCATCAGGTTATGGCGTTAAGTATGGGTGGCTCGGTAGAAAAAATGCACTGCGGTCATCGTGGAGCTAACTGCCCTGTAACAGAAATTGCAAGCGGCAGAACTTTCATCACCTCCCAAAACCATGGCTGCATCGTAAAAAATGTTCCGGAATGTGCACAGGTCAGCCACCTCAATTCCAACGATAAATCCTGTGAGGGTCTGGAATATCCTCAGATGAAGGCAATGTCAGTACAGTTTATCCCAGAGTCTGAAATCGGACGGAAAAACTTTGACGGTATCTATGAGAAATTCCTTGGAATGATTGACTAAAAAATCTTGAACAGATAATTTTAAGCAGAAGAAAGGTTGAACAATATGCCGTTAAGACAGGATATTAAAAAAGTACTTGTAATTGGTTCCGGTCCAATCATCATTGGTCAGGCAGCTGAATTTGACTATGCAGGCACACAGGCTTGCCGCGCTTTGAAAGAAGAAGGACTTGAGGTTGTTCTGGTTAACTCTAACCCGGCAACCATTATGACTGATAAAGCAATGGCAGACCATGTTTACATTGAGCCTTTGACCATCGATGTTGTAAAAAGAATTATTGAGATTGAAAAACCGGACAGTGTTCTTTCCACCCTGGGTGGTCAGACCGGTCTGACTTTCTCTATGCAGTTGGCAAAAGAGGGCTTCTTAGAATCTCACAATGTAAAACTGCTGGGTGCAAACCCTCTGACAATTGATAAGGCAGAGGACCGTCAGATGTTTAAGGATACCATGGAAAAAATCGGTGAACCATGCATCCCTTCCAAAGTTGTAAATACCGTTGAGGACGGTCTTGCGTTCATCGAACAGATTCAGTATCCGGTCATCATCCGTCCGGCATTCACAATGGGCGGTACCGGCGGCGGTATTGCTTATGATGAAGCAGAGTTTAGAGAGATTGCAGGAAACGGTTTGCGTCTGTCCCCAATCACTCAGATTCTGGTTGAAAAATGTATCTCCGGTTGGAAAGAAATTGAATTCGAGGTAATTCGTGATTCCAAGGGCAATATCATCACTGTTTGCTCAATGGAAAACGTAGACCCGGTTGGCGTGCATACCGGTGACTCTATCGTTGTTGCTCCGGCCGTTACCCTTTCTCCGGCAGAGTTTTCCATGCTGAGAAAAGCAGCACTCAATATTGTCAGCGAATTGGGAGTTGAAGGCGGTTGTAACTGCCAGTTTGCACTGCATCCAACCTCAATGGATTATGCAGTTATTGAAGTTAACCCTCGTGTTTCCCGTTCTTCTGCTCTTGCTTCTAAAGCAACAGGTTACCCAATTGCAAAGGTAGCAACTAAGATTGCAATCGGCTATACTTTGGACGAAATTGTGAATGCAGTAACCGGAAATACCTATGCATGTTTTGAACCATCTGTAGACTATCTCGTAGTTAAATTCCCAAAATGGCCATTTGATAAATTTGTTTATGCAAAACGTACCCTCGGCACCCAGATGATGGCAACCGGTGAAGTTATGTCCATCGGTACTTCCTTTGAAAGTGCAATGATGAAAGCAGTTCGTTCCGTAGAGCTGGGTCTGGATAGTTTTAATCTGCCTAAATTCGCAGACAAAACAAAAGAAGAACTGTTGGAACTTCTGCATAACTGTGATGACGAGCGTATTTTCTGTGTTTATGAAGCACTGAAAAAAGGTATCACTGCAAAAGAAATTCATGAAATTACAATGATTGATTGCTGGTTTATCAACAAACTGGACAATCTCAGAAAGATGGAAGCGGCTTTAGCAAACTGCACCGAATTGACTGAAGAGCTGTATCTGCGTGCAAAGAAATACGGTTATCTGGACAGTACAATTGAGCGTTTCTCCGGCAAAAAAGTAGAACACCACAAAAAAGGTGTTTACAAGATGGTAGATACCTGTGCGGCAGAGTATAAAGCAGAAACCCCTTACTTCTACTCCACCTTTGATGAAGAGAATGAAGCAGAAGAATTTATTGAAGAACATGAATCCGAAAAGAAAAAGATTCTGGTATTCGGTTCCGGTCCAATCCGTATCGGTCAGGGTATCGAGTTTGACTACTGTTCTGTACATTGTGTATGGGCACTCAAAAAACTGGGCTATGAGGCTTCTATTGCAAACAACAACCCGGAAACAGTATCAACAGACTTTGATACCGCTGACAGACTGTACTTTGACCCACTGACTCCGGAAGATGTTGACAGCGTTTTGGAAAGCGAAAAACCATGGGGCGTTGTTGTACAGTTCGGTGGTCAGACAGCAATTAAGCTGACAAAGTATCTTTCTAAAAAAGGTGTTCGCATTTTAGGTACCTCCGCAGATTCTATTGATGAAGCCGAAGACCGTGAAAGATTTGATGAACTTCTCGGCAGATTGGGTATCCCACGTCCAAAGGGTGAAACTGTCCTGACAAAAGAAGAAGCAGTTGCTGCCGCAAACAAATTGGGATTCCCGGTTTTGCTGCGTCCTTCCTATGTACTGGGTGGTCAGAATATGATTATTGCTCACACAACCGCAGAGGTTGAGGAGTATATGGACATCATTACTACCCACATGAAAGATAACCTGGTATTGATTGACAAATACATGATGGGTAAAGAAGTAGAAGTCGATGCAATTTGTGACGGCGAGGATTACCTCATTCCGGGTATCATGGAGCATATTGAAAGAGCAGGTATCCATTCCGGTGACTCTATTTCTGTATATCCGGCACAGACTTTATCTCAAAAACTCAAACGTACTATCATTGACTACACCGGCAGACTGGCAAGAGAATTGAAAGTAGTTGGTCTTGTAAACATTCAGTATGTTATCTATAACAATGAAGTTTATGTCATCGAGGTAAATCCACGTTCCTCCAGAACAATTCCATATATCAGCAAGGTTACAGGTGTTCCAATGGTAGAAATTGCAACCCGTATGATGTTTGGTGAAAAATTGAGAGATCAAGGCTATGGTATTGGTCTGTATCCGGAAGCAGAATATGTTGCAGTTAAAGTTCCTGTATTCAGCTTTGAAAAGCTGCACGATGTGGATACTCTGCTTGGCCCGGAAATGAAATCTACCGGTGAAGTACTGGGTATTGCAAAAACCTTCGATGAGGCGCTCTTTAAAGGTCTGGTAGCAGCAGGCTACAAGATGAAACACGAGGGCGGCGTTCTGGTTACAGTTCGTGATACTGATAAACAAGAAATTGTACCAATCATCGAAAAATACGAAAAACTTGGCTTCAAGATTTATGCAACAGCAGGTACTGCTTTAACGCTGAACCAGAACATGATTGCTGCAAATACTGTTCGCAAAATCGAGGAAGAAGAGCCAAATATCATGACCCTCTTTGATCAGGGTAAGATTGATTATATCATCACAACCTCCAAAAAGGGAAGAAAACCACAGCGTCATTCAGTACAGATGCGTCGTCGTGCAGTAGAGCGTTCGATTGTTACCATGACTGCATTGGATACTGCAAATGCTCTTGCAAATTCCCTGATGAGCAACCGCACCATCAATGATGTGGAACTGGTTGACATCACGAAAATCTAAATCATAAATCTTAACATTTTTACCGAAATGTGTTTTGTGCAGACCATCTGTTTTTTGATGGTCTGCATTTTTTTTTGAAATTTTTCTGTGAAACTGAAGAAAAAAGTATAAAGTGTTTCGTTTATTCATAAGAATATCCCACAAGGAGAGGGTTTTTTGAGCCACTTATGGATAAAATATGAATTTGTAGAAATTTAGCACAATTGGGAGAAAAAAAGAAGAGAAAAAACTGGTTTGATTGAGAATGGTAAGATAAGGTTAACAGTATTATAATGAGAAAAAGAGCGGATATGTTGACTTTTTATCAACAAACTGATATTATTGTATTATTTTAATAATACAATAAGGGATCTGAAAAGGAGACTTAGATATGTCAAAGAAAAAGAAAATCGTTGGCGGAATATGTGTGGTACTTGCAGTAACGGTTGTTGGTATTTCTGTTTTTAACGGTAAAAACAATGCAGCCCAGACAATGGTTTCTACCGAGGTTTTACAACATATGAATTTAAAAAATACCGTTTCACTGACAGGAACTGTAGAATCTGAAACCGGCAGAAAAGTGTATTCTACTCTTACCTATCCGATTGAGTCTGTAAATGTTCAGGTTGGAGATGCTGTGAAAGAAGGGGATGTGCTTGCAAAGCTGAAAACCAGCGATTTAGAGCTTGATATTGCCCAACAAAGGGCAGCAGTGAATGCAAGCAAAAACAGTGCGGCACATCAAATAGAAGTGAGCCGTAAAGCATATGAAAATGCAAAAGAAAATTATGAGAACAACTTAAATTCAAATGCACTTTCCGCAGAACAAGGAGTAACACAAGCAGAAAACGCTGTTAAACAGGCAAAGCAGCAATTGGATTCTGCAAAGGCGGCGGTTCGCGATGCAAAAGAGAATTATCATTTAACCAGAGATCAGCTGGAAAATAATGTGACTCGTGCAGAAGAAGCTTTGAGAGATGCACAGGGTGCTTTAGGGGATGCACGATCTGCCTATAACAATGCTGTGGCAGGACAAGCCGGAGCCAAAGCAGAAGCAGACAAAATGTTAAAGCAGGAAGAAGAAAAATATAACCAGGCAAAAGCAGAGTGGGATTTATTTCAGGAGATCCATCGTCAGGACTATGAAGATGCAAAACAAAATTTAATAGAAAAACAAAATGCTTATAATGAAGCTGCACAGGATTACGAAAACAGCAAAACAACAGATTTACCAAACGGAAATCCGTCGCTGGAACAAAAAATGAAAGAAGCTCGACAGAAGCAAGATGAAGCGGAGCAGAAATTCAACGCAGAAAAAACAAAAAGAGCTCCTGCAAAAGCAGAATATGATTTGGCAGAAAAATCTTATGGGCAAGCACAAAAAACATATCAAGAGCAACTTGCAGCAATTTCATCCGGAGCAAGCAGCGCTTATGGCGGTATTGCATCAGCTGAAGGCGGTGTAAATGCTGCACAAGCACAGTTGGATGCTGCTAGAGATGCAAGAAATGGTGCAACGCTCAGCCAGGTAGAACAGGGTATATCTGCGGCGAACAGAGGTGTGGACAGTGCTAAACTGCAACAGGATATTGCAAAACAGTCAACAGAAGATGCAAAACAGCAGGAAAAAGCAGCTAAAGTTGCAATTGAGGAACAGATTGACAGCCTTCAGGATAGCCTGATAGGCAGTCAGATTGCAGCACAAAGTAATCAGGCACAAGAAATTGCAATTCAAAAAATGCAAAATACTTTAGATGAAGCTACCATCACCGCCCCTGTTTCAGGTGTTGTGACCGCAGTTTATGCTAAAGTAGGTGAACCGGGAAATGGGCTTCTGTTTGTGGTAGAGGATACAGAATCCTTAAAAATCAAAACTCACATCAAAGAATATGACATTGCAAATATGAAAGAGGGAATGCCTGTCACCATTAAATCGGATGGAACCGGAGATAAAGAAATTTCGGGTACCATTACATATATTTCCCCGGCAGCAGTGAAAAGTGATACAGGCACAAACGCTTCCGGCAGTACAAATTCCAGTGTCGAATTTGAAGCAGAGGTTCAGGTAAACGAGAAAAACAGCGGATTAAGAATTGGTATGAATACCAGATTGACCGTGCTTTTAAAAGAAAAGACAAATGTCTTTGGGGTTCCATATGATTCTGTCGTAGAAAAACCAGATGGAACACAGGTGTTATATGCCCTTAAAAAACAAAATGAAAAGAAGGACGACAGCTATATTGTGACAGAGATTCCTGTTACAACCGGTTTGGAAACCGATTTTTATGTTGAAGTTTCCGGTGAAGGTATTGCTGATGGCATGGCAATTGTCAGCAACCCTCAAGGCGTTACCCCGGGGGCAGAAGTTAAACCGGATTTTTCAACAAATAAAAATGTGTCAGTAGTCGGACTTTCTGAGAGTGGGGAGAAATAGTCGATGGCAAAAACGATTATTGATATGAAGGGGATTGTCAAAAAGTTTTATATCGGACAGCCAAATGAACTGACAATTCTCAAAGGAATTGACCTCACGGTAGAAGAGGGCGAGTTTGTTTCTATCATCGGTCAGTCGGGTTCAGGTAAATCAACACTGATGAATATTATCGGTGCTTTGGATCGTCCTACAGAAGGAGAATATTATCTTGACGGAATCTCTATCAATCAGGCAGGAGATTCACAGCTTTCCAATATCCGAAATTCAAAGATTGGATTTGTATTCCAGACCTTTAATTTAATTCCAAGAACATCAGCGTTAAAAAATGTAGAACTGCCGATGTTGTATGCAAGTGTAGCTAAAAACAACCGAACCTTGCGAGCAAAAGAATTGTTGAAGATGGTGGAAATGGACGAACGAATGGGACATTTGCCAAATGAGCTTTCCGGTGGTCAAAAGCAGCGTGTGGCGATTGCAAGGGCAATGGCAAATGATCCTGCAATTATTTTAGCAGATGAGCCTACCGGTGCCTTAGATTCTTCTACCGGAAGACTGGTAATGGATTTATTTCATCAGCTGCATCAGGAAAAAGGGAAAACGATTATTCTTATTACCCACAACCCGGAATTGGCAGAGGAAACCCAAAGGATTATCACAATCCACGATGGTCAGGTTGTAGATGTTCGTCCCGGCAAAGGAGCCCCGTTATCCTCAAAGTTTTCAGGTAAAATGCAAAAGAATGAGGAAAATCTCCAACAGGAGGAAAAATAGCGTATGACACAGCTTTTTGAAAATATATCGCTTGCGGTTTCCGGACTGCGTGCAAACAAGATGCGTGCTTTGCTGACTATGTTGGGAATCATCATCGGCATCGGTTCGGTAATTGCGATTGTCATGGTTGGCGATTCAATGACAAATTCGATGACGTCATCTTTGCAGGAAATGGGTGCAAACAATGTGCAGATTCAGGTTCAGCAAAGACCCAGCGAGAATGGTATGAGCTATTATACCTCTTTAGAAGAGGAGGATATGCTCACAGATGACATGATTGAAAAATTTATGGAAGATTACAGCGATGTAGTAGAAACTGTCAGTGTTGCAGATAGTATAGGCAGTGGCAGGGTAACAGAAGGGCATAAATATGCAAATGTCAACATTTATGGGGTAAACGAAGGATACCAGACTGCAAATCATATGGATATGCTCAAAGGGCGATTTATCGGGGCAAAAGATAACAAAGCAGGGAAAAAAGTTGCAGTGGTTTCTGACCGATTGGTAAATAATATGTTTTCTGACAACGAAAATCCTTTGGGCCAAGAAATCAAGCTGAATGTGGGCAAAGATGTTCATACATTTACTGTTATCGGAGTTTATAAATATAAGCAGAATAGTATGATGGCAATGATGGGGGCAACTGCTTCTGAACAGGATATGACAACGGATTTATTAGTGCCCATTACGACCATGAATAAGATGGCGAATTTAATAGACGGATACTATTACATTACTGCCCTTACAAAACAGGGAACCAATTCCCGCGTCTTAGCAAGCGAGTTTGAGGAGTACTTTAATCGTTTTTATATCCGAAACAATGATTATCAGGTCATGGCGACCAGCCTGGACTCCATCATCGACCAGTATACTTCCATGATGGGAACAATCCAAGTTGCAATATCGGTAATTGCGGCAATCTCGCTTCTCGTTGGTGGTATCGGGGTTATGAATATCATGTTGGTGTCTGTTACTGAACGCACTCGTGAAATCGGAACCAGAAAGGCATTGGGCGCAAAAAACAGTGCTATCCGAATGCAGTTTATTGTCGAATCGGTTATCATCTGTTTAATAGGCGGTTTGATTGGAATTGTGGTGGGCATGGTATTGGGCTATGGCGGCGCAACTTTGTTAGGTTTTCCGGCAAGACCTTCTGTCCAGGCGATTATCGTTGCGGTTGGCTTCTCGATGATGATAGGAGTTTTCTTTGGATATTATCCGGCTAATAAAGCAGCCAAACTCGACCCGATTGAAGCTTTGAGATATGAGTAACAAAAAGCCGTGGAAATAAATTCCACGGCTTTTTATAGAGAATTTATGATTTACAGCCGCAGAAATTTCTACAAATTTTTGAGTACAAAGAAGAAAAAATATGTTATACTGAAAACACATTGTTTTAAATTAGGAGAGAACTGAGAATGAATATTATTTCAAATCGTTACAAGAATCCGAGCAAAATTTTGGAAAAAAGTTTTGCTGTTTTTTGTGTTGTGATGGCAGTGTACAATTTGTTTTTTTCGACACCTTATTATGTTTTTCTGTCTTTTCTCGGGTTAGCTCTAACCTTTGTCCCGTGGATAGCAGGAAAGGTGATTCGTTTGCAAGAGGACTATCTTCTTCGTTTTACCAGTCATCTATACATTTTGGTTACCTTTGGTATCGGAATGATTTTTAACGGATATGATAGGATTCCATATTACGATAAAATCATGCACACTTTAACGGGAGTCATTTTTGCACTGTGCGGTTTAATTGCATTTTATGTACTGAAACCTCGCAAACAGGGAAAAATAGAAATTGAGCCAAAAGAGTTTTGGCAGGCAGCGGTGTTTTCAGTTGGTTTTGCAACAATAATTGCTGTGGGATGGGAAATTGTAGAATTTGTTTTAAACTTAATTTTACATAATGATCCTCAGCACGTTTTGGAAACAGGGGTCACCGACACAATGATGGATATGATCGTCTGCCTAATAGGTTCTCTCATCTTTCTAATTCCAATGTACCGGTATTATCACAATAAAAAGTATGGATTATTGATGGGCGTTTTTGAAAGTTTTTGTCAGACAAATCTGAACGGTGCAAAAACAAGAGAAAAGAAAAAAGAAAAATAAAATATTTTGGAGAAATTTTGAAAAAAGCTTGACATCTTTTGGAATAGATGATATACTATGAAGGCACTTGTGAAGCAAGTGTACACAGAGAAAGCATCTATGGAAAGATGGCTGAGCTGGTCTAAGGCGCACGACTGGAAATCGTGTGTGCCCTATAAAGGCACCGAGGGTTCGAATCCCTCTCTTTCCGCCAAAAGGCAGTATCTATTTAGATACTGCCTTTTTTGTTTTCTTTGTAAAAAATTTCCATCAAAAACTTTCTATAAAATAAAAAGAAAGTCCCCGAGTATTCGAGGACTTTCTTTTGTTATTTTTGCTCTTTATGTTCTTCGGTTATAAGAGCATTTTGATATTGCTGATTTGATTGAATTAAAAATTTGCGGACATCTTCAGAAATTTGATAAGCACTGCGATAAATATCAACAGGACTGCTGGCACTGCAATAGTCGGAAGCGTCCATTAAATATGCCGGATGGATTCCGATAGCAGGACAGGAAGTTACTTCGCTTACATAGGTTGTGGAGCCACGAACCTCGTGCTGCGTGCGCTGAAGGCGTTTTGAAAGACCGTTGGAAACCATCTCAGCCAGTGAACGTGAAAATTCATTGTTGCAGGTAACAAGGATTCCCTCCGACTCCTGAGCGCAGTGGTGAATAGATAAAAACAGGTCGGCATCTCGGTACTGTGCAAACATGATACGGTCAAGACCTGCCATTGATGAGTGAGAAGTACGGGTTAAAAAGACGTTTGCTCCCAAAGCATCCAAACGGTCATAGAGAGCTCTGGCAACAGCAAGATTCAAAGCATCTTCGTTTGGACCTTGTGTTTCCAATAGGGAAGGAGCACCGACATCTTTTCCTCCATGTCCCGGATCAATCACAATATTTATTCCCTCAAGAGGGTGGGATGGGTCAAAATCCTCCTTAGAAGAAACAGTGGAACGAAAATCTATGATAATATTATTTTCGTTAGAAGAAATCTGATAACCCAAAAACGGCATATTTTCTTTGAGCTTCATAATAATATTAGCAGTGTTTTCTTCGGTGGACACATGAATGCTCTCAAACATTTCGCTGTCAAGATAATTTAGTTGCTGCGGAATTTCAAGGACATGGGAAAGGCGGAGGGTTACAGTGTGCTGGCTTGGGTCATAATCCACAATACAAGGCAAATCCTTTCCGCCAACCAATGTTATATATTCTCCATTGGTCGTGCTTTGGATAACAACATTTTTTATTTTTTTAGAAATGGTGTAGATGTCTGTTTTATCAGTCAAAACTTTGGCAGCTGTTTTTCGGATACAGCCTCCGGAGGAAAGATAGAAATAATTTTCACTGCTTTGCGTTACATAATCCTTAGTGCCCTCAACCAGGGTGTGGATAATTTCATTTTCAGAGGAATCTTTAAACACAGGGGCTAAAGGGTCAATAATCCGAATGGGCAAGTTTTGCTGACTGCCGATGTGAATGAGTTCTCCCAACGAGCTTTGCAGACGAAGCTGACCATTGTATACCATAGAATAAGAAACGTGCCCTAAATTTTTTACTTGAAGGCTTTCCGATTCTTCCAGTGGCATTACGGCAGAATATTTTGCGGGGTATCCTTTTGCAATCGAGGTATCTTGCTGTGTTAGCTGATATTTTTTCCCATTAGACAGCATTGCGGTAATCTCTGCCCCGGAAGGTGCAACACAGCTGAGAGTGACCGGACTGAGAATTGAAATAGATTCACTGTTGGAAGGATAAGCAGATTCAGGAACAATTTCCAGAATGGGGTGAGTTTTGTTATCTTCGTAGTTATCTTTTCGCACAATGGTAACTGTTCGGGTTCTTGCACCTTGTGTAAAGCTAAAGCGGTTAGAACCGAGAATCAGGGGAACTTCCAACGAAAAACATCCTGATGGGTCGATTTCCCCGAAGCGTCCGTCATAAACCTGGCTATCTAAATACAATGGAATACCGGGGTCACAAGTTCCGGTAATTTGATAATGAGATTGGTCGGTAGTGACCGTTTCGGCTGGATTTCCTATCACCAAATTCTGTGGTTTCTGTAAAGTGGAATCGAGATACCAAAAAGAGCCGGTATCAGTAATCAAACTGTCAAAAAGGAAGGGTGACAAAATAACATTGTACAAAGAGGAAACCACTGACCCACTGATGCCGTTAATTTTATTGGAAAATTGTTGGAACACAATTTCCTGTGTATCAGGATAAAAAACGGATTCGGTTAATGGAGAATAAATCCGACTTGCATCTTGGTAAGCAAACACTTTGGCATCCGAAAGTGGTTCCACAAGATTTTTCCATTGCATCAAAGTTTTGTTGTAGGTGTTTTCACCGGCAACGGTGCCATTTATCTGCGGCATGATAAAATTAAGATTTCTTTCCTGCAAAGATGTTTGCAGAAAGGCGGATACCTTAGAAGAATTGGAACCTTGTAAAAGGTCTCCGGGTAAAATGACACCTATTTTTGCAGATGCAGAACGGCGATGAACGGAGCTGCCTACTTCTTGAACAACAGCTTGCAGATCTTCTATTGTTGCATTGTTTTTGTCAATGCAGGCGGAAAAATCCAATACTACACCATGAATTTTATAGTTAGAGATTAGTTCGCCGGCAATGCTGCCGATAAACTGCTGCACTTCTGGCAGTTTGGGATTTAAATAAGCAGAAGTATTGTTCTTTATCACCCACTCCGGGTGTTTTTGAGCAAGAGAAGGGTATTGCTCAATGTTAGTTAATGAGCCTAAATCAAAAGGAGAAATAACAGCACAAACGGTAAGACCTTGTTCTCCCGCTTCGGTGACCAGAGATTTTAAAGGGTCTTTCAGCGAAATTCCGGTGGGGTCTGCATTGAGGTATTTGCTTTTAGGCAGATGGCGAGAACGGTACATAGCAGACATATGCGGTGTTACGGGGTAAAAGATAGTATCCATTCCGAGCCTTGAGATGGTGGAAACAACCTTTTTCGCTTCTGCATTTATGGACCAATAGCTTGTCTGTGGAGAAAAAGGGTAATCTAAATTATTTTGGCTCTGGACAACAATACCGGAAAGGGAATCTCCTCCGGCAAAATAAGATTTATTGGATATAGAATTGCTTTGGTCTGCTTTGGATGATTCGGCGTCGTTGATAGTCGCAAAAGCCGGCATTGGAGCGGACATGATTAAAAAAGCAGCCAAAAGAGAAGAAAGAATTTTCCGAACTTTCAATATTCTCACCTCAATTTGTTCAAAAAGAAAGATTTGATATAGTATTAGTTTAACAAATTTTACCCGGAAAATCTATCTTGTCAGGCTGGTTTTTAAAAAAAATTAAAATTATTTAACGTTGCATTTACAAAAGAAAATTAAGAAATATTTCTTCTGTGAAAAGGAGGAAGCTCACGTATCAATAAAATGCTCATCATCATAAAGCAGACAGTCAAAATGGGTGTGTTGTGTTCGGAAACAGGTATTGGCTGTGCAGTTGAAGAGAACGCTGCGGTGACTTGAGGAAAAAGTTTGAGAATGCAAAACATCACGCCGGATGAGCACATAGCATGGACACACCGAGAAAGAAAAAGTTTTTTTACCGAAAGAGAGCTTCCGTTTAAAATTCCGGCTACCTGAGCTAATACAGAAAGACCTCCAAACGAAAGAAAAAGAGAGGCATAAACGGCTCCCATGGGAAGGGATGCCGAAAGAGCACAGCCGTTTGTGACCTCTAATATTCCTAAAGCAGCACAGGAAAGGGAGGCGTTTTTTATCGCCGAAGTGATAAGCTCCGATACCGCTTTAAAGAGGACAACAAAGCCGCACATCTGACTGCAGGTGTAGACTGCTTGGGCAACAGAGGTAACAAAAGACCGGCTGAACGAGAAAAATTGTGGAGATGGGGGGATTGCAGGCAAAACAACAGGCGGTAAAAGCAAAGGGGTGTTTTTCCGTTTTGTTGTATGGCGGTAAGAGATTCCCGAAATAACAGCAAATACAATGGATATGCCAACTTGAATGAGATAGAGCAGCATACCGATGAAACTGCTTCCAAACATTCCGCGACCAACAGCTGTAATTACAAAGGAAGGTCCGGCACAAAAGCAAAAAGAAAGCATACGCTGTGCGGTATCTAAATCAATCTGGTGTTGCTTTAAAAGTTCCGAGATGGCTTTAGCCCCCATTGGATAACCACCAATTAGGCTTAACAACACAATACTCCCCAAAGAAGGCGGAAGAGAAAACAAGTGTTTTGTAACGGGGGACAAAGGAACCGAAAGAATTCGATAAAGCCCACTCTGTACCAGAAATTCTGTCAAAACCATAAAGCAGAATAATGAAGGAATAACTGTTTCAAAACAAAGATGCAGACCTTTTGCAACACCAACAGCAATCACATTTCCTTGCGTTACAAGAATGACGCCGATGATGGCACAACAAAGTGTGATAAAAACTTTAAAAATCCGTTTCATAAAAAAATGCACCGTCCTTTTTCTTGAATCATTCTTTTCGGATATTCATTCATATGATGAAACAGAAGAAAATTTGACTGCTAAAATTTCTTTTTTTTACATATAAATGAACCGAGAAAATGATGAAGGAGCATGAGAAGATGAATCGACAACGCAAAAAGAAAAAACAGGAAGAAGGCATTTCAGCAAAAAAAGAAGCAATCACATTAGGGAACGCATTGCTCAGAAAAGAAACGCATATTGAACTAAGCGGCAATTATGAGGCTTTAGTGGAGGGCTGCAAAGGAATTGTAGAATACAACGATACCTTAATTCGTGTAAACAGTGATAACGGTCAGCTGAAGTTTACAGGCAGAAATCTGCAAATTGCCTGTATGTCTGATGACAGCATGATTATACGGGGATATATTGTCGGCGTAGAATATTGTAATTGAGGTGAAAACTGTGCTTTTGATTCGGCTTCTTCGTTTTTTAAGGGGAACTGTAACCTTTGAGGTAAAAGGTAAATTTTCGGAACGTTTTTTAAATTTGCTCAGCCGAAATGGAATACCGGTGTTTTGTACTTGTTATCAGCAAGATGGATTTACAGCACAGACACTTGTGAAAAGATATTTTTTAATTCGTCCGTTTGTGCGAAAAACCCATGTTAAGGTAAGGGTGACAGAACGAAAAGGACTGCCGTTTTTAATCAAAAAATATTCTAAACGAATAGGTTTGCTGCTGGGAGTTTTCGTTTTTTTGCTGGGTGTATATTTGTCGGGCGAATTTGTATGGGAAATTCAAATCAACGGAAACCAAACAATTAGCGACGATGAAGTTTTGCAGTCTTTAGAGGAGCAGGGACTGACTCGCGGAAGCTGGAAACGTTCACTGGATGTGTCTAAAATCGCAATGAATTTGAGGCATCAATATCATCAAATCGGGTGGGCGGCAGTAAACTTGGTGGGAAGTATTGCTCAGGTAGAAATCAATGAGCGAATCGAGGGAAACGAGGTTTTGGAGGATAAAACACCATGTAACATTGTGGCGTCCAGAGGGGGACAGATTGTTTCCATGGAGGTATATGACGGGCAAAAAGTAGTAAAAAAGGGAGATGTGGTGAAAAAAGGAGAAATGATAGTCAGCGGTATTGTCAAGGGCAGCACGGGAAAAGCAGTGATACGTCATGCAAGGGCAAAGGTGATGGCAGAATATCCGGAAAGCTGTCAAATTAAGATACCGCTTTCTCAAACGTTGCAGGTGCCTGTTGGGGGGATGAGAAATTATCGTTACTTGAAAATAGGTTCGGTTCATATCCCGATGTTTATTGCCGGGGAAAAGCCGGAAAAATATTTTGAAAGGACTTTCAAAAGACCGATAAAACTGTGCGGAATTACACTTCCGTTTGATATGATAATCCACCAGGTTATTCCGGCACAGAGTGAGTCTGTGAAGATCAGCAAAGAAAAGGCAGAGGAATTTGCAGAAAAACAGTTAAATGAGTATGAGGTAAAACAGCCGGACAGAAAGGTAGTCAGCCGAAAGATAAAAAAACAAGTAACACGGGATTCGCTCATTGTGAATGCAGAGTATATTTTTTGCTCTGACATTGCAAATCAAGAGGAAATTTTGTTCAATGGTTCTTCAGGCTTAAAATAAACATCGGGATGTATTTTGTAAGCCGTTAAAATTTCAGAAAGGAAACATCGGATAACAAGAAAAAAGAAAATAGATTTGTAAAATCTAAGGGAGTGTGGTATAATAATTCTCGAATATATAGAAGTAGAGATTTCTGGTTCAAAACAGATGGTCTGGAGGGATTCTTCATCGAACAGGTATTGCAGATTGAACAAATCGAACAGGTTCTGATTTTGTTTGGTAATGCAGATCAGAACATCAGAATTATTGAAGAACATTTTGGGGTAAACATTGTCTGCCGTGGGACAGAAGTGAAGATTACCGGAGAGAGTGAGGCAGTGTCAAAAGCACAGCGCACAATTGACACCCTTCTTGCAATGATTCAAAAGGATGGTTCTCTTTCTGAACAGAACATTCGATATGTTATTACTTTGGTAGAGCAGGGCAGCGAACAAAGCATGATTCAAATGAATAACAGCTGCATCGCTGTAACTGTAAAGGGAAAGCCTGTTAAGCCTAAAACACTGGGGCAGAAAAAATATACCGATGCTATTGAAAAAAATACCATTACTTTTGGAATTGGTCCTGCCGGTACCGGAAAAACCTATCTGGCAGTGGCAATGGCAGTGCGAGCCTTTCGCGATGAGCAGGTAAGCCGTATTATTTTGACCCGTCCGGCTGTGGAAGCAGGCGAAAAACTTGGCTTTTTGCCGGGCGATCTTCAGGATAAGGTCGACCCTTATCTGCGTCCGTTGTACGATGCAATGTTTGATATGATGGGTCCGGAAAACTTTCAGAGAAATATGGAAAAAGGCTGTATTGAAGTAGCTCCGCTGGCATATATGAGGGGACGTACGCTTGATGATTCCTTTATCATTTTGGATGAGGCACAAAATACTACCCCCGAACAGATGAAGATGTTTTTGACCCGTTTGGGCTTTAATTCCAAGGCGATTGTTACAGGTGATGTAACGCAGATTGACCTTCCCAATTCAGGACGTTCCGGCTTAATAGAGGCCGTTAAGGTACTCAAAAATATTGATGACATTGCCATTATGAAACTGACAGAAAAGGATGTTGTCAGACATAAATTGGTGCAGGATATTATAACAGCTTACGAGAGGTATCATAATAAGGAGGCAAAAAGATAGAACTATGGATGGTGTAAAAGTTTCTATTTCGAATAAACAGAAGGCAGTAAAAATTCCGACAGGAATCAGACTTTTAGTTCGTCGTTGCTGCAGTGCAGTGTTAACTATGGAAAATTTTGAGGGAGCAGCAGAGGTGAGCGTAAGTTTTGTAGACAATGACCAGATTAAACAGCTCAATAACGAGTTTCGAAATAAGGATACTGCAACAGATGTTCTTTCTTTCCCTTTAGGAGAAAACGGTGTTTATGATTTTAACAATGAAACACAGGCATATATGCTCGGTGACATTGTCATTTCTGTACCAAGAGCCATTGAACAGGCACAGATGTACGGGCATTCTCTAAGAAGAGAAATCGGTTTTTTGACCGTTCATTCCATGCTTCACCTGCTGGGTTATGACCATGAAGGCGAAAATTTGGAAGCTTTGAGAATGAGAGAAAGAGAAGAGTTAGTTTTAACAAAATTAGGGCTGCAACGAGATATGAGTTTTGTAGAGGAAGAAGATGTTCAGGAATAATCGCCTGCTTTTTTCCTTTCAGGCTGCCGGAAAAGGGATTTTGACAACAATCAAAGAAGAACGCAATCTGAGAATCCATCTGACAGCAGCGGTGTTTATTTTATATTTTAAAGGATATTATTCGTTGACAAATGTCCAGGAAATTCTGCTGCTGCTGACAATCGGTATGGTGGTTTCTTTAGAGTTGATGAACACAGCAGTCGAAAATGCGGTGGATTTATATTCTATGCAGCAACACCCGTTGGCAGGCAAAGCAAAGGATGCTGCTGCCGGAGCTGTGTTGGCAGCAGCGCTGATTGCTGTTGTAATAGGAATTCGTTTGTTTTGGAATGTGGATGCTTTTATAAGCATCCTTTCCGACTTTTTAAGCAATCCCTTTAAAGCAGTGATATTGATTTTAGCAGTCGCAGTAGGGTGTTGGTTTATCTTTTGCTTTGGTCAACAGCCTGAGAAACAATAACATTTTTTGAAAACGAGAAAGGCAGGTTATTCATGACAAAGTCAGCTTTTGTTGCCATTGTGGGAAAACCAAACGTGGGCAAATCTTCACTGCTGAATCTTTTGGTGGGTGAAAAAATTGCTATCATTTCAGACAAGCCACAGACTACCCGTACCCGCATCACCGGGGTGCTGACCGAAGGCGAAGTTCAGCTGGTGTTTATTGATACACCGGGTCTGCATAAGCCGAAAAATAAATTGGGCGATTATATGGTAAAACAGGTAACCGATTCTGTTGGCGATGTGGACTGTGCTGTGTTTGTAACCGATCCTTTGGGAGAAGTTACCGAGGCAGAAAAACAGTTGATAGAAAATATCCGTCAGCTGCATCTGCCGGCAATTTTGGTTATCAATAAAATCGACACTCTTTCTAACAAGGAAGATATGGTTAAAAAAATGGTGGAAGTTTCTCAGATGTATCCTTTTGAGCAGGTTGTTCCGATTAGTGTTAGAGAAAAAGACGGAACCGAACTTCTGCTGAAATTGATTCAGGATCAAGCACAGGAAGGACCGCATTTTTTCCCGACTGATACACTGACAGACCAGCCGGAAAAAGTAATTGTTGCAGAGATTATCCGTGAAAAGGTATTGCGCAATATGCGTGATGAAATTCCGCATGGTACAGCGGTGGTAATTGAACGCATGAGAGAACGTGCCGATAAAAATATTATGGATATTGATGCAACCATCCTTTGCGAAAAATCCAGCCATAAAGGTATGATTATTGGTAAACAGGGCAGTATGCTGAAAAAAATTGCAAGCCAATCCCGTGAAGAAATTGAGGCTTTTTTGGATACAAAAGTAAACCTTCAGTGCTGGGTAAAAATTCGTGAGGACTGGAGAAACAGCGAATTTTCTATCCGCGACTTGGGATTTAATTAACAGACAGGTTTTGCAGTACGGTAATAAGTAATGTGTTTTTGGGGAACAATCTTTCTAGTATCTTTTACGGAGGGATCTTCCATGAAAAAAACACAAAGCAAAGCAGATAACAATGCTCTTCAGGCATGGAAATGCTTTGAACAAACAGGTAAAGTGTGCGATTATTTAAGCTATTGCGCACAAGATAGTGAACACATGGAAAGCATCAATAAGGAAGGAATCGAAAACAATGCAGGTGACAGCAAACGGACTGGTTATCAGGGAACAGGTACTCAGCAATGATAACCGCCTGCTTACCATTTTGACAGAACAGTATGGGCTGATTCGAGCTTTTGTTAAATCGGTAAAAAAACTGGGTGGAACAATGGCAGCTGCTACCGACCTTTTTACCTATTCCTCCTTTGTACTGTTTTCCAATAAAGATCAGTACAGCGTAAACAGTGCAGAAACAATGCAGATTTTTTATCGCATTCGGGATGATTTGGAAAAAACCAGCCTTGCGTCCTACCTTGCACAGCTAACGGAAGAGTTGGCTCCACAAGGTGAGGACGCAGGGGAGTATCTAAAGCTGTTTTTGAACTGTCTTTATATGCTGGAACAAAATAAACGCACAGTAGATTTTATAAAGCCGCTGTTTGAGCTGCGGATGTTAACGATGTCGGGATATATGCCAAACTTGGTTGGATGCCAAAATTGTGGGGAATATGAAGCGGAGGGGTTTTGCTTTTTTCCGCTGACAGGCACACTGCTGTGTCAAAAGTGCGCTGACGGTATTTTACCCAAAGACAGCATTCCTATTACAAAAGCACAATTGGCAGCAATGAGGCATATCATTTATTCTGAATCAAGCCGTGTGTTTCAGTTTAAAATGTCCGAGCAAGGTCTGCAAAATTTGGGCAAAATAACAGAGCTTTATCTAAAGATGCAGCTTGAAAAAAACTTTCCTGCTTTGGACTTTTACCATAGCCTGCGACAGATGACCCTCTCTTTAAAACAGGGGATTTCGGATAAATAAAATGATATTAGGATTATATCGATATTATATATAAAGATAAGGAAGTGAGAAAAATGTACCAAGCGCAACGCTATTTTCGTGCATTGGAGCTGGATAAGGTTCTTGCAAAGTTAGCTGATCAAGCCAACTGCGATGACAGCAAAAAGATGGCACTGAACCTGACCCCATGTGATGATTTTGACAAGGTAAAAGCTTTGATGAAAAAAACATCGGATGCCTATATGCTCAGTGCAAGGTATACTTCTCCGGCTTTACATAAGCTGAAAAACTGTGAGGCTGCCTTGAAAAAATCAGAGAAAGGTTCCAATCTTTCTTTGTCGGAACTAATGGAAGTTTCCGCAGTATTGCACAATATTCGCTCGGTTAAAGATTGGAGAAAACGCTGCGAAGGAGAAGAAACTTCTCTGGACGGATTGTTTGAGATGCTCACTCCAAATAAAGATTTGGAAAATACACTGGATAATGCTATTCTTTCCGAAGAAGAACTTGCAGATACGGCAAGCCGAGAACTGGGAGATTTGAGAAGAAAAATCAATCAGGCAAAACTGAGAGTTCGTGAAAGATTGGATCATATTATCAAATCGCCAACCCAAAGCAAATATCTTCAGGAAACACTGGTTACCATGCGTGACGGAAGATTTGTTGTTCCGGTAAAAAGCGAACACCGCTCTGAGATTAAAGGTCTTGTACATGATACTTCTGCCAGTGGAGCAACCCTGTTTATTGAACCAATGGCGGTAGTAGAAGCAAACAACGAAATTCGTATGCTTCAGGCAAAGGAAAAACGAGAGGTTGAGCGAATCATCATGGAGCTGTCCGCTTTGGTGGGCAGTTTTGCACATCCTATTTTGCAAAGCTATCGTGCGTTGGTGGAAATTGACCTTTACTTTGCAAAAGCATCTCTTGCTTATAAAATGAAAGCAACTGTTCCGAACATCTTGGAAAGCGGAGAAATTGACCTGAAAAAAGCGCGTCATCCACTGATTGACCCATTAAAAGTAGTTGCCACCGATATTGTATTGGGAAAAGATTTTAACACACTGGTTATCACCGGACCAAATACCGGTGGTAAAACAGTTACCCTTAAAACAATCGGCTTGCTCACCTTGATGGCAATGTGTGGTTTAATGCTTCCCGTTGCAGAAAACAGTACGATTTCTGTTTATAAAAAAGTATTGGTAGATATTGGAGATGAGCAAAGCATTGAGCAGAGCCTTTCTACCTTTTCTGCCCATATGACCAACATTGTTTCGATTATGGAAGAAGCAGATTCTGACAGCCTTGTGCTTTTGGATGAGTTGGGTGCAGGAACTGACCCGGTAGAGGGTGCAGCGTTAGCAATTTCCATTATGGAGCGTTTGGCACTGTATGGAGCAAAAATTGCAGCAACTACCCACTATGCGGAAATTAAGGAGTATGCATTGCAAACGCCGAATGTCTGCAACGCAAGCTGTGAGTTTGATGTAGAAACACTCAAACCAACATATCGTCTGTTAATTGGCATTCCCGGTAAATCCAATGCGTTTGCAATTAGCCAGAGATTAGGTTTGTCTGAGGAAATTATCGAGGCTGCAAAGCAAAATATCTCAGCAGAAAAAACCCGATTCGAGGATGTTCTTGCACAGCTGGATCAAACCCGTCAAGAATTGGAAAAAGAAAAAGAAGAAGTGGACAAGCTCAAACGGGAACAGCTGGAGTCAAAGAAAAATCTGGAACAGTATAAGCAAAAGACTTATAAGTTGATGGAACGAGAGCTGATGAATGCTCAGGAAAAAGCAAACAGAATTGTTTCATCTGTAAAAGCAGAGTCTGCAAAACTGATGGAAGAATTGGACGATATTCGTAAACAGAAGGAAAGCGAAGAGTTTTCCAAACTGGTGCAGGGTGCAAAATCAATTTATAAATCCAATATCAACCGTTTGGAAGATGCAGCAAACCCCGTTATCGGCAGAATGAAAGAAGAATACACACCTCCTCGTCCGTTTAAAAAAGGAGACCTTGTTATGGTGGTCCAGTTGGGAGAAGAGGGTGTACTGCTTTCCGACCCTGATAATGCCGGCAATGTGCAGGTGCAGGCAGGTATTATTAAAACAAAAGTTCCGTTGACCGAACTGAGGTTGCTGGACAAAAAACGCCGCCGCCAGTTAGACAGAATGGAAAAGAAATCTAACGGCGGTGTCACCCGTACATTGAAAGATAAATCACAAAGAAGTGCCAGCAGCGAACTGGATTTAAGAGGACAGACAATAGAGGAAGGCATCATGATGCTTGACCAGTATATTGACAGCTGTATCCTCATGGGAATCAAAAATATTACGGTTATTCATGGCAAAGGAACCGGTACACTGCGCAATGCGGTACAACAGCACTTGAAAAATCATAGAGCAGTTCGCACTTTCCGTCTGGGTGTCTATGGCGAAGGTGAGGATGGCGTCACCATTGTTGAGTTAAAATAATCTTTTGTATATTCTAAGCAAAAGGGAACTTAACAAAAATCTTGGTGAGTATGAATCAACTCAAGGGAATTTTTTCAAAGAATCAAATTCCCTTGAGTTTTAAGGGAGTGCAGTAAATTGAAAGGGATAGCACAGTATTTTTCCTGCGAACACTTGAGTAAAGGGATTGAAATGAAAGGACCGATGCCCTCCACAAAAGAGTTATACCAAAGGGCAATCCATATTGCATGGCCTTCTGCGGCAGAGTCGGTTCTGGTTAGTTTAGTATCCTCGGTAGATACAATTATGGTTGGTGGTTTAGGTCCTGCTGCCATTGCCGCAGTAGGTTTAACCAATCAACCAAAGTTTATTCTTTTGGCGTTAATTATGTCATTGAATGTGGGTGTTACCACTGTTGTGGCAAGAAGAAGAGGGCAGGAGAACAGAGAGGGTGCTCAAAAATGCTTGAGAATGGCATTGATGATTACTTTTTCGCTATCACTTCTTTTGTCAATAATAGGTTTTACATTTGCAGAACCTATTATGAAATTTTCCGGTGCACAGCCGGATGTTTTGAAAGATTCAGTTACATATTTCCGAATTTTGATGATGGGCTTTACACCAATGTGCATTGGTTTGACAATCAATGCGGCGCAAAGAGGTGTGGGCAATACCCGCATTTCTATGACAACCAATATAACCTCGAATATTATCAATTTGATTTTTAACTATTTGTTGATTCATGGTAAATTCGGATTTCCTCGCCTGGAGGTAAAAGGTGCGGCATTGGCAACTATCCTTGGAAGTACCATTGCTTGCCTGTTGTCCATTCGCTCGGTTTGCCATCATGATACCTATCTTTGCCTGTCCTTTAGAGAGCGTTGGCATTTTGATAAAGAAACTTTGGGCAGTATCTGGACAATCAGCTCCAGCGCAGTGGTTGAGCAATTATTTATGCGGTTTGGATTTTTTACATATGTCCAGGTCGTTGCGAATTTAGGAACCGTTGCTTTTGCAACTCATCAAATCTGCATGAACATCATCAACCTTTCCTTTGCGTTTGGTGATGGCTTCAGTATTGCGATTGCTTCTTTGGTGGGACAATCTTTAGGAGCAAAACGACCTGATATGGCAAAATTATATGTAAAAGGAAATAAAGTGTTGTTATACGGAATTTCCGGTATTTTGTCACTGATTTTTATTGTTTTCCGCTATCAGCTGGTGGGACTGTTTACAACAGATGCCGCCATTATTGCAGAGGCAGGAAAGTTGATGCTGATTATTGCGGCAACCACCGTGATTCAAACATCGGCACTGTCTTACACAGGTTGTCTGCGTGGAGCAGGTGATGCAAAATATATTGCCAGAACAGCTTTTATCAGCATTGCCATTGTACGTCCGTTATCTGCATTGATTCTCTGTTACCCTGTTGGATGGGGATTGGTGGGAGCATGGCTGTCACTGTTTATTGATCAGTGTTTGCGGTGCATTTTGAATGGAGCACGTTTCCGAAAAGGCAAATGGGCGGAAATTGTTCTGTAAAACAGCAGAAGTTTTTAATAGGACTTTACCGGATGTTTATCCGATAAGTGAATATAAAATTTTGGGAGGCTTTAGTCATGGATGTTTTTCAGGTAGCAAATTATAAAGAATATCTTTTTGACACTGCAAAAACAATTTTTGGTATTGACAGTCCAAGCGGCTATTACCATGAAGTTGTAAAAGAAGTAGAAAAAATTGCAACAGGTCTTGGTTTTAAATTTGAACAGATTGAAAAAGGCTGTGGTATCATCACTATTGATGGTGAAGATAACAGCAAAACAGTTATGCTTTCTGCTCATGTAGATACATTGGGCTTGATGGTTCGCTCCATCACATCTAACGGTGATTTGAAATTCACCACCATCGGCGGTCCGATTATGCCAACTCTGGATGGTGAATATTGCCGCATTAGAACAAGAGATGGTAAAGTTTATACCGGAACCATTATTTCCGAAAGCCCGGCAGTTCATGTTCATCCGGATGCTTCTACCCGAACAAGAGATGTGGACAATATGATTGTTCGCATTGACGAACAGGTACACAGCAAAGAGGATGTTGTCGCTTTGGGTATCCAGCCGGGTGATTATATCTGCTATGATCCGAAAACAGTTGTAACAGAAAGCGGATTCCTGAAATCCAGATTCATTGATGATAAAGGCAGCGTGGCTTGTCTGCTGACTGTTCTGAAAATGATGAAAGATCAGGGGCTGAAACCACAGTACAAGACCAAATTCTTTATCTCTGTATTTGAAGAAGTAGGTCATGGTGCAGCTTATATTCCGGAAGATGTTTCCGAAGTTCTTGCAGTAGATATGGGCTGTATCGGTCTGGATCTCACCTGTACCGAATATGATGTATCTATCTGTGCAAAAGATTCCGGCGGTCCATACGATTATGATATGACCACCAGACTGATTGAACTTGCAAAAGAGAACGGTCTGAAATATGCAGTAGATATTTACCCAAGATACGGTTCTGACGTTGGTGCAGCTCTGTCCGGCGGTCATAACATCAAAGGTGGACTGATTGGTCCCGGTGTTCATGCTTCCCACGGTATGGAAAGAACACACTATTCTGCACTCGAAAGCAGCATCAACCTCATTATGCTCTACCTGGGCTGCAAAAAATAATAAAATTAAGCAATGAGAAAAGCGGTAATCCATCTTTGGATTACCGCTTTTTTAGTTTGGGAAATTTAGTTTGACTGATTTATAATATCATTTAATGGTTTAAGATGATATACTTTATCAAACTGATTCATGCGTTCCGGGGAGAGGTGATGACTGATTAAAATTAAGGTTAATTCAGAATTGTTAAGCAAGCTGCGTTCGACAACATCGGCGTTATTCTTGTCAAGAGCTGAAGTTCCTTCATCCACAAGAAGGATGGAACGATTATGAATCAATGCGCGGGCAATCGCAACTCGTTGTTTTTGTCCACCGGAAAGGTTGCGTCCTTCTTCACCGACAACAGTATCTAAACCGTCAGGCATTGATGCAAGGTCATTGCTTAAAGAACTGTCGTTCAGTGCTTTTTGTAACTGTTCATCGCTGAAAGGCTCACCCAAGGTAATGTTTTCTCGAATGGTGGTGTTAAACAGAAAGACGTTTTGTTCAATATAGCCGATTTGTTCTTGAAGTTGTTCAACAGAATAGCTGCGGGAATCTTTGCCATCTAACAGAACTTTGCCATTATATTCCGGCAGCCAGCCTAAAAGAATTTTCAGCAAAGTACTTTTTCCACAGCCGGAAGGTCCGGTAATGGCATATTTTTTTCCGATTTCAAACTGAAGGTTCATATCTTTTAAAATTGGTTTTTGTTCATAGGAAAAGCTGATGTTTTCCATAGTGATAGCATTTTGGATAGGTTCCCACTTTTCCTGATACTTTTTAGGCTTTTCAGTATCATGAGCGGTGATCTTTTCAAAATAAGGTCTGCTTGCGGCAATGGATAAACGAAGAGTGGAAAATTTGTTCAGTCCATTTGCAACACCGGCAAACAGGTTGCTGCTGCCAGCCAAAACCGCAGGCATAATTTTTCCCTGAAATGCAAGCGCAACAATCAGAATATCTGAGAGTATTTGAATTACAACACTTACATATCCCATCGAACAACCGTTGATGCTTGATGTACATGATAAATGGTATGCAGGTTCTTCAACTTGGTCGCTGGCAGAATCTCCCTTTTTGATAAATTGCTCTGTTTTATTAAAGCAACGAAGAACATCAAAACCGGAAAGAAGGTCTTTTAAACGACTAATGGCAATCGCCTGTTTATCCGAACAATTTTTTCCGATTTGCTCCATTTTCTTTTCAAATAACTTTGGAAAACTCCACATAATTGCAGCGGACACCAATGAGGCAATCATCAAAGACCAATGAATTTTAAATAATACAAAGATACTCCACAGAACCTGAGCCACTCTGCCGACACAATCAAAAAATGGATTCCAAGCAAGTGTTTCAATCTGCTTGATGTTGTTGGTCATCCAGGAGATGTACTCACCGCTGTCCTGCGAATGATATTCTTGATGTTTTTTATGAAGTAGAGATATGTATAAATCGTGGCGGACCTGATTGTTTAAAATTCTGACAGCTTTAGCCTGCGTACATTCCTGTAATGCGCAAACAATAAAATAAATTCCCCAGCTTATCAAGCTGATAATAATCCAGAATGTAAATCGTTTAAAATCGAAATTCATCGCAGAATCGAATTGCTGAATAAGAAGTATTTGCAGTAAAGCTTGTAAGCCCCATTCGGTAATTTGAAAGAAACATACCGCAGAGGTGATTTTCCAGTTTTTTCTCAAATAATGTGACATCTTAATAAACCTCTCTAAAACATGAAAAAATAAAAGATTTTTTGTGATTGTATCACGGGGTTAAAATAAATACAATCTGCGGACAGTTAACACATACTTTGTGTTTAGAAAGAATTTTTAAAATACAGATATACTAATTATATAATGGTTTTGATATAAAGTACATATCGTATGGTGAAAGTAAAACATTTTTT
>JAHHTY010000023.1 GCA_020024325.1 Negativibacillus sp.
GCTTTTGCAGTCGGTTTTCCTTGTTTTAACTCATACTTTTTAAACGATATTAAAGAAGCCCTAAACGGTCCACAAAACCGCTTCTCTTTTTAAGGGTTGCACAGGAAATCTGAGAAATATACACAGTAATTCTTCCCCTGACTCCTTGTTTTGCATCGCTGCAAACAATAAAAGATTTCGGCAGTTCGGCAGAAACATTAAGGACATTATGCTCTTTTTCCTGAACACTCAGATACTCTTTTGTAATTTTAGAAACAGAGGTATTTTCTATATCAAAAATACCGATGATATCATCGCTGCGAACCACAACATCTTGCCCTAAATGTAAATACACCGCATTTTCTCCTCTTCCATTGATTAAAACGCTTTTATATCCATCAAGTGACCTGCCTGAATCAAAAAACTTTTTCCTTCCTTGAGTCCACGAAAGCTTTCATCATCACAGCAGGTTACAAACACCTGTCTGTTTTCAAGGTGATTGAGCAAATAATCACGCCTGCCGGCATCCAATTCACTCATTACATCATCCAATAAAACAATCGGTGTTTCACTTGTTACCTCTTCTACCATACTGCACTCTGCCATTTTAAGTGCAAGCACACCGCTCCTCTGTTGGCCCTGAGAGCCGTAAAGTTTCATTGGCATTCCATTTACCAAAAACTCCAAATCGTCCCTGTGAGGACCGCACAGCGTTGCTCCACGCTCTATATCCGCACTCCTTGTCCTGCGGTATTCCTGTAAAAAAAACTCTCGAATATCATCGCGGGGGCGTTCTTCCGGCTGTTTTATTCCACACAGATAGTGCAAATCAAATTGTTCTTTGCCCGAAGAAATTCCCTCATAAACCTCAGCCGCTTTGGGTCGGATACGATTTACATATCTTGCTCTGCAAAAAACCACTGCCGCTGCTGCTTTTGAAAGATGTTCTTCCCAAATCTCCATTGTATCTATCAGTTGAGGAAAGCGGGCAAGGTCTTTCAGTAAAGTATTTCTTTGCAGGAGAATTCTTTGATATTCGTGTAAATAGTGATCATAACGAGGCAAAATTTGACTGATGGCTGTATCCAGAAATTTTCTGCGAAAGGAAGGTCCTTCTCGAACCAAAGACAGATGAGCCGGAGAAAATACTACAGCATAAAACTGTCCTGCTAATTCAGAAGAACTTTCCAAAGGCAATTCATTTAAAAAAACTTCTTTTGTTTTTGCAGATGCCATTTCTCCGGAAAACAGTTGGATTGATGCTGTCTGTTTACGCAATTCGCTGCAAAAATGGATTTTACTTTTACAACAAGTTTCCCCAAAACGAATCAATTCTTTATCTTTTGCTCCTCGAAAGCTTTTTGCTCCAGTAAACAACCAAATTGCTTCTGTTAAATTGGTTTTCCCTTGTGCGTTTTCTCCATATATCACATTTACTCCTGGAGCTGCCTCTAATTGAAGGGATTGGATATTTCGAAAATTTGTCAATTCGATACTCTCCAGCTTCATGTGATTACCTCCCAAATATTATCTGGCTTCTACTACCTCAAAACATCTGCCAAGAGATTCTACTAAATCCCCTGGGCGGATTTTTTTCCCCCTCATAGTACATACTTCACCATTTACTTTAACATGACCCTCAAGAACCAGTTCTTTTGCCTGACCACCAGTATCAGTTAAACCTGCAAACTTGATAAATGAATCCAGTTTTATGAATTCCGTACGAATTTCTATTTTTTCTATGTTAGTCATCATTTTTTACCCTTACCGGCAGCACCAAAAACAGGAAACTGTCGCCTTCCAGAGGAATCATTCTCATTGGAGAAAGAGCTCCATTGATTTCTAGTTTTACCATATCGCAATCAGACGCTTTCAAAGCATCCAACAGGTATTTATTATTAAATCCCATGCTGACAGCTTCTCCAGAAATTTCACACTCAACCTCATCATGTGCTTTTCCCATTGTTGTTGAACAACTCAGCTGCATCTTTCCATCAGCTACCGCTAAGCGAATTGGACTTCTCAAGCGGTCAGATATCAATAAAGAAGTTCTTTCTACAGATTCTGTCAAGCTGCGAGTATTAACTTTAACCGTTGTTTTGCTGATTTTAGGAATAGCTGCATTATAATCCAGAAATTCCCCTTCCAAAAGTCTGGAAACAACATAATATCCTCCAATGCGGAACACGATATGTTTTTGTGAAACTACTAAATACGCTTCTTCATCTTCATCTTTAAGCAGTTTTGAAATCTCGGAAAGTGTTTTTCCAGGAACAATAAAACGAGTTGTAATATCCGATACAATAGGTTCTCTGCGAAGTGCTAAACGATATCCGTCAACCGATACTAAAGTTACACAAGAATCTTTAATATCAAATAAAGAACCTGTATGTACCGGTTTAGAATCTGTAGTCGCAATTGCGAACAACGTCTGTAAAATCATAGACTTTAATACACCTTGTTTCATAACAAGATCTGATTTTTGCTCTACGTTTGGCAGTTCTGGATATTCTTCTGCGGACAAGCCTGGAATTGTAAATTCTGACGCCCCTCCCTGAATTGTTGCTAAATATTTTTCATCTGAAGAAATACAAACTGTTTCTCCAGGAATACGACGGATAATATCCAATAACAATCTTGCGGAAAGAACAATCTCTCCTGGCTGCTCAACCTTTGCTTCTATTGTTGTAGCAATCCCTAACTCTAAATCATATCCGGTCATTAAAAGTTGACCGTCTTGTGCTTTTAATAAAATTCCTTCTAAGGCAGGGATAGGCGATTTTGCGCAAACTGCACGGGAAACATTAGATACTGCTTCTACTAGCATTCCCTTCTGACAAATAAATTTCATAAATAGTATGCCCCTCCTTTAAGTGGAAACAACAAAACAGACCGCAATGCTATACGGTCTTTGTATGTAAATAATGAATTGTTTTTATAATATCATAATTTTCTAAAAAGCAAAAGCCCCTTGAAAAAGATTTCAAGAGGTCTTGTGCGTATCGGGCGGACAATTATTGCGTATATCAGAAAAAAAATTCTGATATACGCAATAAGGTTTTTTGTATCCAAAAGACAGCTTAAAAAGACAGAAAAACAAAAAGCCTTTATCCTTTAAAACGATTATACTTCTGGTATTTTCCTTCACACTCTTTTTTAAAAGTAAAAGAAAAGAAGATAAAAAATATAAATAAAAGAAATAATAGCTAGTAGTAGTAGTAGTAGTAATGGTTAATTTGTGAAAAACACAAAAAAACCTTATAGTAACCACAAAAATTAGACGAATGGCAGTTGGAAAATCTGTTTTAAATATTGTGAAATAGTTAAAATAAAGATACGATGTGTTTAAATAGTTGAAAACTACGTTGAAAATGTTGAAAAGAATGTGGATGAAATTAATTATAAAAAGGAATTTATCATAAAGAAATATTGTATGTGAAAATAGAGAAAAGGTTATAGTGAAAAAAATAATATATTTTACGATAACCTTTTGATTTTATAGGTATATAAAAGAATTTTCCTCGGCACATTTTTGTCTTTTCAACATAACGAAATGCCTTATGCATCACGAATGTTTTTGATAATATCTTCAACGGTTTCTCTATATTTTGTATCCTGCTTCATATTTTTGGAAACCTGACCGGTAGCGTAAACAACAGTGGAATGATCACGTCCACCAAATTCATTTCCAATAGCAGCCATAGACATTTGTGTAATCTCTCGGATTACATACATAGCGATTTGACGTGCATTTGATATTTGAGAAGAACGTTTAGAAGATCGAATATCTTCTGCACTGACGCCGAAGGTTCTACCGACTTCAGAAATAATTCGTTCTACCGTAACAGGAATTGGCTGATTGTCAGTAAGTATTTCACGAATAGCACTTTGTGCAAGTAAAATGGAGGGTGATGTTTGGGCTAATTTATTGTAAGCATTGAGTTTTTTAACAACGCCTTCCAGTTGGCGAATATTATTTTTTACATGATTTGCAATATATTCTTCAACCATGTTTGGAATTTCTAAATCCAATAATTCAGCTTTTCGCTTAATAATAGCGATTCTTGTTTCAAAATCCGGCGGTTGAATATCAGCAATCAATCCCCATTCAAAGCGGGTTCTCAAACGTTCTTCCAGAGTTTTGATTTCCTTTGGAGGGCGGTCGGATGTTAAAACAATTTGTTTTCCGGATTGGTATAATGAATTAAAAGTGTGGAAGAATTCTTCTTGGGTACTCTCTTTTCCTCCAATAAATTGGATATCATCTACTAATAAAACATCTGCTTGACGATATTTATCATGGAATTCTTTTGTCGATTCTGCACCAATAGCAGCGATCAATTCATTGGTAAATTCTTCACCTTTTACATAAATAACATTGGTTTTAGGGCGAGTTTCCTTAATTTCACTGGAAATGGCGTAGAGAAGATGAGTCTTTCCCAAACCGGAACCACCATAAATAAACAAAGGATTATACGCATTTGCTGGGTTTTGAGCAACAGCACGGCAAGCAGCCTGTGCAAATTTGTTGGAGCTGCCGACAATAAAGGTGGAAAAGGTGTATTCATATTCGCCGCCTTGGCTGTTCATATCAATTTCTTCCTGACTATAGGACGGAAGAACCGGTGAGGGAGCCGAGGTCTGCACACATGCAGGAGTAAAATCTTTTTTCTCATTTTTTTCGGAGGTTTCACAAAGAATTTCTACTTTTACAGGGAAACCAACCACAGCCTCAAAAGCCTGCGTTAATAGACCTAAATATTTTTCTTCTACAATTTTTTTCATGAATTCAGCCTTGATATATAAAACAGCAGTATTGCCATCAAAGCTGACTGGCTCAAGACTTTTAATCCAAACCTGATAGGCGATCTCAGATAGTTCTTTTGAGTCCATAACATATTGGCGTGTGTACTCTTTAACCATCTGGAAAAGCTCTTTAAACGATTCCATAACTTAAAATTCCCTTCTTTTTGAATATGCGCATTGGATATCTGTTTCTGATCATTCCCCAATAGTCAGAAAAAGACAGTAAAACCCCCGCTCTTAACCCGTTTATTAAAAGGAACAAGCAGGGGGCTGTATAAGTATACATTTTTGTTTTACAGTTTTTGAAACCCATTCCACAACCAATTTCACGGGATATTAACAAGAAAACTGCACAGATAAAACTGTTGTGCAAAAAATCTAGAAAAAATGTGGAATGGATGTGAAAAATAAATTTTCAACACTTTTTACACAAAATATTTTAACATAAACCCGATAAGGTTTTCAAGAGCTTTCAACAGTTTTTAACGGGTAATCCTATACAGATTATCAGAGAAAAAATTGTGATTTTTTATTAGATTTTAATTTTCATGTTTTTATTTAGAAGGTAATAAAAAAATACGAGTGTGATATTTGTATAAATTAAGGATGAAAGAAGTTGGGTTTCTAATATAATATAGAAAATAACTCAAGGAGTAGGTTCGCTTTCTATTGACTTTTATGCCATTTTTGTCTATAATTTTATTCTGTAAGGTTTCGCCTTGAAGGGAGGTTAAGATTTATGGTAAGAACATATCAGCCAAAGAAGCTCCAGAGAAAGAAAGAGCATGGTTTTAGAAAGAGAATGGCTACTAAAAACGGCCGTAAAGTTCTCGCACGCAGAAGAGCAAAAGGAAGAAAGCAGCTGACATACTAATTGTTAGGATAAAAGAGAATTTACAGCCTGCTTGACAAAGTGGGAGGGATTCCTTTTCTGTTAGACGGCTTTTTTCTAATTGTCCGTTTTATATCCAGTGCGGTTCCTTTTTGCAAGGAATACTGGAAGGAAGCAGGGAATAGGTTCTGTTTATTCTGCCTTCCATGTTTCATTCCAGAATAAGCAGGCCACTTATCCTAATAAGTGGTCTTTCTTTTTACCTATTTCAAGATGAGGGGATATCATTACATGAACAAAAAAACAACTTTAAAGCTGAATAAGGAATTTAAGCGTCTTTATTTTAAAGGAAACAGTTCTGTCCATCCGCTCATTGTTACCTATGCAATGAAGAACCGTTTGGGACGAAATCGGATTGGAATTACAGTCACTAAAAAAATAGGGAAAGCTGTTTGCAGGAATCGCTGCAAACGTATTATTCGTGCTGCATTTTCTCAGGCAGAACCCTGTATCCCACAGGGATGGGATTTTGTTTTTGTTGCAAGAATGAAAACACCACAGGCAAAATCTACAGACCTTGTGCCGGTGTTAAAAAAACAGATATTAAACCTTACTGATCCGGCAAAGCAAAAAAAAGATTCAGCATCTAAAAAACAGCACAAGTCAAATAAAACATTGCGAGCATAGAACTTTGATAAGACAATGCTTTATCATCAAAGGGAACACCGGGAAAAACGAAAAATAAGGGAATCAAATTGAAAGGTATCGTAAACAATACCTTTTCTTGGGGTCATGCCAAAGGAGCTTTAAAAAGATGAAATATCTAATGCTAGCACTGATTCGTTTTTATCAAAAGGTGATCTCACCATGCTTTCCGCCACGGTGCCGTTTTTATCCGACCTGTTCAGCTTATGCGTTTACAGCGATTGAACGCTTTGGAGCTGTGAAAGGAGGATATCTTGCGTTGCGCCGTATTTTAAAATGTCACCCTTTTCACCCGGGTGGCTTTGATCCGGTGCCCGAAAAACCGGAGAAGAACAGATAACACCACAGCCTCTATCAGGCGGGCAGCGTTTTGGCGGCCTTTACCAGAAATGTTCTTGTCGGGCATAGTATAGTTCTTTTTAAATTGAATATGGAGTTTAATCCAAAGCACAACAAGGTGCAGATGTGCCGATACAGGTCTTTAAAAGAAGGTATCAGGTACAGAATGGAGGTTTTCAATGTATATTCTTGGTTATCCGCTTGGTTTAATCATGCGGCTGCTGTACAATGTTCTGCATAGTTATGGCTGGTCCCTGATTATTTTTACATTGCTCATAAAATTGGCAATGATTCCGCTGTCTATTAAACAGCAGAAGGCTTCTGCAAAGATGGCTGCTATCCAGCCACAGCTGATGGAAATTCAGAAGATGTACGCTAAGAATCAGCAAAAGATGAACGAAGAAATGCAGCGGCTTTATACGAGGGAAAATTATAATCCTGCCGGCGGCTGTCTGCCAATGGTTATCACAATGCTGGTTCTGTTCGGATTGATTGACGTTATTTATAATCCTCTTCGTCATATCCTTGGATTTGATAAGGCGATTATCGCTCAGGCAACCGAAATTATGCAGGGTCTGGGAGTGGCTATCAGTCAGTATTCTCCTCAAGCCAGCATTATTACTTCTCTTCAGGCAAATCCTGAAGCTTATGCAGCACTTGGACAGGAATTTATCACTAAAGTACAGTCATTTGATATGAACTTCCTTGGAATCAATCTGGGTGCAACCCCGACATTTGCTCTGAATATATTGATTTTAATCCCAATTTTATCTGGTTTGACCGCATTTTTAATGTCTTGGATTTCGATCAAAAACAATCCAACGGCAATGGAAGGTCCGGGAGCAGCTTCAATGAAATTTATGATGCTGTTTTCGCCGCTTATGTCTTTGTGGATTGCATTTAAAGTTCCGGTTGGCGTAGGTATGTACTGGATTATTTCCAACTTATTTATGGTAATTCAGACTATGCTTCTGAACAAATTTTATAATCCAAGAGAAATGGCAGAAAAAGCAAAACAAGAAGCTGAAGAACGCCGGGAAAAAGAGCGTCAGGAACGTATTGAAGCCAAAAAGATGGCACGTTATGGCGATGCAGATGCAAAAGCAAAAGCAAAAAGCCAGAAAGAAATCAATCGTCAGAAATTAGCAGAGGCAAGAAGAAGAGATGCTGAAAAATATGGCGATGCATATACCGAAGTTACCGACGACGATTTGGAATAATGTTGCGACTTTTCACTGATTATCAGAGGAGGTATCAGCTTGAAAGAGATCATTACTACTGGAAAAACCGTTGATCAGGCAATTGAAGAAGCTTGTCAGCAGCTGAATGTATCCAGAGAGAAAGCAGAATTTGAAATTATTGACCTGCCTAAAAAAGGTCTTTTTGGCTTAAAGACCTATCCGGCAAAGGTGCGAGTTTTTGTAAAAGAAAATAAAGAAGAGATGGCAGTGGAATATATCACTGCAATCTTAAAAGCAATGGGAGCCCAGTCCTTTACTGTGGAAGCAAATAAGGAAGGGGAAAATCTTAACATTACCCTAAAAGGCGATGATTTAGGCTTTGTAATTGGTCGTCGCGGCGAAACAATTGATGCAATCCAGTATCTTGCAAGCCTTGCAATCAACCGTCTGGACGGTGATTATATGAGAATTACCATTGACAGTGGAAATTTCCGTGAAAAACGAGAAAAAACACTGGAATCTTTGGCAAAACGTTTAGCACGCACCGCAGTAAAAACCGGACGCAGTGTAACGCTGGAGCCAATGAACCCTTATGAAAGAAGAATTATTCATGCAACAGTTTCTACTGTTGAAGGTGCAGTTTCTTCTTCCATTGGTGAAGAGCCAAACAGACGTGTGGTTATCAGTTCTGCAAATCCTGTGAAGAGATATAACAACAATTATAAGGGCAGAAAAAAACCATATAATAAGGGTGGTTACCGTCCAAATAACCGCAGACCTCAGGGAGAAGCAAACGAAACAGAAGATTCGGCACAAAAGAAACCATATGTTTTCCGTCCGAATACCAATACCAAAGAGGATGTGGAAAACCGCAAACGTGCGCCAAGACAGAACAATTATAGAAACGAACGCAAGTTTGAAGAAAAATCCACACCTTCTAATGATAATGTCAGAAACGAAGTTCCGCGCAGCACCCCTCCGCGTGAGGCAGAGGACAAGCCGTTGTACGCAAAAATTGATTTGGAATAGCTTATAGTAAAAGACCGACAGCCTTAGCTGTCGGTCTTTTACTATAAGCTGACTTTTAAAAATTAAAAAGATTACTAACAAAAAGATTGAAGAATTAAGCCAATATAGAGGATATTCATCCCAAACATACACTTTCTTTTTTGGTTTGCATTGAATATTTTTTTTGGTATAATAGAAATAGTTATAATGAGAAGAAAAATGAGTCAGAGAAAGGAAGATTTACAGTGGGCAGTATGATTTCTGGAGATACTATCGCAGCCATTTCTACACCGGTTGCAGCGGGCGGAATCGGTATGGTGAGGATATCGGGAAATGATGCTTTAAAAATTGCAGACAGCGTTTTCACCTCGGTATCGGGAAAGAAAATTTTGGACACCGAAGGGTATCGTGGGTTGTTTGGAAGGTTATATGATACCCAAGGTGAGATTGATGAAGCAGTTGTATTTGTTTATCGAAATCCCAAAAGCTATACCGGAGAAGATGTGGTAGAAATCTGCTGCCACGGAGGAATTTACCTAGTACAACGTACATTGCGGGCGTGTATTGCACAGGGTGCAAGACCAGCTGAAGCTGGAGAATTTACTCGCAGAGCATTTTTAAATGGAAAGATGAATCTGACTCAAGCAGAGGCTGTGGTAGACCTGATTGCAGCACAGGGTCAGCAAAGTGCTCAGGCAGCGTTGAGTGCAAAAGATGGTGCGGTGTTTGCAAAAATTCATAAGGTAATCGACAAGCTCCTGGAGGTTTCCTCGGCTCTGGCAGCGTGGGTAGACTATCCGGATGAGGATATTGATGAAGTATCAGACGAAAATTTGAAAAAAAGTGTAAATCAAATTTGTGTTTCATTGGAAACAATTTTAAAAGAATATGACAGTGGGAAAATTTTAAGAGAAGGCGTTAGTACCGTTATTGTAGGACGCCCTAATGTAGGGAAATCTACATTGATGAATCTATTGTCCGGAGCACAAAAGAGCATCGTAACACAGATTCCGGGAACTACCAGAGATATTGTAGAGGATACAATCCGTTTAGGAGATGTCGTTCTTCATTTGGCAGATACTGCCGGATTGAGAGAAACCGATGACCCGGTGGAAAAGGTTGGTGTCGAGTTAGCTCGCAAAAAGCTCGATACCAGTTATCTGGTATTAGCTGTATTTGACAGTTCGGAAGAATTATCCGCAGAAGATTTGGATTTGATCGAACGCATCAAAGATCGTCCGGTGGTGGCAGTTATCAATAAAACCGATTTACCACGAAAGATTGATACAGAAAAGATTAAGGAAAAAATTCCTTATATTGCAGAGCTTTCTGCCAGTGCAGGAGAGGGTGTTCAGGCTTTGGAAAAAGAAGTGAGAGAGCTGTTAGAGCTTTCGCAGCTGGACTCATCCTCGGGCATTATTGCAAATGAACGTCAAAGAGCTTGTGTGTTAGAAGCAAGTCGCACTATGCAGCAGGCACAGCAAGCATTGATAGTTGGGGAAACACTGGATGCAGTCAATGTTTGCATTGATTCTGCTATTGACAGTTTATTGGAGTTGACCGGAGAAAGAGCTTCTGAAGCAGTAATTGATAAAGTATTTGAACGGTTCTGTGTTGGAAAATAGTGAAAATCTTTGACAGGACGTTTTATCCCGGAAAGGAATGAAGAATAGAATGGAATATTATATGGGGGATTATGAGGTTGCAGTAATCGGTGCCGGTCATGCTGGAATAGAAGCAGCGTTGGCAGCGGCAAGATTGGGAGCAAAAACCGCAATCTTTACCATGTCCCTCGATGCGATTGGCAATATGCCTTGCAATCCTTCGATTGGAGGAACGGCAAAAGGACATTTGGTAAGAGAAATTGATGCACTGGGCGGCGAAATGGGTAAGGCAGCGGATGCCACTTTTTTGCAAAGCAGAATGCTGAACCGAGGCAAAGGTCCGGCTGTACACAGCTTGAGAGTTCAGTCCGATCGAGATGCATATCATCGTGAAATGAAACACCGTTTGGAGCTTCAGCAAGGGCTGGATATAATCCAGGCAGAAATTTGTGATGTTCGTCTTGACAAAGAAGGTGCAGTAAAAGAGATTGTCACAAAATTGGGAGCAGTATATCAGGTAAAAACTGCAATTATTTGCTCCGGAACCTTCCTGCATGGTAAGATTTATGTGGGGGATGTTTCTTACGAAAGCGGACCGGACGGATTACACGCAGCGGTAGGATTAAGCGAGGCACTGGAAAAACTGGGGATTGGTTTAAGGCGTTTTAAAACAGGAACACCGGCTCGCGTAAAAAGGGACAGCATTGATTACTCTAAGCTGGAGGTTCAGGCAGGGGATGAGCCGATCATTCCATTTTCTTTTGAAACGCCGAGAGAAGGACTGGAAAATCAGGTGGTGTGCCATATTGCATACACCAATGAAAAAACACACGAAATTATTCGACAGAATATCCACCGCTCACCGCTGTATGGTGGGATGATTGAGGGTGTAGGACCCAGATATTGCCCAAGTATTGAGGACAAGGTTATGCGTTTTGCGGAGAAACCAAGACATCAATCTTTTGTAGAGCCGGTCGGTAAAGATACAGAGGAAATGTACCTGCAAGGTTTATCATCCTCACTGCCGGAAGATGTTCAGGTGCAAATCTATCGCTCAATTGTTGGTTTTGAAAACATTAAAATTATGCGAAATGCTTATGCAATCGAATATGATTGTATCGATCCGTTAGATTTGAAAGCATCTTTAGAATTTATGAAGGTGGAAGGTCTGTATGGTGCAGGACAGTTTAACGGTACCTCTGGATATGAAGAAGCGGCAGCCCAAGGATTGATTGCGGGAATCAACGCTGCAAGAAAGGTTCAGGGAAAAGAGCCTCTTATTTTAGACAGAGCATCCAGCTATATTGGCACTTTGATTGATGATCTTGTTACCAAAGGTTGTTCTGATCCATACCGAATGATGACAAGCCGTTCAGAATATAGACTGTTGCTTCGCCAGGACAATGCAGATCAAAGATTAACACCGATTGGTTATGAACTGGGATTGATTAGTGAAGAACGTTGGAAGCATTTTCTGCATAAACAGGAGTTGATAGAAAATGAAAGAAAACGCATCGAAAAGCTGACTTTCGGACCATCTGAAAAACTGAATCAAATGCTTGTGGAAAAAGGAACAGCAGCACTGGAAACAGGGGCACATGCATCGGATTTAATTCGACGTCCACAAATTACCTATCAGGATTTAAAACCATTTGATGATGAGCGACCACAGCTTCCGGATGAGGTCACTGAGCAGGTGGAGATACAAATTAAGTATGAAGGATATATTCAAAAACAGCTGGCTCAGGTAGAGCAGATGAGAAAGCTGGAAAGCAGAAAGCTGCCGGAAGATATTGATTATCAACAGGTTAGGGGATTGCGATTAGAGGCAATCGAAAAATTACAAAGGATAAAGCCGTACAGCATCGGTCAAGCTTCCAGAATTTCGGGTGTAAGCCCGGCAGATATTTCCGTCTTGTTGATTTATCTGGAAAGTTGTAAAACACAGCAGAATTAGTAACGTTTCACATGAAACATTTTGTCGTGGCAGGAAAGAAAAATGTTTTTGCCGCAGGAAGGACAGGAATATGATTGATAAACAGCTGCTTTTGAAGGGCTGCGAAGAATTTGGTATCAATCTGCCACAAGCTGCACCGAATAAGTTTGATATCTATGCACAGCTTCTGGTAGAATGGAATGAGAAGATGAATCTAACAGCTATTACAGAACCAAAGGAAATTGTGTTTAAACATTTTGTAGATAGTTTGCTGCTGCTTAAAGTGGTAGATATTCCACAGGGGGCAACACTAATTGATGTTGGAACTGGTGCAGGCTTTCCGTCAATGCCAGTGAAGATTGCAAGAGAAGATCTAAGGGTGACTATGTTGGACAGCCTACAAAAAAGATTGACTTTTCTAAAGGAAGTCAATGATAGTTTAGAATTAGATTGTTCTTTCATTCATTCCAGAGCAGAAGATGGGGGAAAACAAAAAACACTGCGAGAAAAGTTTGACTTTGCAACAGCAAGAGCAGTTGCAAATCTTCGGGATTTGGCAGAGTATTGTCTGCCATATGTTAAGGTGGGAGGATATTTTGTTTCTCTGAAAGGTCCTGATGTAGAGGAAGAAATAAAAGAATCTAAAAATGCCATTGCAACGATGGGCGGAAAGCTGGAAAAGGTGGAGAAATTTACCCTGCCGGACAATAGTGGAAGAAGCATTGTTCTGATAAAGAAAATATCGCAGACTCCGCCACAATTCCCCAGAACTGCTGCCAAAATGGCAAAAAAACCAATTATTTAAAAGAGATTTTGTAGCAGGGAGTCGAAAAAGAACGAACGATTTTTCTGGAAATCAGGAATAAACTGTGCTATGATATTACTCGTGAACACGAACCGTAAAGTGGTTTCAGGTTCATGCCTTTTCTATTCCTATTTTCCTTTCTTTTGCTCGGCAGGCAGCAGTATCCCTAAACTGCTTCTGCACAACATTTCTGCTCCCATCAATATCTCAAAAGCCTCTGCCCAAAGTGGGCAGAGGAGCTTTTGGGAATCAAACAGAATGAGGAGGCGAATTTGCTGTTATGAAAGCATTGCTTACAAAACAGAAGATGATTAACAAAGTTATTTTAATTCCGGAATACAGGATTGTTCCAAACCCACATCAACCGAGAAAATTGTTCGATGATGAAAAAATAGAACAGCTGGCAACCAGCATTTCTCAGTATGGACTGTTGCAGCCGATTACCGTTCTTCCTTTAGATGACGGAAATTATCAGCTGGTGGCAGGGGAGAGAAGACTGCTGGCTTGCAGAAAGCTGAAAATGCAGGAGGTGCCTGCAATTTTGACCAGCATGGATGAAGAAAGAAGCAGTGCTTTGGCATTGATTGAAAATATTCAAAGATGTGATCTGAACTTCTTTGAAGAAGCACTGGCAATTCAAAAATTGATGAAAATGGTGGGACATACCCAGCAGGCTGTTGCAAAAAAACTGGGAAAAAATCAGTCTACTATTGCAAATAAGCTCAGACTTCTCCAATTCTCCGATGAGGTACAGGAAGCTATCTTAGCAGCAAATTTAACAGAACGTCACGCAAGAGCTCTGCTGAATCTGAATGATCAAGGGGACGAAGTCATTTTACAGGTTATTAAAGCAATCTCTGAAAAAGAAATGAATGTTTCTCAAACAGAAAAATATATTGCACAGTTGGCAGGTAAAGAAGAAAAACCAAAGGAAAAAAGATTATTTGTAGTCAAGGACCTCAAGATTTTTCTCAATACTATTGATAAAGCATTGGAAACGATGAAACTTTCTGGTATCAATGCAAATACTCAAATGCAGGAAAACGACGATGAAGTTGTTTATACTATTCATATACCAAAAGAAAGTGCTTATGGAAAGAAAAAATAGACCATGATAAAATTAGCAGAAGGAGGCTCGCCTTTTAGGTGAGCCTCCTTCTGCTTTCTAGTGTCAAATATAGGAGAAGAGAGTTATTTTGCGGGATTATAAACCGTTCCGATGAAGAGTGGAGCATCCTCATGGGATTGAAGGGTGAATAAGAAAGGACGATCCAAAGAGAAGGTATATTTTTCCACATCATCTGGTAATAGAGCCATTGATTCTATCATGATCTGGGTATAAGCCGCAGCTTTACAACCATTTTCATCGACTTCTATATGGCTTTCTTGGATGATGTTGGATACATGAACATCCTGATCAGTGATGCCGGACAGATCAGCAGTACCTTCCATCAATTTTTCCAAACCCACTTTTTCACAAGTTTCTTTCAGATTAAATCTGGTATCAAAGTTGAATTTTGGAAGTTTCAAAGTAACCTCTGCGGCTTTTTTATTTTGTTCTTGAGGTTTAGAAGTGATTTCTTCTAAAGTTTCCTGATTTAAAATAGAGCCTAAATCTTTATTTGGAAGGACAAAACGCATTTCTTGTCCACCAACAAAAGGGAGAATAAACATGGTGTAATCTTCAGTTTTATAGTAAGCAGCATGTTCAAAGATTTGGTTCATATAAGTAGTGTCAATAGTGCTTCCGTCTTCCAGAGTGAATTTTTCTGTTGTATTATTTTTTCCGTTAAAAGAATCGGACCAGGCACCTTCAAAATAAAGGGTGTTAATAATGGACAAAACTTGCATTGGATCAGTAGCAATGGAAGGGTTTAGCAATCCTCCGGTATTTTCAGAAATCCATTTTCCCATAGCTTCACCGGTTGATTTTTTTGAAAAATCAACCGAATAAATCGAAGAGTAGAAATCTTTAGCCACTTCTTTGCTAAAAGCGGATTTGATTGGATATTTTTTTTGCATCCAAAGAGAGTTTGCAATCTCTAAAATATTTCCTTCACTATCGCGATAATTTGCGTCATAGAACTTAGTGAAACCATCAATAGCAGATTTCATATTATCTGTTTCCAGTGCATCTGCAATTTGCTGAGAAGTTTCACCGTTTGCTCCACTTCCTAAAATGCCAAGGGCATAAGCAAAGCTGACAGGGGAGTATGCTTGATTCTTTTTCTGATTTAAAACCATAGGGGCAGTTTTTGAGCCGAATTTCTGAAGACTTTTAATAAAGCTTTCTGGAGTTTGATGTTTGAGTACATAATCATAGTAATTTTCATCTTCCATTGCCGGAACTTTGGGTTGAGTAATTTTGTTTGCAGAAGAGTTTGAGGATGTATTTTTTTTAGAAGTGCCATTAACAACCTGAGATAGAGAGTGGGATGATGTTTGTGGAGCAGCACTATAAGAAATACTTGCCAGTGATAGAATCATCGCAGCAGATAGGGCAGCTGATATAAACTTTTTCATTGTAAAACCTCCTAAAAATATAATCTATTTCCCTATTAAGATAGTGTAGATAAAGATGGCTTTTATTGCACCGAATTATTTTTTGGTCTAAATAAAGGATAAAATCCCAAAAATTTCTTTAGTATAACGCAGAAACGGGGTGTTTCACATGAAACATTTATTGAGAGATTTTGACAGAAAATACGTAGGTTTTTCGATTTAGAGGTGAAAAGGAGGGCTTTTTTCTTTATTTTCTATGGGAATTATGCTATAATCAAAGTAAATTCCATGTTTTTTGTAGAGAAATTGTCCGAAAAAATCAAAAATCACAGCGAAAGGAGCAAGCCTTCTACTGCAAAATGAAATTTGCCGCAGAAGGGATAAAGTGTTTGGTATGGGTAAAATCATTGCAGTTGCAAACCAAAAAGGCGGTGTTGGAAAAACCACTTCGGTAATCAATCTAACGGCCGCCCTTGGAAAATCAAGAAAAAAATGTCTGCTGGTAGATATTGATTCGCAGGGAAATTCCACCAGTGGTTTAGGTGTTAATAAACGAGAGGTTAAGACCTCTACCTATGATATTCTTACCGGAGATGCCAGAGCTTCCCAGGCTATTATAAAAACCGAGTTTAAAAATGTAGATTTAATTCCATCCAGCATTGATCTGGCAGCAGCAGAAATTGAACTGGTAGAAATTCAGGAAAGAACTTTAAAACTAAGACAGGCACTGGCAGCTGTTCGAGATGATTATGATTATATTTTAATTGATTGTCCTCCATCTATGGGGCTTGTGACACTCAATGCTTTTTCTGCTTGTGATGGGGTTATTGTTCCGATTCAGTGCGAATATTATGCGCTGGAAGGCTTGTCCCAGCTGATGGCTACCATTCGGCAGGTAAAGCGTCTATATAACCCGGTTATTGAGCTGGAGGGTATTTTGCTGACCATGTATGACGGGCGTTTAAAACTGACAGAACAGGTACAAGAAGAAGTAAAAAACCACTTCCCGGACAAGATATATCAAACAGTGATTCCCAGAAATGTTCGTCTGTCCGAGGCACCAAGCTTTGGGATGCCGGCAATCTATTTTGATAAAAATTCTCGAGGTGCAAAAGCTTATCTTAGCTTGGCAAAAGAATTTTTAAAGAAAAATCGAGAAGAGAAGTAAGAGGTGGTCATGATGTCAAAAGCGAAAAAGGGTGGTCTGGGTAAAGGTTTAGATGCTCTGTTTATGGATAATGAAACAGCAGATTCCGGAATCGTGACCTTGCGTTTAAGTGAAATTGAACCTAATAAGGATCAGCCACGAAAAGTGTTCTCCGAAGAAAGTTTGAACGAGCTGGCAGACTCTATTAAAGAGCACGGTGTACTTCAGCCATTGCTGGTGCGTCCGCTGTCCTCCGGAGGATATCAATTGGTAGCAGGGGAACGTCGGTGGAGAGCAAGCCGTATGGCGGGTTTGAGAGAGGTTCCGGTTGTTATCAGAGATATGGATGAGGAACAGGCAATGGAAATTGCTCTGATTGAAAACCTGCAAAGGGAGGATCTCAATGCAATTGAAGAAGCGTCCGGTTATAAGCTGTTGATGGAACGCTATGGAATGACCCAAGAACAGGTTGCAAAGAGGGTCGGAAAATCCAGACCGGCAGTTGCAAATGCACTCCGACTGCTGCATCTTCCTGAAAAAGTAATGGAAATGGTGGAGGAAGGCGAAGTTTCTCCGGGACATGCAAGAGCACTGCTTGCTTTTGATAATCAAGATCAAATCCTTGAAGTGGCTAAAAAGGTCAAAACAGGAAAATATTCTGTACGAGATATTGAGAAGATGAGCAAAGAGATTCCGGAGGATATTCAGGTATCTGGAGAACACGAAGATGTGTGGGGAGGACAGGCTGCATTTTTTACTGAAATGGAACTTGCTTTGGGCAATGAGCTTTCCAGAAAAGTAAAAATAGTTCGCAACGGAAACAGCGGTGTACTTCAAATCCATTTTTATGATGAAGATGACCTCAAGCAGCTTGCAGATAAATTGATTCGATAGAAAATAAAAAGGCTTTGACCATTTTGGTCAAAGCCTTTTTGCAGTTAATGTGAAAAGAAGAAAAGAGAAGATGATTTTTTATAAGCGATGTGATACAATAAAAATAATGATAAAAGAAAACACAAGGACTCACAGAGATGACATATAAATAGGAAGAAGGTTTTTTCTTGAAAGAGATTGAAACATATGAAGAATCGTTTATTGCAGGTCAGTATGAATGTGATTGTAATGGAAGAATGAAAGCCGGAGCAATCATGTCACAGTGTCAGGCAATCAGTACCAATCATTGCAATGCGTTTGGCTTGACTATTGATGTGTATCGAAAAACTCATACTGTTTTTTTGCTGGCAAAGGTTTCTCTGGAGTTATATGGAGAGATTTGTGTTGGGGATAAGATACGAATTGTAACAAGACCTTCCAGCCCAAATCGAGCAGTATACAGCAGATATACTCGATTTTATAATGAGCAAGGAGAAGAGGTTGCGGCACAGGATTCTAAATGGGTGTTGGTGGATACAGACACCAGAAAAATTTTAAGAAATCCTCCGGAAGAACTGCATTTTCCGTTTAATCTTTCAATTGAGCAAGAACATGATTTTACCATTCCTAAAGTAAAGGATGCTGTGCACAGCGGGGTAGAGCGAGTGACCTATTCCCGTACAGATGACAATGGACATTTAAATAATACCCAGTATGCCGATATTATCTTAGATAACCTGCCTTTTTCGGCTACTGTGGGAAAACGCATGAAAAAACTGGTTATCAATTACCACAACGAAGCCAAGATGGGTGAAGAACTGGAAATCCTTACAAAGGAACTGGAAGCAGCAGATGAGAAGATGTCTTGTTATTATGTTTGCGGACAGAAAAATGATGGAAAAAAATGCTTTGAAGGTTTTGCAAAATTTGAGTAATTTATTTTCTTTTTTAAGCAGAGCCGTATCTTTAAAGAAATACGGCTCTGCTTTTTTTTGGCTTAATAAAGCCATTTTTTAAGCTATAAAAACAAATTTTAAAAAAACTAAATTTTTTTCAAAAAAGGTGTTGACAAAACCTAAAATCTATTGTATAATTTAGCTCGTTGGTTACGACAAAAGCGGTTGTAACCAGTCGACATGGCGGCATAGCTCAGCTGGCTAGAGCATTCGGTTCATACCCGAAGTGTCGATGGTTCAAATCCATTTGCCGCTACCATAGTTAAAAATCTGCTTTGCAGTTTTTATATTTTGCGGCCCGTTGGTCAAGCGGTTAAGACACCGCCCTTTCACGGCGGTATCGCGAGTTCGATTCTCGCACGGGTCACCAAAAACGGATTCCAATTTTGGAATCCGTTTTTTTGCGTTGCTCTGCTTTTTGTTACAGCAGGGCTTTTTCTATGTTCTAATGTTTTTTGACAATGTATGATGATCTTTGCAGATAGGTTAGAAAAACTTTAAAAAATCCCAATATTTTCTTAAACCTATTTTTGAGGTTATCCTGTACACTAGAAAGTAAAGATAGTTTTTCATTTAAAACAAAGGGGGCAGTGCTTTGCTGGAGATTAGAAATTTAAATAAACGTTATGGCGAAAAACAAGCACTAAATTCGGTCAGTTTTTCGATTGACGGTAAAGAAGCTGTTGGCTTTTTGGGCATTAACGGAGCCGGAAAAAGTACAACGATGAATATTTTAACAGGATGTATTTCTGCTTCTGACGGGGATGTTTTGATTGATGGGATTGATATATTAACAGAGCCTTTAAAAGCAAAAGAAAAAATAGGATACTTACCGGAACAGCCTCCGCTGTACCTTGATATGATTGTGTATGAGTACCTGTCTTTTATTTATAATTTGAAAAAGGTTAAAAAAAATCCCAAGATTCAAAAAACGAAAAAAGAATATTTAGAAGAGATTATGAATCTGGTCGGAATTAAAGATGTTCAATCAAGAATGATTAGAAATTTGTCAAAAGGCTATCGTCAAAGAGTAGGGTTAGCACAAGCATTAATAGGCGAACCGGATATTTTAATTTTAGACGAGCCAACAGTGGGACTGGACCCTGCACAGATGATTGAAATTCGCACCTTGATTCGCAGCCTGGCAAAAACAAAAACGGTGTTGCTTTCGTCCCATATTTTATCCGAAGTTCAGGCAGTATGTGACCGCATTATTATTTTGCATCAAGGTCGAATTGTTGCCGATGGAAAAACCGACGAACTGGCAGACAAGGTATCTAATCAGCTTCAAATCAGCATGGAGATTGAGGGAAATCCTAAAAATATTCTTGAAACAATAAAGAAAATACCTTTGGTACAGAAGGTGCAGCAGGAAGAAGGAATGGGATACAACATCTATCTGGCGCAGAACTGTACAGACAGTACACCAGTGCGCCGCACTTTGTTTAAAACTCTTGGTCAGGCAGGTTGCACAATATTGTCTATGAGCAAAAAAAATATGAATTTAGAAGATATTTTCCTTCAGCTAACCTCCGGTGAGGAAATTGAATTACTTCAAAAGCGAAACGAAGAGGAACAAGAATCAGAGAAAAAATCTTGTTGCCCGAAAACCAATCAAGAGGAAGGAGAATAAAAATGACAGCAATCTATAAACGAGAAATGAGATCCTATTTGACATCTCCTGTGGGGTATGTGTTTTTAGCAGTATTTTTTGCGATTTCAGGATACTATTTCTTTGCCACTTCATTGGTCAGCAATTCAACCGACATGAGTTATGTGTTTTCAAACCTATTTTCTATTGTTATTTTTTTAGTTCCGATCTTAACCATGCGTCTGTTTAGTGAAGAACGCCGTCAAAAGACCGAACAAGCGTTGTTCACCGCCCCGGTTCGATTTACAGGAATTGTATTTGGAAAATTTTTTGCGTGCCTGACAATGTATTTATTGGGAATATCTATTATATTAGTATATCTCCTTGTATTATCAGCCTTTCGTTTACCGGATTTGGCTGTCTTTTTCGGGAATTTTCTAGGTCTGTTTTTGCTGGGAGCGGCGCTATGTGCTATTGGAATCTTTATTTCATCCTTAACAGAAAGCCAGGTTATAGCAGCAGTCGGCTCGATGGCAGTCGGCTTGTTTCTTTTGTTTGCCAATAGCTTTACACCGGTAGTTTCTAATGCGGCTGTAAGTAAGGTGATGGACAGTATCTCGTTTTATCAGCATTATCTTGATTTTACCAGAGGATTGTTAAATCTTTCCGATCTGACCTTCTTTGTGAGCATAGTAGCTTTATTTTTGTTCTTAACAGTTCGCCACTTGGAACATAGGCGAGTGTCATAACGAAATATAAACCAAAAAATAAGGAAGGTGTTTTTATGGAAAGCAAACAGACTCAGCATAAAACAACAAGGCGACAAAAATATTTGATTCTTTCCGGTGCAACCACAGCATTGGTTGTTGTTGCATTGATTTTACTTAATATACTCACCGTTGTGATTACCGACCGTTATCCGGTAACAATTGATTTAACCCCTCAAAAAGTCTTTAAATTGACTGAACAATCAAAAGAGTATATCTCAAAAATTGCAAAGCCAGTTACAATAGAAGTAATGACCTCAGAGGAAAACTTTATGTCGGGTGGAGAATATTTTGTACAAGCCCACTCTGTTCTAGAGCAATATGAAAAATATTCCGATCAAATTACATTAAAGTATGTGGATTTACTTGCAAACCCCTCTTTAGCATCGGAGCATGAAGAAGTACAGATTGGTGATATTATTATTTCCAGTGGTCAGCGCTCTCAGACCCTGACAGCCTATGATTTATTTAATATAGAATCCGGTTCTTATTATGGAAATTATATTACATCCTCTAGGGCAGAGCAGGCAATGACCTCAGCTATCTTAAATGTAACGTCAGAGTCACAGATAAAAGTAGCAATTTTAAATGGACATGGTGAGCAGTATCCAAACGAATTCGCACAGTTACTGGGTAAAAATAATTTTGAGGTTAGTCAATTAACTCCGGCAACACAGGAAATTCCGAAAGATGTGAGTGTTTTGCTTTGGGTATCTCCAACCAGTGACCCAGATCAGGAGGTTTTAGATAAGGTAGATACCTTTCTTTCAGAAAAAGGAGAAAGGACGCTGCTTTATTTTGCAGATACCACACAGCCGGAATTGCCACGTTTGGAGAGCTTTTTGAAAAAGTGGGGGATTTCAGTAGGACTGAGTTCGGTGCTCGAAACGGATAAAAGCCATATTATCAATGCAAATCCCTATTTTGCAGTGACACATCTGAAAAGTGAGGAATTAACGGACACCATGACAGATCTCTCAATTCCCTTAACACTTCCGTTTGCCCGTCCATTGGAGAGTGTTTTTGAGAGTAATATGGACATCAGCACCTCAGTGCTGCTGGAATCTTCTCAAACAGCAACAACGATTCCCTACGGATTGAGCACAGAACAACTGGAAAATTGGAAAGCGGAGGAATATGGACCCTTTCCTCTGGCAATCCTTTCTAAGAAAAGTTTTGCAGATGGAAAAGCAAGCCAGATTTTGGCTAGCGGTTCATCGGTATCTTTGAGCGATTCTCTAATGGTAAGTGGTTCTTTTTCTAACGCTGATTATTACCTGTCAGCCTTAAATACACTTACCCAACGAGAGCATGTGATTACGATTCAATCAAAAACCTTGGGTGGAAAGGAACTGGGGCTGAATACGGCACAGGTATTTACCATCGGTGTTTTCTTTATGGTTATAGTTCCAATCATCACCTTGGCTTGTGGAATGTATCTCTGGCTCAAACGTCGCAACGCTTAGCATACTTTGGAAAGGAAGTTTGTTTATGAAAAAACAGACAACAACTTTGCTGGTTAGTTTGGCGATTGTATTGCTGCTGACAGGATTGTTGATTTTTTTGATGGCGCGTTTTCAAGGGGAAGGGGGCTATAAGGAACAAAAAGATGCAGAAGGACAGGAGCAAGGGATTCCTCTGTTGTCTATGTCAGTTCAGCAAATCAATACAATTCATATTAAAAACCCAAGTGACGACTTTTTTCTCGTAAACCAAGGCGAACATTTTGTTGTGGAAGGATTGGAGGAAGTGGAAGCCTCAAAATTAAATATCAATAACCTGACAGCTATTTTAGCAGATTTGACAGCAGACAGAGAATTGCTTGATCTTTCTGCAAAACAGACCCTGGGAGATTCTGCACAACAACTTTCACAATATGGTTTAGATAATCCATCCTATATTGTTTCCGTTACATCGACCGAAGGAAAACAAGAAGTGTTGCAATTTGGAAAACGTGCGCCGGATAATAAAAGCGTCTATCTTTTATATGCAAACAAAGTTTATCTGATGGATGACAGCATCTTGGATAGTATATCAAAGGAAAGGTATTCTTTTTTAGATAATAAAATTACACCAACGGAACCAAACTATGAAGAGGCGGTTATTATATTGTCTGGAGCAGTTCGTCCATCGCCTATTACCATAGAGATTAAAATGCTTGAGAAACAGGACGAACAGGATACAGAGGAGAAAGTAGACTCTAAAATAAAAAGACAGTATACCATGACCACACCCCAGGTGCAGACTATTACAAAAGAGTCTGCTTTGAAAGTAACAGAAGGATTATTCGATATTTATGCCAATGCGGTGGAAGCCGTATCGCCAACACCGGAAGAGATGACAGCGTTTGGATTAGATGAACCATATTCCATCGTATCACTTCAAGTAGATGGAACAGACTTGTTTACTTTAAAAGCTTCGGAACCAAATGAAAACAACTATGTGTATTTAATGAAAGATGGTTCACCGCAGGTATATTTTGTTTCGGCAAGCCGATTAAGTTGGCTAACGATTCAAGCAGAACAGCTGATACAAAGTGTTTATGTTCCATCGCAAGCAAAAGATTTGTCAGAACTTCGTGTAACCTCTCAAAACGAAAGCTATGATTTTGTTGTTTCGGGGCAGAATGGAGAGCTAAAGGTAAACTGCAATGGTCAGGAGGTAGATGGGAAACTGTTTGAAAGCTTATATCAAACAATTACTGCAATTCCTCCCCAGAGTATGAGCAGTCAGGAATCAAATCTGGAAACGGTGTTGACAATGAACATTTTTTACTTGGATAAAGAACGGGAAGATGATTTGTTCGAGCTGATTCCTACTGGAGATGGTTCGGTACTGATTTCTTTTAATGGAGAAAGCAGATACACAGCATCACAAAATATTGTTTATCAGATTCTAGAAAACTGTGAAAGGGTATTACAGGGTAAATCGGTTTCAGTACTAGCGTAAAAGAATAAAGGGGATATAGGAAGTTTTTGCCTGTATCCCCGGTTTGTTTTTTAGATTGGAAAGAACAAAATCTACAACATATAGTAATGACACGACATAATTTTACAAATTGAAGACTAGGTAAAAATACGAAAAGTATACTAAACCGATAATATAACTTTAAGAATAATTTTTTCTCTTTAATTCACTTTTCACATCATGGATATATGCTATAATATGGACAGAAAAAAGAAAAGAGGTTTTGTATATGGAAATGATACAGATTCTTTCAAAGGAGCTTTCGGTTCCAAAGGAGCAGATTGAAAGTGCAGTTAGATTGATTGATGAAGGAAATACCATTCCTTTTATAGCACGGTACCGCAAAGAGGTAACAGGAGGGCTGGATGATACTGTTTTAAGAACCCTGAATGAACGATTAATATATTTAAGAAATTTGGAAAAGCGCAGAGAAGAAGTTGCAACGCTGATAGAGGCAAGTGGAAAGCTGGATGCCGAAGGTATGAAGCAAATGCGATTAGCGTTGGACAAAGCACAGATGCTTTCCGAAATCGAGGATTTGTATCGGCCATATAAGCAAAAAAGAAAAACCAGAGCCTCTGTTGCAAAAGAAAAAGGATTGGAACCATTAGCACAGTGGATTTTGGAACAGTGTGCAGAAGAACCATTGGAGTGTCGAGCACAAAGCTACCTCAATGAAGAAAAGGGTGTTGCTTCAATAGAAGAAGCATTGGCAGGAGCCTGTGATATATTAGCAGAACAGATCAGTGACTCGGCAGACATCCGCAGCCAATTAAGAACATATTTACAGAAAAATGCTTTAATTTCGACAACAATAGGTACAAAAGAAAATGAAGTATACTCAATGTATTCTGAATATAGTGAAGCGGTTCAGAAGATAGCCCCACATCGAGTGTTAGCAATAGACCGAGGAGAACGAGAAGAAGCTCTAAAAGTTTCAGTTCAGGCAGAACATGAACATTGTATTGAGATGATTGCAGGTAAGGTAATAAAACACAATTCTCCTTTTAAAGATATTTTGCAGGCAACCTGTGAAGATAGTTATAAAAGACTGATTTTTCCATCGCTGGAACGTGAGTTAAGAGCGGAGCTGACCGAGAAAGCTTGTGCCCAGGCAATTGGCGTTTTTTCGGAAAACCTGAAAAACCTGCTGATGCAGCCTCCTGTAAAAGGAGCAGTAACAATGGGATTTGACCCGGCATACCGCACCGGATGCAAAATTGCAGTGGTAGACCAGACAGGAAAGGTGCTGGAAACAACGGTGGTTTACCCAACCCCACCACAAAGTAAAACAGAACAGGCAAAACAGATATTGAGCAAGATGATACAAAAATATGGGGTTACGGTTATTGCCATTGGCAATGGAACTGCCAGCAAGGAATCGGAAATTTTTGTAGCGGAATTGTTGGGAGAACTCAACGAAAAAACAGAGCAAAAAGTTTCCTATATGGTGGTCAGTGAAGCAGGAGCCTCTGTTTATTCGGCTTCTAAATTAGGTGCAGAAGAATTCCCACAATTCGATGTTTCTCTGCGCAGTGCAGTTTCGATTGCAAGACGCTTGCAGGACCCTTTAGCAGAGTTAGTGAAAATTGATCCGAAAGCCATTGGTGTTGGTCAGTATCAGCACGATATGCCTACAAAGGAGATGGACATTGCTCTGAGCGGTGTGGTAGAGGGCTGTGTAAATAAAGTAGGTGTCGATCTAAACACTGCCAGTCAGTCGCTGCTTTCTTATGTAGCGGGGGTAAATTCTACCGTTGCAAAAAATATTGTAAACTATCGTGAAGAAAATGGCTCCTTTAGCGGACGCAGTCAGTTAATGAAAGTTCCGAAATTGGGCAAGAAAGCTTTTGAACAGTGTGCCGGATTTTTACGGGTTATGGAAAGCGAAAATCCATTGGACAGAACAGCAGTTCATCCGGAAAGCTATGAACCGGCAAAAAAACTACTTACCTTATGTGGATATGAAATGGAAGACGTTTTAAGTGATAAGATTACACAACTTCCTCAGCGTGTTTCTAAATTAGGAACAATGGCACAGGTTGCACAAAGAATCGGAATTGGTGAACCTACCCTTATAGATATGATATCTGAATTAGTAAAACCGGGACGTGACCCAAGAGATGAACTGCCAAAACCATTGCTGAGAACCGATGTAATGGAACTTAAAGATTTAAAGCCGGAAATGCTTTTAACAGGAACAGTGCGTAATGTCACCGATTTTGGAGCATTTGTTGATATTGCTGTTCATGAAGATGGTCTGGTACACATTTCTCAAATTTGCGACCGATACATTAAGCATCCATCCGAGGTTTTAAAGGTAGGAGATATTGTAAAGGTAAAGGTTCTGGATGTTGATGTAAAACGAGGCAGAATTTCATTAACAATGAAAGGACTGACACAGGAAGAAAAATAGGGTTTGAAATTTATTTTATAATAAATGAAGTCAAAGAATGGGTGCAGATGATGAAGGGTGGTGAATTGGTGTGTCGGGACAATGTCTTCCAAACAGAGCATTGACTTATTGGAGAATACGTTTGTTGTTGTTCAGCATTATGCCAGCAGTTCTGGGAGGATTTTTCTATTATACAGCAGCAAAGCTGTTTACCGTTTTTACCTTTTTATGGATGTCGATTTTTTTGCTGCTGTGTTTTGTATATTATCCTATGTACTATCATTTTTACAGATATTCTATTAGCGGAATGTTGATTCGTGTCAACAGAGGAGTTATCTATAATCAAATGGACGCGGTCTATATTCGTAATCTGCAATATACAACGCTCAGCCAGACACCACTGCAAAAACTGATGCACTTAGCAACGCTTCGCTTGTATGCGGCAGGGGGCGTTGTTTGCATCCCATGCCTAAATTATGAAGAAGCTCGATTGATTCGAGTTCAGTTAGGTAAAAAGATGGAGGTGAACAATGCAGAGGTCAACGACAATTAGGCGTTTTCGCCCTCACCCACTTTATATTATTGGGAATCTTTGGAGATATTTGTTTATTCTTTTAATCCCGATTGTCAGGGGTTTATACTATGTTCTCATCAACAGTTTTTCTCTGACTGATGGATTTCAGTTTGTAGTAAACCTTTCTAATTGGATTAAAGGTGTATGGGTGGATATTTTGGTTTCCTTTATTTTTTTATCGTTAGGTGTTTTGCAGTGGGCAGCTTTTACTGTTGAAGTATCGGAAGATGGGCTTTTAGTTCATCGAGGCATTTTTCATCAAAAAACAACCTTTCTTCCGGCGTCACGCTATCGCTGTGTATCAGTGTTGTCACCATTGAGGATTCGCATTTTCGGTGGAGCTTATCTAAGGATTGATACACCGGGGGGAGGGCTGGAAAAAGCAGATCTTTTAATTATGTTAAAAAAGAAAGACTGCAATCAAATTATACAAATATTAAAGGAACCACAATCTCTAAGCGGAAATTTGTCGGAGAGGGAGTATATTCCGCGCAATCTGTATGTGTTTGTGCTGGCGATGATTACCTCTAACTCTTTTGCAGGAATTTTGTTGATTTCTACCTTTGTTACACAGGTGGGTAATATTTTGGGCAGACAATTTTCTGAGATGATTTACGGAACTTTTGAAAATGTGGCAAAGACATTGGCATTTGGAATCCCTCCGGCAGCATTTGCCCTTGCGTGCATTTTGTTTTTTGGATATTTATGTGCCTTTGTAGCCAGTCTTGCCCGCCATGCCAATTTTCATGTCTTGCGCAAACAACATGTTTTGGAAATCAATGCAGGATTGTTGACAAAACGCTTTTACAGGGTAGATGCAGATAAGATAGGATATTTGGATATTAGAAGATCATTACTGACTTTTATTTTGAGGGTGTACTCGGTTTTTCTTTCTACTGTCGGATACGGAAAATTTAAGGACGATGTTTCCGCACTAATTCCTTGTGTGCGAAAAAAACAGCTGCAGCGCAGCCTGCAATTACTGTTACCGGAGTATCATCTTTCGGAAAGAACAGTTTGCCCCCGAAGGGTACAGTCATTGTTCCGATATACATGGCGTTCGGGAGCATTATTGGTATTAGTGTGGATAATAAAAATCATTCTGCGTTATTTGTTTCCGAATTGGGTGGAGTTAATCTCATGGGTGGGTATGATGGCAAATTTTCCATTGGTATGGCTTTTGATTGTTAAGCTGATTGATTTGAATACCGCGGGAATTTCTTATGAACAGGGTTGTTATACTTTAAGATATTCAAAAGGCTTTTCTTTACATCAGGTGTTGATCCGTCCGGAGTGTATTGTGAAGGTAAAAAGAGTGCAGAGCCTTTTTCAAAAACGAACAGATCGTTGTGATGTATATATTTTTTCTTATTCCGAAGGAAGACAAACGCACCATGTTCGAGATTTAGACAGAAAATCCGTGGAAAATCTTCTTGAATATTTAAAAAAATAATAGCTTGCATAAAAAAATCTCCGGTTTAGAATTTCTAAACCGGAGATTTTTTTATGAACAGAAAAGATGTTTTCCGATATGAGTGATAACAGGACGACTGCGAATCCATTTATTAGAAGTTTTAGCAGGATTATAATAGTAAAGAGCACCTCCGGTCGGGTCAGATCCATTGAGTGCTTCTCGGGCGGCTTGGCGAGCAGATTCTGTAACAGCTTCTTTAATTTGCCCGTCTGTGATAGCGGTGAATGCTCCGGGTTGATAGACTACACCGGAAATACTGTCTGGAAAAGAGGAAGATTCCACACGGTTTAATACAACAGCACCCACAGCAACTTGACCAATATAAGGTTCACCACGAGCTTCGGCAGAGATAATGCGAGCAAGCAGTTCAAAGTCAGAATTGGATGAGGAAGTAGAGGAGGTGGAAGAAGTAGATGAAAGCCCAATCAACGAAAGAGTTTTTTCATCTGCAATACCGGTAACGGAAATTCCATGTGTTTTTTGGAATTTTTTGACCGCTTCGGTTGTTTGCGAACCATAGTATCCCGTGACAGGACCGGAGAAATATCCCCAAGCTTTTAAACGGGTTTGAATCTTAGTCACTTCGTTGCTTTTGGAGCCATATTGGGAGATGGTTTTTACAGCATTTACATTATTGAGCGTAGAAGCCGGTGAGGTGGGAGTCTGATAGAAGGCAAAAAAGATGATACAAAGATTAATAAGTATCAAAATAGCCAGCTTTATCAGGTTGGAAGTTTTTTCTCTGGAAATCATAGAATCTCTCCTTAACAGGATTTTTTATCTGTACTAACAGTTTTGCCGTATTTTTTGAAATTATCCCCAAAATCAAAATTTATTTTAAAGATGAGAACAGGAAAGCAAGAAGGCTCATATTGTAATAAGAGAAGGGGAGGGAAAACATATGGAATTTATATGGATTATTTTAATTGTACTTATTGCGTCTTTGTGTGCAGTGTTACTAGGACGAAAGGAAAAAGAAAAAAGTATGGAGGAATTGGAAATAAGAGCAATTGAATTTGGAGAAGAATGCTATATTCAAGGAATGATACCTATTCAAAAAGTAAAACAGCTTGCACAGTTTTATCTGGTTCAGGAATCAGATGGAAGAGTGACATGGGGAGAAGCAATAGAAAGAATAGAAAAGAAGATTCAAAATATACAGAATATGTAAGTGTATTAAAAAGAAAAAGTT
>JAHHTY010000024.1 GCA_020024325.1 Negativibacillus sp.
TTATTGTTACGACATTAAAATGCCAGAAGCGTTTTTCATATTCCTGCTCTTCTGCTGTCATCTGCTGAAAATCCGACTTGCCAAGGAGCTTTGGATGAAAAGCAGATTCCCTCCAAAGGATTATTCCCTGTGCTTCAAAGCTATATTCTGTTGCAAGGTCTTTGTCATCTTCTTGAAAACTGCACAAAGAAGCATAGATTTTCTCCAGCTGCGCTACTGCATTTTCTGCCTTTTCTTTAAAAACATCCACACCATTGAGTGTCACCGATACCTCTGATGCAAGGCTGTCATACAGTGTGATTTCATAAACCTTGTTTTTTTCATAAGCAATGCTGCACACAAGCTCATTCTTTCCGTCCTTCGTTTGCATTTCATAAAAGCAAAGTTTGCTTTCATCAAAACCATCTTCCATCTCTGCTTGCCCTAAAATTGATTCTGCCTGTTCTCTTGTCATGCCAAAATAAATTTTTCCTGCTCCTTGCTGAGGCAACAGCTTGATTGTTCCCAATTCTGCCATCTTTTTATGAGTGTTTTCCTGCCCTTGCTCTCTGTGTTTTGCCTGTTCTGCCAGGTCCTGCAAAAAAGCGGTAATATCCATATCCTCCAAAGGAGCATTGCCGTCCTGCTGCAAGCTCTCTAAAATTCCTTTGAATAAATCCTTTTTCCCATCTTGATTGTCTGTCATTCTTTTTCCTCATTTCTGTCAATATTTTAAGATGGCTGATACTTTGCTTTATTATATCTCTGATACGCTAGAAACGCAAGCTGACTTTATTCTATACCTTTTTGAATGCAGTTGGATTTCTGTTTTTAAAGCGTTTTCTATATTATCTATACCTATTTTGCAAAGGTTTTCTTCACTTTTATTTTATTACAATCACTTATGCAAAGCGGATAATACCCACCGTTTCAATTTTAAAACAACTGTATTTTTCTATCTTATTTTATGTAAATTATCAGTATATTTATAAAACCACCAAAGTAAGATTTGTACATCAGAAAAAAGATAAAACGAAATCGGATCACTCGAAACATTTATTATAAAGCCAGTATGCCATTCTCATCCAAGATTTTGCATCTCTATAGCATTGACCGTGAACAAGAGCAGCTGACGGCTATCCTACCAATTTGCTCATTTTTACTACTTTTGTCGTATAATAATGTAAAATATTTTCATACCGAAAAAAACGGACTCAAAATGAGTCCGTTTTTTTTTGGATTTATTTTTCGTATGTTCCCTTAACGATTACTGTTTTATTTTGCATCATCAATTTTCCGTTTGCCATGACAGTGTTGATAGAAAAATTTTCGTCTATTAAAAGAAGGTCTGCATCTGCACCGATACGGATGCATCCCTTTTTGGGAAACAACCCCAGAGATTGTGCTGTATTGGATGTTGCAAAGGTCAAGGCTTCCTCTAAGCTAAACTGAAAGTCTTTCACCAAAGAAATTACTGTTGTAAAAACAGTATCAACCGGAGAATAACCAATTTTTACCAGATTCCCCATATGATCATAGCTGGACCAACTTCCCATTCCGTCTGAGCTTAAAGTAATTCGATTCATTTTCACGCCTTTTTGTTTTGCCTCTGCCACAAAAGACGCTGTTGGATATTTGCCCGAAGCTTCACAGGTCATATCAATATATCCGCCTTGATTTGCAAAATCAAAGGCTTGCTCCATCAAGTTACGGTTTCTTGTAACATGAGTTGGATGGAACACCTTCATCGGAATAGAAGTTCTCCTCAACGCCTCTCTCACCGGTTCCAATCCTCGGCTGTCGTCTCCCATATGCAGAACAACCATTCCGCATTTTCCGGACAACATACCTGCTACACGGGCATCACTTCCCAGCCGTATCAACTCATCCACTGTAACATTTGGGGCACGGTGATCCGATAAAGCCAGCTTTACACCAATCATTTCGTCAATAAAGGCGATGTCTTTCTTTACTTCTCCTGTTAAGGTAACACTTGGATAACCATAGGAACCTGTACAAGTATAGACAGAGATTCCTTCTTCCTTTAAAGCTTTTGCTTTTGCCAGCAAATTTTCTACATTGCGTGTAATTCCGTCTGTCCCCAGCAGACCGACTACTGTGGTCACTCCTCCGGAAATCAACTCGCTAAGACTTACCGGGGGAACCTGTGTATGAAAACTACCTTCTCCTCCTCCGCCGGTAATATGAACATGTGGATCGATAATACCCGGTATCAAACATTTACCCTGTCCGTCAATCACCTTGCAGCAGGATAATTGCAGCTCTATTTCATCAGCAATTGCTTCGATTTTTCCACCGCAAACCAGTACATCCTTCACACCAAGATATTCCGGTGCATATACTTTTGCTTGTTTTATTAAAATCATTGGCTTTCCTCCTGGAATTATATTTTACTCTATTTTAGCACAAATATATAGTAAATACTATACTTATTACCTGATATTTTGAATAAAATCAACTTTTTGGAATAAAGTTTAAGATTTTTATTAGAATTTAGATATAATTTATATTTTTCACTTTACTTATTCATCAGTAAAGTGCCTATCAAAAAAAATCCCTTCCCAAAACAGGAAGGGATTTTTTTAATATTAAATGACCGGTCTGGTATTCCAATCTAAAGTAAACGGTCCCTTTATCTTATCTTGATACAGTTGCTCCACCAGATGGATTCGATGGGCAAGACTGCTGGAAAGATTTTGTTTATCCTCTTGCGTTTGAAAAGCATAACCCAACAAATAACTGTTTGTCAACTCTTCCCAACAGGAAAAAGCCGCTTGCAGAGTCTTTGCAAATTCTAAGCACAGATTAAATGTTTCCTCTTGTTCGATGTGTCCCACCATAAATCCAGCTTCTGCGGCATAAATTGCCCGGGAAATGTCGTATCCCAGCAATGCCCTTTTATCATAGGCTTTATATCCCTGAATCATATCATAAAGCCAACGTCGTTGATAAAGTTCCAGCTGCGGAAACAAATCGTCCATACACAGCTGCTCTCGTGACAGATCAAAAAAGCCACGTTCCCGATACTCCTCCATCAAATGATTATAATGAAACCGAACCCCCGTTTGGCTAAGTTCATTCAATTTTTCCAGCAATTCTTCCCGATTTACCACACGATACTCTTCCTGAAGCATACTATAATCTTTTTGCACCCGTTCTTTTTTCCCTGCATAATAGCCGCCGAATATTCTCCAATCTTTGTTATTTGCAATAAAGATGGGAGCTACCGCTGCATTACACCACAACATCAGCGGATGATTTGAAAATTCTCGCTGAATTTTTCGTTGAGGATTCCCGTAAGAAGAAAATAGCATAATCCTTCACCTCATTTTACTATATGTATTTAAAAGCAAAATTATTACTATTTAGGTCGTATATTGGGGTTTAAAAGTCGTCCGTTCCAGTTTTTCATTGCTACACGGACAGAGCGTGCCATCTCCTTGCTAAATTCAGCTCCTGTTTTGCGTGCATAAAATGCCTGTGCAAAATTATCTGCATGATAAGGATTTTTCTTTTCATCTTCTTCATAACGGAATGTCTTTTCCCTCTCTGCAAACATTTCTTGATACTCTTGCGGTGTCAGATGATGATACCTCTCATCAAAGACAATATATTTTCTATCAAAACGAGGGCGCGGCTGTGGTCGTTTTTCTTTGTGATAATATCCCAAACACAGCATCGCAATTGGGAAAGCCCATTCCGGCAGGTCAAAGTACTTTTGATGAAGTTCATAGTTCTCCAAGACATCTCCGATATAACAAGAGCCTATCCCGAGAGATTCCGCCGCAATGACCGCATTCTGTGCTGCTGCCATTGCATCTTCAATGGCAAGCAACAAATCGGACTCTTGCGGAGCTTCAAAGTTTAATTTTTCGCGTTCACAATATTCGGCTACACCATTTAATCGGTAATAATCAAACCATCTTTGGTGGTCTGCCAGAAAGATGAGGATAACCGATGCTTTTTGCACAAAAGCCTGATGGTCACAGGTTTGGGAGAGAAACTTTTTTGTTTCTTTGTCCCGAACAACAATTATAGAATAGAGCATCTGGTTACCTGCTGTGGGTGCCCGCATTGCTGCCTGTAAAATTTGATCTAATATTTCCCGGGAAATTTCCCTGTCATCATACACCCGCAAAGATGTCCTGTTTTTCATTGTCTGCAAAACTGAATTTGACATCTTCTTCCCTTCTTTCTTTTACCTTTATCAAAAATATTGCAAAAGGAACATCTGATATTTTTAGTATAATCCTTTTTATTTCGGGATACAAGGCAGAAAATATGAACGAAAGAGAGGAAGCAATCTATATTTTAGGGCAAAAGAAAAGAGCCCCGGCGTCCCGGAGCTCTTTCCCCCACAACACTTTATCAGGCGAATGCGTCCATTCATGAACCAACCTGATCACAATCGGTTCTACCCGAAAAGTATCATGGAAATGTTACCTGTACATAATAGCACAGGATATAAATGATGTCAAGGGTCTATCATTTTGACCCTGTCATCCTGCCGAAAAACTTTTCGACAGGACCGATTATATCGATATATCCGGTGATACTGAAAGAAACTTTCAAGCAACTAGATCAGTTCGATAATTGCCATCTCAGCTGCGTCACCGCGGCGAGGACCGATCTTAATGATTCGGCAGTAACCGCCGTTTCTCTCTTTGTATTTTGGAGCAATATCATCAAAGACTTTCTTTGCAACGGTTTCCTTTGTAACATAAGAATAAACCTGACGCTTAGAATGGAGGTCATCCTGCTTTGCCTTTGTGATGATTTTTTCAGTCATTGCCTTGACTTCTTTTGCTCTTGTAACTGTGGTTTCAATCTTGCCGTTTTCCAGCAGGAATGTTACCATCGCTCTGAGCATAGCCGTTCTGCTAGCAGTGGCTCTGCCGAGTTTTCTGGTGCCTGGCATCCAAATTCACTCCTTTTTAATGGATTATGGAATGTATCTCAACTATTCGTCGCTTTTGGTAAGACTAAATCCAAGAGAATCGAGCTTTGCAAGAACTTCTTCCAAAGATTTTTTGCCCAGATTTCTTACCTTCATCATTTCGTCCTGTGATTTGTTAATCAAATCACTTACTGTATTCACGCCTGCACGTTTGAGGCAGTTGAATGCACGTACGGAGAGGTCGAGCTCTTCAATGGTCATCTCAAGAACTTTTTCCTTACCGGTATCTTCCTGAGTATCCATGATTTCTGTGTTGCTCACTTCTTCGGAAAGGTCAACGAAGTGATTGAGTTGTCTATTGAGGATTTTCGCAGAAAGGCTGACAGCTTCTTTCGCAGAGATTGTGCCGTCTGTCCACACTTCCAGCGTCAATTTATCATAGTCTGTAATCTGCTCTACACGAGTGTTTTCAACAGTATAATTTACCTTTAATACAGGGGTGTAGATACTGTCGATATAAATCTTGCTCAATGCGGCTTTATCAACCTGTGCTTTATCCTGCATTGGTTTGTCAAGATTTTTGTCCTTAGCAATCTGTTTGTTCTTTTCGGAAGAAACATATCCCTGTCCCTTGTCCAGAACAATTTCCATACGAAGAACAGCATTTGGTCCGAGTGTTGCAATATGCATGCTTGGGTCCAGAATTTCAACATCAGAGTCGCACTGGATAGATCCGGCGGTAACTTCACCTTCGCCCTCTGCATTGATATAAACAACCTTTGGTCCGTCACTGTATAGTTTTGCAGTTAAACCTTTGATGTTGAGGACGATTTCTGTTACGTCCTCTTTTACGCCCTCAATAGTTGAGAATTCGTGTTGTACGCCATCAATTTTAATTGATGTGACTGCAACACCAGGAAGCGAGGAGAGCAACACACGTCTCAGGCTGTTGCCTAATGTTGTTCCGAAACCTCTGTCAAGCGGTTCTACAACAAATCTGCCGTATGTTCCATCAGATTTAAGTTCTGCGGTCTCAATCTTTGGTTCGATTATCTTTACCATTATAACCCTCCTTAAATGGCAGCGACGTTTAAGCCGCCGTTATTTTCGCGTTCCCATGCTGATGTAAAATTGTTCTCCAATCACAGCAGGGTTCTGCTGTGATGTTAAGCTTTGTTGCTTTTATGATAAAACAGCAATGGCTATTATTTGGAGTACAACTCAACAATGAGATGTTCTTCAACATCGAGATCGATATCTTCGCGATTTGGAAGGTTAACAACTTTAACGGTGGTGTTGTCTTTATCCATATCCAGCCACTGTGGAACCGGACGGGAACCGTTAGCTTCCATAATAGCTTTGAATTTATCAGAAGATTTGCTGCCTTCTGCCAAAGCAACAACGTCGCCTGCTTTCAGAAGAATAGATGGAATGTTAGCTTTGTGGCCGTTTACTGTGAAATGACCATGTCTAACCAGCTGTCTTGCTTCTGCTCTGGAAGATGCCATGCCTGCTCTGTAAACAACATTGTCGATACGGCTTTCCAGGATTCTGAGCAGGTTTTCACCAGCCATACCCTGCTGTTTTTCAGCCATTTCAAAATATTTAGCAAACTGACCTTCAAGAACGCCATAAAAACGTCTGGTCTTCTGTTTTGCACGGAGCTGAAGTCCGTACTCGGAAACTTTTTTACGGTTCTGACCATGCTGACCCGGAGCGTAGCTTCTGCGGGACAGAGCACATTTATCAGAGTAGCATCTCTCGCCTTTGAGGAACAATTTCTGTCCTTCACGACGGCAGAGTTTGCAAACCGCACCTGTATATCTTGCCATATTCTTTGTACCTCCCTAATCAGATTACACGCGTCTTCTCTTAGGTGGACGGCAGCCGTTATGAGGAATTGGAGTAACGTCCTTGATCATGTTTACTTCAAGACCTGCTGCCTGCAGTGCGCGGATTGCAGCCTCACGGCCGGAACCCGGTCCTTTAACGAATACTTCTACGGATTTAAGTCCGTGAATCATAGCAGCTTTTGCAGCTGTTTCAGCGGCTGTCTGTGCAGCGAATGGAGTGGATTTTCTGGAACCTCTGAAGCCCAGACCACCTGCGCTTGCCCAGGAAATTGCGTTGCCCTGAGTGTCTGTAATAGTAACAATGGTATTGTTAAAAGTAGACTGGATATGAGCAGCACCGCGTTCAATATTTTTACGTTCACGACGTCTTGGTGTGGTGGCTTTTTTTCCGTTAGTAGCTTTAGCCATTTCTCAATATCCCTCCCCTTATTTCTTTTTGTTAGCGATTGTTTTCTTTGGACCTTTTCTTGTACGAGCATTGGTCTTGGTTCTCTGACCTCTTACAGGCAGACCCTTTCTATGACGAACGCCTCTGTAGCATCCAATTTCAATCAATCTTTTGATGTCGAGTGCAACGTCACGACGAAGGTCACCCTCAACAACAAAATGTTTATCAATGTAATCTCTCAGCTTTGTAACGTCATCTTCGTCCATGTCCTTAACTCTGATATCAGGGTTAACTCCTGTTGCTGCCAAGATGTCGTTTGCGGACTTTCTGCCGATACCGTAGATATAGGTAAGTCCAATTTCGATCCGCTTCTCGCGAGGCAGGTCTACACCAGCTATACGAGCCATACTTTTGTTGCACCTCCATTATATAGGTCTTGCATATCCCAAAGAGCTAAATGATTAGCCCTGACGCTGTTTATGCTTCGGGTTGCTGCAAATTACCATAATGCGTCCTTTGCGTTTGATGATTTTGCATTTTTCGCACATGGGTTTAACGGAAGGTCTTACTTTCATTTGAAACTACCTCCTTGTCATGAAGCTTTTTCTTTGTGAAAACAGCTTCTACCCTTTACTTACTTGGATTTATTTGGAACGCCATGTGATGCGGCCCTTTTGAAGGTCGTATGGAGACATCTCCACAGTAACCTTATCTCCCGGAAGGATTCTGATGAAGTTCATTCTCAGCTTACCGGAAATGTGTGCCAAAATCACGTGGCCATTTGGTAACTCAACTTTAAATTGAGCGTTTGGCAAAGCTTCCAAAACCTTGCCTTCAATTTCGATTACGTCTTCCTTGGACAAGTAAAAAACCTCCTTGTGAAGTTTTTTGCCGAAAAACTAGATGCGGCAAAAACCTAAACTGGTCAAAGCTTTTCTGAGTTGTTTATTGGTAGTGACCGCTGCCAGATCCAAAGTGCAGCCGGTATCTTGCAGGTGTTTCAGATTTTTTTTCTTTTGATGAGAAAGCGGCTGCTTTCTGCCATCACAAAGATATGCTCGATTCTCTGTAACAGAGGTGACCACAAAAAATCTGTCCTGATCGCTTCCGGCGATTGGTCTGACAATGGAGCCTGTCTTAATCATCGTTCCTCCTATTCCGTGGTTATGACAAGGTCATAATCACAGGACCGGAGGCAGTAATGGCGATGGTGTGTTCAAAATGGGCAGAAAGGCTGCCGCTTTTTGTTAGGACAGTCCCATCTTTTTTGACCACAACTTCACTGCCTTTCACATTGACCATCGGTTCGATTGCCAATGTCATTCCGGGCAGCAACTTTAAACCATGTCCCGGTGTGCCATAATTTGGAACAGACGGTGATTCATGCAGCTTTTTGCCGACACCATGTCCCACATAATCCCTTACCACCGCAAAGCCAAAGCTTTTGGCGTAAGATTCCACCGCATAACCGATATCTCCCAAACGGTTGCCCGGCTGGGCTGCTTGGATTGCACGGTGAAGGCACTCCTGTGTAACGTCCATAATTTTTTGTGCTTCCTCGGAAACTGTGCCTGCGGCAAATGTCGCTGCGTTGTCCCCCGTGTAGCCGCCTATCGCTGCGCCGACATCGACGCTGACGATATCCCCTTCTTCAATAATTCTGCCGGAAGGAATTCCGTGAATTACCTCATTGTTGATGGAGATACAAGCTGTGGCCGGAAAGCCGCCGTATCCCAAGAAGGTCGGCTTCGCTCCCTGAGAAACAATAAACTCATGAAGCATTTGATCCACATAAGCTGTGGACACACCCGGTTTAATTAACTCGCCCGCAAGCTTCAATGCCTGGGCACTGATCTTGCAGGAAAGTTTCATATCGGATAATTCTTTGCTTGTTTTGAGTACAACCATTGGTTATGCCTCCAAAGCAGACTTGACTCCTAATGCATTGAGTGTATCTTTCGTTACTTCCTCAACCTTCTTGGTTCCCTCAATCGTATAAAGAATACCAAGTTCTTTATAGAAGTCTTTGAGTGGTTCGGTCTGTTCGTGGTAAACCTGCAGTCTGTCTTTAACGGTATCCGGGTGATCATCCTTACGGATAATCAACTCGTGGCCGCACTTGTCACAAACGTTTTCAGTCTTTGGAGGATTGAAAACCAGATGATAGGTTGCGCCGCACTCGCTGCATACACGTCTACCGGTCATTCTCTGCATGATCGTCTCATCAGGAACTTCGATGTCAATCACATGATCAATCTCAACGCCCATATCTTTAAGAGCCTGTGCCTGTGGCACGGTTCTTGGGAAACCGTCGAGAATAAAACCGTTTTTGCAATCATCCTGTTTCAGACGTTCGTTCACCATTTCGATCACTACTGCATCTGGCACCAGTTTTCCTGCATGAACGAATTCCTGTGCCTTTTTACCGGCATCAGTACCGTCGCGCATTGCTGCACGGATGATGTTACCGGTGCTGATCTGAGGAATATGACAATACTCACAGATTTTTTCAGCCTGAGTGCCTTTTCCTGCTCCAGGCGCTCCGAGAAGTATGATATTCATAAAACAGATCCCCTTTCTGGAAAGAAAAATTATTCCAGGAAACCTTTATAGTGACGCATCATCATTTCAGATTCGAGCTGTTTTACTGTATCCAGTGCAACACCAACGATAATGATGATGGTGGTTCCTCCCAAAGATACGCCCTGGATGTTTGTCAGAGCTGCAAGACCAATTGGAAGGATTGCGACTACCGCACAGAACATAGCTCCCATAAGGGTAACTTTGGAAATAATCTTTGCGATAAAGTCTGAAGTTGGTTTGCCGGGTCTGATACCCGGGATTGCGCCATTGTTCTTTCTAAGGTTGTTAGCCATTTCAACAGGGTTGTACTGGATAGCAACATAGAAATAAGCAAAGGCAATGATCAGGATGAAATACAAAAATGCGTAAAAACCGCTGTTGTAATTAAAAATCTTCAGGAAGCCTGCCCAGAAGGAACCTTCTTTTGGCTCAATGAATGCTGCGATTGTGCCAGGAATTGCCATCAGGGAGCTTGCGAAGATGATTGGCATAACGCCGGACATGTTTACGTTAACCGGAATGTAGCTGGACTGACCACCATACATTTTACGACCAACAACACGTTTTGCATACTGGATTGGAATTCTGCGTTCTGCTTTTGTCATCAGCACGATGAAGCCAATCAGTACAATGAAAATTACTACAAGGAGCGGAACACCGATGAGGTAACGTAAACCTGCTGCGGTGCTGCCTGCCTGCAGACCCTGGTAACCGATTACCAGATACTGCCACATCATAAGAAGTACACTTGGACCTCTGGAAACGATACCTGCAAACAGAATCATGGAGATACCGTTGCCGATACCTTTTTCATCAACCTGTTCGCCCAGCCATACACACAGCATAGAACCAGCTGTGAACATTGCTAAGATGGTGAACATGATGAGCAGGTTTCCAAAAGTGCTGCCACCGTCCATAACCGCACCTTTACGGTTAAGAATCTGGTAATAAGCAAAAGACTGTACCAAAGCCAAAGCGATTGTAACATATCTTGTGATTTTGTTTAATCTCTTTCTGCCCTCTGCACCCTCTTTTGCAAGTTGTTCAAGAGCAGGAATTGCAACAGCTAAAAGCTGTACCACGATGCTGGAAGTGATGTATGGTGAGATAGAAAGAGCAAACAGGGTTGCATTTTGGAATGCGCCGCCGGTCAGCATATTCAAAAATCCCAACAGGTTACCATCACCAAAGCCCTGCATCACAGATGCATCCAGGAATGGTACCGGCAAAGCCGCACCAAAACGGAAGATAACAATGATCATCAATGTGTAGCAGATTCGTCTTTTTAAATCAGGCAGTTTCCAGGCATTTTTGATGGTTTCAAACATCCTAGATCACCTCGGCCTTTCCGCCTGCCTTTTCAATCTTTTCTTTGGCAGAAGCGGAGAATGCTGTAACATTCACTGTGAGCTTTTTGCTCAGCTCGCCGTTGCCCAATACTTTAACACCGTCAAGTGCTTTTTTAACCAGGCCGGTTTCAACGAGGAGTTCTTCTGTAACAACGGTATCGTTGTCAAATCTTTCCAGGTCGCTTACATTTACGATAGCAAACTGTTTAGCGAAGATATTGTTGAAGCCTCTTTTAGGAATACGTCTCTGCAGTGGCATCTGACCGCCTTCAAAGCCTGGTCTTACGCCGCCGCCGGAACGAGCCTTCTGGCCCTTGTGTCCTTTACCTGCTGTTTTACCATTACCGGAACCCGCACCTCTGCCTACACGGTAAGCTTTTTTTGTAGAGCCGGGAGCCGGAGAAAGTTCGTGCAATTTCATTGTGCTGCACCTCCTCTTTTTTAAGCTTCGGTTACCTCTACGAGGTGGGAAATCTTATTGATTTTGCCTTTGGTTGCTGCGTTGTCCGGCTGAATTACTTCGTTACCGATTTTTTTCAGACCCAGGGAACGAGCAGTTGCAATCTGGTCATTCTTGCGGCCCTGGAAGCCTCTAACCAGTTTAATTTTCAGATTTGCCATGGTTTGAGTCCTCCTTAGCCAAGAATTTCTTTAACTGTTTTACCGCGGATAGCAGCAACTTCTTCAGCGTTTCTCAAAGAAGCAAGACCCTGAATGGTTGCGTTTACTACGTTGGTTGGGTTGTTGGAACGCAGACATTTTGTACGGATGTCTTTGATACCAGCTGTTTCGAGTACTGCACGAACAGGACCGCCAGCGATAACACCGGTACCCTGTGGAGCAGGTTTCATCAGGACACGGCCTGCGCCGAACTCGCCGATGATTTCATGTGGAATAGTTGTACCTTTCAGTGCAACTTTAATCAGATTCTTCTTTGCATCTTCGATACCTTTTCTAATTGCGTCCGGTACCTCTGCAGATTTGCCTGTGCCGAAGCCAACGATGCCGTTGCCGTCGCCGACAACTACCAGCGCTGCAAACTTCATAACACGGCCGCCCTTAACCGTTTTAGCAACACGGTTAATAGCTACTACTCTTTCACTCAGTTCGAGTGTAGAAGCGTCAATGCGAGTCAAAAGTATCCCTCCTCGTTAGAATTTGAGGCCGCCCTCACGGGCTGCTTCAGCCAGCTCTTTTACACGGCCATGATAGATGTAACCGCTGCGGTCAAAAACAACCTCGGAAATACCTTTTTCAAGAGCCTTGGTTGCAATGTTTTTGCCGACTTTGCTAGCTGCTTCCTTGTTACCGCCAAAACCTTCAAAACCTTTATCCATTGAAGATGCGCTTACCAGAGTGATTCCGGTAACGTCGTCAATAATCTGGGCATAGATATGTTTTGCGGAGCGGAATACGTTGAGGCGTGGACGCTCAGGTGTGCCACTGATTTTTGCTCTGACTCTCTTGTGTCTCTTGAGTCGAGCAGCATTGCTATCAAGCTTTTTCACCATTTCGATTCACTCCCTTTAATTATTTACCTTTACCAGCTTTACCTTCCTTGCGGATGATAACTTCGTCAACATACTTAATACCTTTGCCCTTGTATGGCTCTGGTTTACGTTTTTCACGAACTTTAGCTGCAAACTGTCCTACGACCTGTTTGTCCGGACCGCTAACAATTACTTTGTTAGGACCTGGAACCTCGATTGTGATGCCTTCGATTTCCGGCATAATAACTTTATGGGAATAACCGAGAATCATAACGAGGTTTTTGCCTTCTTTAGAAGCTCTGTAACCAACACCGTTGATTTCCAGTTCTTTCTTAAAGCCGTTAGTAACACCTTCCACCATGTTAGCGATCAGTGTTCTTGTAAGGCCGTGTAAGCTTCTGTCTTCTTTATTATCGCTTGGTCTTGTAACAACGATTTCGTTGTTCTCAACTACGATTGCCATTCTGTCGTTGAATGTTTTTGTCAGAGTGCCCTTTGGACCTTTTACAGTCAGGGTCTGACCGTTGAGTGTTACCTCAACACCTGCAGGAATTGCTACAGGTTTTCTACCAATTCGAGACATTCTTCGTGCACCTCCTTACCAAACAAATGCAAGGACTTCGCCACCGACATTCTCTACTCGAGCCTGTCTATCGGTCATGATGCCCTTAGGTGTAGACATGATTGCGATACCCATGCCGTTCATAACTTTAGGCATTTCCTTGCAGCTGGTGTAAATGCGCAGTCCCGGTTTGGATACTCTACGCAGACCTGTGATAACAGGTTCTTTGCCCAGACCGTATTTAAGGGTAATTCTGATAATACCCTGTTTACCATCGTCTACAATCTGGAAGCCTTTGATGTATCCCTCATCCAGGAGAATCTGTGCAATTGCTTTTTTCATGTTGGAAGATGGTACATCAACCGTGTCATGTTTCGCTGCGTTTGCGTTTCTGATACGAGTCAGCATATCAGCGATTTTATCTGTAATTTGCATGACGTCAACCTCCTTTGCTCGTGCTTACCAGCTCGCCTTTTTCACGCCAGGGATCTGACCTTTATATGCCAGTTCTCTAAAACAAATTCTGCAAATGCCGAATTTGCGAAGATAAGCGTGTGGTCTGCCGCAGATTTTACATCTATTATATGCGCGAGTAGAGAATTTAGGTGTTCTTGCCTGACTTACTTTTTTGGATGTTTTAGCCACTGAACCTTTTCCTCCTTACTTCGCGAACGGAGCGCCCATGAGTTTGAGCAGCTCGCGGGATTCCTCGTCTGTTTTCGCAGTTGTTACGAACGCAATGTCCATACCGCGAACTTTGTCGATTTTATCGTATTCAATTTCAGGGAAAATTAACTGTTCTTTCAGACCCAGGCTGTAGTTGCCGCGGCCGTCAAAACCGTTTGGATTGATTCCTCTGAAGTCTCTTACACGTGGAAGAGCAATGTTGAAGAGTCTGTCAACAAACTCGTACATAACTTCTCCTCTAAGTGTTACTTTTGCACCGATAACCATGCCTTCACGAAGTTTAAAGTTCGCAACGGATTTCTTTGCTGTACAAGGAACAGCTTTCTGACCGGTAATGGCAGCCAGATCTGTCATGATTGCATCGATAATCTTGTGGTTGTCTCTAGCTTCGCCACAGCCAACGTTTACGACTACCTTATCCAGCTTAGGAATCTGCATGACGCTTTTATAACCAAACTTTTTGTACAAAGCTGGTGCTATATCTTTAACATAGGTCTCTTTAAGCTTTGCCATGTTTTCTCCTCCTAATTAGAATGTTTCGCCACAATCGTTGTTTTTGCAAAGACGTGCTTTTGTGCCATCAGCCAGAATCTTGTGTGCAACTCTTGTTGGCTTGCCACATTTTGGACAAACGAGCATCACTTTGGAAGCATACATTGCACCCTCAGCTTCAACGATACCGCCCTGCTCGCCCATACGACGAGGTTTAACATGTTTTTTGATCATGTTGCAACCTTCGACGATGACTTTGCCTTCTTTTGGGCTTACCGCCAAAACCTTGCCTTTTTTACCCTTGGATTTACCAGACAGGATAACAACGGTGTCGCCTGTTTTAACGTGTACGTTCATCTTCTGAGCACCTCCTTAAAGAACCTCTGGGGCGAGGCTGAGAATCTTGAGGTAATCTTTATCTCTCAGTTCTCTCGCCACTGGGCCAAAAATACGTGTGCCCCTTGGATTTTTATCTTCTTTAATAATAACAGCTGCGTTCTCGTCAAAACGGATGTAAGTACCATCTTCACGTCTTACACCTTTAACGGAACGAACGATAACTGCTTTAACAACGTCGCCTTTTTTAACCATACCGCCTGGAGCAGCTTTTTTAACGGAAGCAACAACGACATCGCCGATGTTTGCATATCTGCGTCTGGAACCACCCAGAACACGGATGCACATGAGTTCTTTTGCTCCGGTATTGTCGGCAACTTTCAGATAGGTCTGCATCTGTATCACAGTGCGTCCCCTCCTTTCGGTTGTACTGAATCAAATATTCTATCAGAAAACAATCGCAAGAATAATCTAGATAAATTATTTTGCTTTTTCGATTATTTCAACGACTCTCCAATGTTTGTCTTTGGACAGAGGGCGAGTCTCCATAACCTGTACCTTGTCGCCAATGCCGCATGCGTTTTCTTCGTCATGTGCTTTGAATGTTACGGTACGTTTCATGATCTTGTTGTAAAGAGGGTGTTTTACGTTATCTTTGATTGCAACTACAACAGTTTTGTCCATTTTGTTGCTGACAACGGTGCCGACCCTTGTTTTTCTAAGGTTTCTTTCGTCCACCTTGCGTCCTCCTTCCAAGAATTACTGCACGTTCTTCATTGCATTTTCCTTGATAATCGTGGAAATTCTGGCAATGTCTTTTTTGACTGCCTTAATTCTCTTCGGATTCTCAAGCTGGTTAATTGCGTGCTGGAAGCGAAGGTGGAAAAGCTCAGCTTTCAAGTCTACAAGCTTCTCGGAAAGTTCTTTTTCGGACAAGTTTCTGATCTCAACAGCTTTCATTACTTTTCACACTCCTTTACTTCTTTCTTGATGAATTTGCACTTAACTGGCAGTTTGTACATAGCCAGACGCATAGCCTCACGAGCGAGCTCTTCGGATACGCCACCGATTTCAAACATAACGGTGCCTGGCTTAACTACTGCTACCCAGTACTCTGGGCTACCTTTACCGGAACCCATTCGAGTTTCAGCAGGTTTTTCTGTGATTGGTTTATGTGGGAAGATCTTGATCCAAACCTGACCGCCACGTTTGATGTAACGTGTCATAGCAATACGAGCTGCTTCGATCTGGTTAGATGTGATCCAGGATGGCTCCAGTGCCTGCAGACCGAAATCGCCGTATGCAACAAAGTTACCTTTGTGAGCTGCACCTTTCATGCGACCTCTGTGCTGTCTGCGGTATTTTACTCTTTTCGGGAGAAGCATTAGTTTTTGCCTCCTTCCTTACGAGGCTGTCTTTTTACTGCCTGGAGAACCTCTCCAGCGTAGATCCAGACTTTAACGCCGATTTTGCCGTAAGTGGTGTTTGCTTCTGCGAAACCATAGTCGATGTCAGCACGCAGTGTCTGCAGCGGAATGGTTCCTTCATGATAATGTTCGCTTCTAGCGATTTCAGCTCCGCCCAGACGGCCGGAAACCTGAACTTTGATACCCTGAGCACCCAGTTTCATTGTACGACCGATGCACTGTTTCATTGCGCGGCGGAAAGAAACACGTCTTTCCAGCTGAGAAGCAATGTTTTCTGCAACAAGCTGTGCGTTTTTGTCTGGCTGCTTAACTTCAACAATATTGATGAACACCTTTGCAGGTACTTCTTTATTTTTGTTGATGATCTTTTCGCACTGTGTACGGAGCTTTTCGATTTCAGCGCCGCCTTTACCGATAACCATACCCGGTTTTGCACAGTGGATGTGGATTCTTACTTTGGTTGCATCACGCTCGATCTCTACGCGTGGTACACCTGCCAGCTGCAGGCTGTTTTTCAGGAACTTACGCAGATTGTAGTCCTCTACCAGGATATCGCCAAAAGCGTCGTCCTTAGCAAACCAGCGGGAATCCCAATCTTTGATGACACCGACACGAATGCCGTGTGGATTAACCTTTTGTCCCATAGTTTACCTCCTCCTTTGGCTATTCCTTTTCCTTCAGAACAATTGTGATGTTCGAAGTTCTCTTAAATACTCTAAATGCTCTACCCTGAGCTCTTGGTCTAACTCTCTTAAGAGTTGGGCCTTCACCAACGAAGCACTCTGCAACATAGAGGTTGTTTACGTCCATGTTGTGGTTTTCTCCTGCGTTAGCGATTGCGGATTTCAGAAGTTTCTCTACCGGCTCGCATGCAGCCTTTGGAGTGTGCTTCAGAATAGCCAAAGCCAGTTTAGTTGGCTTGTTTCTAATCAAATCAAGCACAATCTGCACTTTACGTGGTGCAATACGGGCATATTTGAGGTAAGCCCTAGCTTCCATTTGTTATCCTCCTCTCGGCCTTTGCTTACTTGCCGGATTTTTTGGCGCCGGCGTGGCCTCTATAGGTTCTTGTAGGAGCAAATTCTCCCAGTTTGTGTCCAACCATATCCTCGGTTACATAAACCGGAACATGTTTGCGACCATCATGAACTGCGAATGTATGTCCAACGAAATCAGGGAAAATTGTGGAAGAACGGCTCCAGGTTTTCAGAACTCTCTTTTCACCGGCAGCGTTCATTTCCTGTACTCTTTTGAACAGTACAGGCTGTACAAAAGGTCCCTTTTTAATACTTCTACCCATTAGTTCGTCTCCTTTCAGCCTGCATTACTTATCGTTGCGGCGTTTGACAATGTACTTGTCGGAGCGGTTGCTCTTCTTTCTGGTCTTATAGCCAAGAGCAGGTTTGCCCCAAGGAGTAACTGGGCCTGGACGGCCAACTGGGGATTTACCTTCACCACCACCGTGTGGATGGTCGCATGGGTTCATTACGGAACCACGAACAGTAGGTCTCCAACCCATGTGGCGTTTACGACCAGCTTTACCGATAGATACGTTTTCGTGATCGATGTTACCTACCTGGCCAACAGTAGCCATGCAGTTTACCGGTACATTTCTCAGCTCGCCGGATGGCAGTCTGATCAGTGCCAGGTTACCTTCTTTAGCCATCAGCTGAGCCATGATACCAGCTGCACGAGCAAGCTGAGCACCTTTACCTGGGTAAAGCTCTACGTTGTGGATGAAGGTACCAACCGGAATGTTTGCCAATGGCAGTGCATTACCGGTCTTGATGTCTGCGTTTACACCGGATTCGATTACATCGCCAACTTTCAGGCCGTTTGGAGCGAGGATGTATCTTTTCTCGCCGTCTTCGTACTGAACCAGTGCAATGTGAGCAGAACGGTTTGGATCGTACTCAAGAGTGAGTACAGTTGCAGGCATATCTACTTTATTACGTTTAAAATCGATGATACGATATTTTCTTCTGTTTGCACCTCCACGGTGGCGAACAGTGATTCTACCGTAGCTGTTACGTCCTGAATTCTTTTTCAGCGGAGCCAGCAGGCTTCTTTCAGGAGCAACCTTGGACAGCTGGGAGTAGTCAGTTGTTGTCATCTGACGTCTGGAAGCTGTCGTTGGCTTATATGTTCTAATAGCCATGGTTTCACTCTCCTCATAATTTTTTGCGGGACTGAGTTAAATCCCATACACTTGGAAGGATGTTGGTCCTTCGGGCAATTACATCATGGAGTCAAAGAACTCGATGGTCTTGGAATCCTCTGTCAGGGTTACAACTGCTTTTTTCCAGTCAGCTGTGTAACCGCCGTTCATGCCCTGGCGTCTGTATTTGCCGTTAACATTGATTGTGTTAACTTTAGCAACTTTTACGCCAAACAGTTCTGCAACTGCTTTTGCGATTTCGATTTTATTTGCATCTTTCGCAACTTTAAAGGTGTACTTTTTGTTTGCAATGCCCTGCATGCTAGCCTCGGTGATAATAGGCTTTAAGATGATATCGTGTGCAGTTTTCATTATGCGTACACCTCCTCGATTTTCTCAAGTGCGCTCTTAGCAACGATAAATTTATCGCAGTTAAGAATATCATACACATTGATTGTATTAACAAGGGCTGTTTTAACGCCTGGGATGTTTGCAGCACTCTTGATGAGTTTTGCATCAACTTCCGGCATTACGATAAGAGCTTTCTTATCAGCACCCAGTTTGGAAAGCATCTCTGCAACAGCTTTGGTTTTGTAACCTTCTACTGCGATATTGTCAACAACAATCATGTTGTTGTCAGCAACTTTTGCGGAGAATGCGGATTTCAGAGCAAGTCTTTTTACTTTCTTTGGCAGTGCGTAGCTGTAATCTCTTGGCTTAGGACCGAGAGCGATACCGCCATGTGTCCACTGTGGAGCTCTTGTAGAACCCTGTCTTGCACGGCCTGTACCCTTCTGTTTCCATGGTTTGCGGCCGCCGCCGGAAACCTCAGAGCGGGTCAGAGTGGACTGTGTGCCCTGACGCTGATTTGCAAGGTAGTTTACTACTGCAGCGTGCATAACGGAAGTGTTTGGTTCAATTCCGAAGATGGCATCGGAGAGGGTCATTTCGCCAACGCTCTTGCCGGTCATATCAAATACAGTAATCTGTGGCATCGTGTTTCCTCCTTTCCTTAGGCCATCTTAACGCTGTCAGTGATGTATACTACACCGTTTTTAGCACCCGGGATAGCACCTTTGATTGCGATAAGATTGTTTTCAACATCAACTTTAACGATTTCGAGGTTCTGAACTGTAACTCTTTCAGCACCCATGTGGCCTGGCAGACCTTTGCCCTTAAATACACGGGAAGGGTCAGAACAAGCACCGTTGGAACCGGCGTGGTTTCCTACAGGACCTGTACCGTGGGTTGCTTTCAGGCTGCGGTTACCGTAACGTTTAATTGTGCCGGCGTAACCTTTACCTTTAGAAGTACCGCAAACGTCAACTTTATCGCCGCTTGCAAAGACATCAGCTTTGATGAGGTCGCCGACATTCAGTGCAGCGCAATCATCAAGTCTAAACTCTCTGAGTACTTTCTTCATAGCTACATCGCTCTTAGCGAAGTGACCCTGAAGTGGTTTGTTTACGTGTTTGCTTGTGACCTCGCCAAAACCGATCTGCACGGCTTCGTAGCCATCGTTTTCGATTGTCTTTTTCTGAACGACAACACAAGGACCAGCTTCAATTACTGTTACGGGAATGAATTTTCCATTCTCGTCAAAAAGCTGTGTCATACCCAGCTTTTTGCCTACGATGCATTTTTGCATTGTATATACCTCCTATTGGTTATTGGTTGGCAGCTTTGCTGTCAACATTACCTTTGCAGACAAGCACAACTTCTTTTCGAAGGTGCCGGAAAATCCGGGATTCCGATTTTCCTAAATTTCAGTGGAAAACTTTACGATTAAAGTTTTACTTCGATTTCTACGCCTGCAGGGAGCTCAAGACCTTTGAGAGCTTCTACTGTTTTCTGGGTAGGTCTCAGAACGTCAATGAGTCTTTTGTGAGTTCTCATCTCAAACTGCTCACGGGAATCTTTGTACTTATGAACAGCACGCAGAATGGTAACAATTTCCTTTTCGGTAGGCAGTGGAATAGGACCGGAAACTCTGGCACCTGTTCTTGTTACTACCTCAACGATTTTTGCTGCGGAAGAGTCTACCAACTGATAATCGAAACCCTTCAGTCTGATTCTGATTTTTTCTTTGACTGCCACATCATCGCCTCCTTAAAGCATTTTCTTGAGTGGGACGACGTCTTTTGGCATTCTGTGTTTTTACGAGGAAAAACCTCCTGCCAACAGCTTGTATCTTCTCAATCATGTTGAACACGCTTCCGCGTGTTCCCTGACTTTCCAAATAAAAAATCGGGCAATCTGCATTGCGCAGATTTACCCGGGACTTTAGACAGTCGTGATAAACAAATCACTTGTCACAATCAGAAGAACCTTCTGTGTTATAAAGCCGCCCGGTTTTAAATCGGACATACTCGGCGGAAATTACCTATCACTTTGGATAGCAACCTCCCGCTTCAACGCATATCTTGTGCAGTCACGCTTAATTATAATACAATACTTCTCTGCACTTTGCAAGAGTTTTTTTCATTTTTTTCGCCAAAAAAAGCGATTCTAACTTTCCGTTTATTTTAAAGAATATTCTTGTGTTTTTTTGTGCAACACTTACAACAAGCTGTCCTGCTAGGTGAGTCAGCCCTTTGAATGCACAAAAGGCTGACAGCAGTTGTCTTCCTATTTATATGTCATGAAAATCAGCGTCATTTACTTTGAAGCCGAATCTTCTGCCTTACAGCTTTCAATGTAGACAGAAAGTAGTTCATACTGCTCTTGCGGCAGCAGAAATTGCTGAGAGCCTAGGCTAAATGTGACATAGCTTTCCATAATACCCGGCAAATAGCTCTTGCTTATCACGTTTAAGACCACTTCTTCCCCTTCGGTATAGCCCAATGTCAGGGTCATTGTATCAGAACCACTGGCTGCCAACACATTGCTGACTGCTTTTCCCTCTACCTTGCGGGCATCTCCCAAAAGGCTCATCAAATAGTCCGACGCAGTGGTGTTTTTATATACCTTTTGCAGATCAATCCTGCTTTGCACCTTTCCGGAAGAAACCATCAATCGTTCCGGTGTCTTTAACTCCGGTCCTTCTTTTTTCACCGGAAGCTCAAGATTAACAACTGCATCGCAGGTTTTATTCAACACACCTACCTGTCGGATTCCGTCCAGATGCAGGTTTTCACCCTCTTTGCGGAAAGTATAGCGATAAACCGGCTCTCCTGCCAGCTCTTTTTGATAATTGTCCGCTGTCAGCTCAATGATGCTTCCATCCGCAGAGGTATAAATAAGCGGTTTTGCAGGGTCATTGCCCTCGGTCAGCACAAGGTCAACCATTACACTTTTTTCCCCATCCTGATACTGCACAAGCATCGGCCATACCTTTGGCTCAACCTTTTCCCCTTTGTGAGCAAAAACACCCTCTCTTGCATAGTAGTAATATTTTGGGCATAAATCTTGGAATCCCAAAGTTCTGCCGCTGCCAAACAGGTGGTTGTATACTGCTGCAACATCTTCCTGGTAATAAAACTCCCGAAGATCTCTTCCCTCCTCCTGCTCATTTTGCAAAAGCTTTGTGAGCATATGGTCAGGATAACGTTTACTTTCTGCAATCAGCCTGCCATCCTCATTTCGTTCCAACTTCATGTCAAAATCAATCGCAGGGGTGTTTTTCAGCGAAATTCGCAGCAAATCGTTGATGCGTGCGTGTTCAATGCCATCAAAGGCACGGGGGGCTGCTGCAGATACCGTTACATTCTGCACCTGTTCAATCAGCATCAACGCTGTATCATCCATCTCCCTTAAATATTGCGAAGGCAGCGTAGCTTTATCCCATTCTTTCCAATGCTGCACAAATACGCCCTGACCTTCCAGTTCGGTTGGAATGCGGCTTGTATCTACAATTTGTGCCGCATCCTGCGGATATGACTGCCCAACAACCGGTTCTTCCTCTTTTGGGGCTTGTTCTTTTGAGGAGCCGATTGTCAATCCGCCGCAACCGCTCAAGCTGACCATCATTGCTAAAAGCAGCGCTGTCAGACATCTTTTTTTCATCATAGTTTAACTCCTTTAATTATTCCTTAGCAGTTGCCCTGCGGCAATTTTACTTTGACGCAAATCACCTTTGCTGCTGCGTCTGTTTCATTGCTCAAACAAAGTTTTCCTTCATCAAGGGTGAATGCAAGGGATTTGTGTGGCAGGCTATCCTCTGCCTGTTCTGTTATACAGCGACAACTGCCCTCTGCTGCAAAAACTGCCAGCACTTCGCCTTGTTTGTTCTGCAAACTAAGCTTTTCCCCTGCTGCAAGATTGTGTACCAAAATTTCCCCCTTTGCTCCTTCCCGAAGCATCAGGTTAAAATCGGTTGCTTGCCCGATGCTTACGGTATTCCAGCCACCGTCAAAGCTGTCCTGTTCATAAGGAGCCAGCATTCTTTCGCCATGCCCTTCATAAAACAGATGCAGGCTGCCCTCCAGCGGCATAATGATGCGGGATACCCCCGGCAAAGCGGTAAACTCCGAACGTTCACACTCTACAGTAGCACTGCTCAGGCGAAAAAGAAAATTCCGTTTTGAATATTCGCTTTCCTGCGGATAGATACACAGCTGGGTTGTTTTACCGCCCGACCAGCAGGAAACCGGATAATCTTCTTTATGTGTAATACAGATCTTCATCTTCGCTTCTCCTTTATCTCCTTTTGTTTTTCCTCATTTCAAAATTCTGTTATTTCTATTATACACCTGCACAGCCTTGCTGTCATTCCCTATCTTCTCATTCCCATAAAAAATCCCGCCCGATTTTTGTCGAGGAAGATAAAAAAAGGACGGTATCTAACCGTCCTTTTTTATTATTTTTGAAAATCAATTTCGATTTTTCCTATTCCTGCTTCTACACTGATTTCTTTTTCTTTTTCGGAATCGATCTGGTACTCACCCATAGGAACCTTTTCTCCGTTTAGAACCACCTGACCAACCACAGAAGTTTTAATATCAAAATTATAATCTTCTTTTGATGCCTTCTGACAATTTATGTTTATTTCACCGACACCGCCTTCTATATCCACTGTTTCGGTAAATTGCCCGTCAAGATCCACTTTACCCATTCCCACCTGAACATCCACATCACGTACAGTGATATCGTTTGCAGCCATCTTACCGACGCCGCCTTGATATGAAAGCTCATCTGCTGTAACACCTGTCAGCTCGATGTTTCCGACGCCGCCTTCTATATCCAGGGAATTGACCTTAATATTTTCTGCCAAAACATTGCCGATTCCCGCTTTGATGTCCAACTCATCCAAGACCATATTTTTCGGCAGAATCAGTGTGATTTTTTCACGCACAATATTTCTATCACTTTTGCCATTATCATATCTGATTGTAAGCTCTGTGCCGTCCCATTCCTGCTCAAGACGCTCCGGATAAGTCAGTCTGTACTTTAATTCCCACTTATCTCCCGAAAGAATCTCCAGATTTCCCACAATATTTTCAAAACAGACCGAGGAAGGTTCCACTTTTTTTGTAAACTCTGTGCTGGAAGATTCTTGTACCGTTTTGGATGCAGAAACATCTTTTGTATCATTAGAGTTTGTATCTGTATGAGCACGAATGTGATTAGAGCCATTCTCAATTCTGATTTGATCGCTACCGTAAACAATCGTTTTTCCGCCCATCATGACACCTATTGTTGTCAATACCGCTCCCACTGTCAAAAGAGCTACAGCCATAATAAGCATTCTTTTTTTTAAGTGTTTCATCTTATTTTCCTCCTTTGTGTGTTTGTTTTTATTGTTGATTTCTTCTTCTGCGTATCATATGAATCAAGCCTTTCATCAGGCTGCCCATTGCACTAAACAGTAAAATGATTAAGGTTGTGATTCCCACAAAAACGCAGGATGTTCCCAACAGCAATATTCCGCTGGCTACATCGACAAAGATTGCCCAGATACCAACGCCGAAAAGCAAGAAAGATAAGCCACCGAATACCACCAACAAAATGACCGCTACCAGCAGCAAGCTGAACACTACCGCCACGGCTGCAATCGCAAGCGGAAACCAAATCGGACTGGTGAGTGCTGCCAGCAGTCCAATCAGGCATCCTTTTTCTGTACCGGATTGCGTTCCTTCCCTTCTGCTTTGGACACATTCTGCTATAATACGCTCTGCCACATCTTGCGGGGTTCCCAGTTCTGCAATAATTTCTTCCATTGTTTTATCATCGGCATCTTGCAGATATTCTATATAATAGCTCATTGCCGATTCTTGTTCTTCCCTTGGCAGGTGGGAAATTCTTGCTCTCAATTCATTGATATATTCTTCTTTGGTCATCTTCCAAGCCCTCCAATCATTATGCTGTACTGCAACATTTTTATCATAATAAGATTATCGCCTCAGCTGCCTTTACCTTCTGCACCTCTGTCCATAATCTCATCTATCTTTCCTTTAAAATGTTTCCATTGCTCATAAAACTGCATAAACTGTTCTCTGCCTTTTGTTGTCACCGAATAGTATCTGCGGTTTCTACCCTGGAACGGTTTGTCATAGGTGATAAGAAATCCTTCTTTTTGCAGCCTCCTCAGCACCGGATAAAGGGTAGACTCTGAAACATCCATAATCTGCTTTACCTCTTGTGTCAGCCTGTAACCATAGGTATCTTCTCTCATCACTACCGCCAACACGCAGGCATCCATCATTACAGAACCCAACTGAATTGCCATCTCACTTCCCCCTTTACTATCATTTCAACTATATTATATTTCATATAATATAGTTTGTCAATATAATATAGTAAAAATTCTTTTTACTAATCATTATATCTTTCAAAAAGCAAAAGATGCTCTATTCCAAAAAAGAATAGAGCATCTTTTTATAATCTTTTTATTTTTTCTGCGGTAGATTATCCTACAACAATCTTTCCTTCCGGGATAATCAGCTTTCTGCTGACACTCTTTTGTGCTGCCAGAGAAAGTCCAAAGGATACCGGTCCCACTCGACCGATAAACATTGTGATAATCAATGCCACTTTTGATGTTTCGGAGCTAACCGCTGTCACACCGCTGGACACTCCAACAGTTGCAAAAGCAGATACTGCCTCAAAAACAGCATCAATTCCGGTCAAACCGTTTTCTGCCAATGGGCAGGTGGACATAAGAACAATCGAGGTTGTGCTGACTACCATAATGCCGAAGAACAAGATGGTGATAGAGCGGTAAACCACATTGGAAGACAAACGACGTCCCAACATACAGGCTTCATCTTTTCCCCGTACAATTGAAACCGCCGTCATCACAATGACTGCAATCGTTGTAACCTTAACACCGCCACCGGTGGAACCGGGGGCTGCTCCCAAAAACATCAGAACAATCGAGAGCATTTTGGTTGTATCTTTCATTGAGTATAAATCAATCGAGTTAAAGCCCGCTGTTCTCATCGTTACCGACTGCATAAAACCGGCACCGATTTTTTCTTTTAAACTCAGTGGCTGCAATGTAGCCGGATTGTTCCACTCAAACAACATAAAGCAGAATGCACCCATTAAAATCAGGACAGCTGTTACTGCCAATACAATCTTTGTGTGTAACAGCAGTGTTTTTGTTTTGCGATATGCTAATAAATCATTCCAAACAATGAAGCCCAAGCCGCCGACAATGATAAGCATCATAATGGTAAACAAAACAAGGTAGCTGTCATTAAAGGTGGTCAGAGAAGTATATTCTCCCAAAAATCCGAGGGTATCAAATCCTGCGTTGCAAAATGCAGAAATTGCTAAAAATCCGGAAATGGCAAGTCCCATCATCCCATATCTGGGGACAAAGTAAAGTGATAACAGTACTGCTCCGATTGCTTCCACAGTCAGGGTGAAGGTAATAATCATTCGCAGCAGGCTTGGCACATCCCCAAAGCTGGTGGAGTTAATGGATTCACTTGCCAGCTTCATGCCCCTAAGCCCCAGCTTTCTGCCGATGACAAGGTTAAAAAACGAGGTAAAGGTTACAAGACCAAGACCGCCAATCTGAATCAACATCAACAGAACACCTTGTCCAAATGCACTCCAGTAGGTATATGTATCATACAATACCAGACCCGTTACACAGGTTGCACTTGCCGAGGTAAAAAGACAATCTAAAAGTGGTGTAAACTGACCACTTTTAGATGAAATCGGTAAACATAGCAGCAGTGCTCCAATGATAATTACTGCTGCAAAACTTTCAGAAATAATTCGAGCCGGATTTGTTGATTTCCGTCGTTTTATTTTTTTCACGGAATTAGAATCTCCCTTCCATTCGGAACTCGTCTATTGAAGGCGTTTTCCTGCCATTGAAATCAAATTTTTATCATTTTTAAAGGTTACCATGTGGTATGCCTTGTGAATTTCGGTCCAGATGATTCGGCTGATTTCCTCTTCCTGCATCTTAACCTTTCCACCTTGTGCTTCTCCCAGAAAATATACAACCTGCTTTTTGATGTTGGGTTCCGGAAAATATTCCACCGCCTGCCGAAAACCCTCCTGAAGTTGGATATCTAATCCCGTTTCTTCCTTAACCTCTCGCAAAGCGGTTTGTATTTCGGTTTCTTCCCCTTCTACATGACCTTTCGGAAAAGACCAATGTCCTCCATAGCGATTTTTTATTAACAGCAGTTCAATCTGACTTTTCGTTTTGCGGTACACAAGAGCTCCACAGGATTTTTCAAACTTCATATCGTACCTCCTGCCTTAATTTATAATGAAAATCCTTACACGTCAATTACTATAACACGTTTTTGCAGGATAGAAAAGGGGGAAAGGAAATCTTTTCTCAAAGCAAAAGATTTCCTTTCTAAAAGCACAAACAATACAGGTATCCACAGGTTTTCATCTTGACAAACTTCCATGTTAAGAGTAAACTTGATATGTTATTCTTTTGCCTTATTTGCCCCCATAGTTAAATGGATATAATAAACCCCTCCTAAGGGTTAGTTACAGGTTCGATTCCTGTTGGGGGTGCCAAAAATTATCGGCTGTTGATGTATTCGGCAATATAACCTCCTGTGTTTTTGTTTTGTGGCTGCAAAGCTAGCTCTACCTTAACACAGGGGGTCTTTTTTGACCCTTTTATTTTAATACCATGTCCATGAAAGCAAAGACTTTTTCGGTGATGGGATATTCCTGATTCTAAGAAACTTTGGGATAAACAATATGCAAAACTAAACTGTCATCTTCCGATTGAGAAAGCGGTTGGGCAACTACTCTTAAAAAACATCTATGCTTGTGTGCAGCGGTTTGATGTAATACAGCACCTTTTACTATCCTAACATAAACGGCTTACCTTTTTGTTTTCTTTCATGGATTGCCCATTTTACAGATAAGTTTATCTGTGTTTATTTTTATGGTGAAGAAATTCACTTTGTAAAAACATTGTTCGCACTTGTTCTGTCTGAAAAAGAAATATATAATAGCAGTATATCGCATTTAGTCGATTTTGTAAATTTTTAACGGGGTGGGATTTTATGGAAAACACCATAAAGCCGATGACAAGCGGCTCAATTTGGAAAAGAATGACTTTTTTTGCACTTCCGATTTTGCTGGGAAATTTATTTCAACAGCTATACAACACCGTTGACTCGTTGATTGTCGGAAACTATTTGGGAAGTGGTGCGTTAGCCGCTGTAAGTTCTTCCGGCAGTTTGATTTTTATGCTGATTGGTTTTTTAAGCGGAATTGCTTCCGGTGCAGGTGTTATTGTTGCAAAATCATTTGGTGCAAAGGATCATAAAAGTCTGCACGTTGTTGTACATACAACCGTGGCATTCGGACTTGTTTCCGGCATTCTGATGACTTTTATCGGGATGCTGTTTACCCCACAGATTTTAATATGGATGGACACCCCTGCCAGTGTGATGCAGGAATCAATAACCTATCTGCAAATTTACTTTTCCGGCTCTCTTGGGTTTGTTATGTATAACATCTTTGTTGGCATCTTGCAGGCAGTGGGTGACAGCCGACATCCTTTATATTATTTAATCGTTTCATCTGTTGTCAACTTGATATTGGACTTTTTGTTCATCGGCGGTCTGCATACCGGCGTTGGGGGTGCTGCCTTGGCAACGGTAATTTCTCAGCTGGTCAGTGCTTCCTTATGTCTTATTCAGCTGATGAGAACAAAAGAAAGCTATCGTCTTGAAATTAAAAAGATTCGCTTTGACTCTGAGATGCTCAAAGAAATCATTCGCATTGGCTTACCTTCGGGAATGCAGAACTCCATCATCGCCTTTGCAAATGTTATTGTACAAGCCGATATCAACTCTTTCGGTGAAATGGCTATGGCAGGATACGGAGCTTACAGTAAGGTTGAAGGCTTTGGATTTCTTCCAATTACCAGTTTTACTTTGGCATTGACTACCTTTGTCGGGCAAAACCTTGGTGCGGAAGAATATGAACGAACCCGCAAGGGGGCTCGTTTTGGAATTTTAGCGACAGTTATATTAGCCGAGCTGATTGGCATTGTCGTTTTCATCTTTGCTCCGCAGATGATTGCCGCCTTTGATTCTACCCCGGAGGTAATCCAATTTGGAGTAGAAAAGGCACGAACCGCTGCATTATTCTACTGCCTGCTAGCTTACTCTCATTCCATTGCCTCTATTTTGCGAGGAGCAGGACGAGCAGTGGTTCCAATGGTGATTATGATGGTATTCTGGTGCATCGTTCGTGTCACCTTCCTTGCCATTACCATTCCTTTGACACACAGCATTCAGATGGTTTATTGGGTTTACCCGCTGACATGGAGCCTCAGCTCACTGACATTTTTTTATTGCTACAAAAAATCAGACTGGCTTCATGA
>JAHHTY010000025.1 GCA_020024325.1 Negativibacillus sp.
ACCCTCTGCTTGTAAGGCAGATGCTCTCCCAGCTGAGCTAAGCTCCCACATTTTTGATGTCCGTTCGTTTTGGTTTTGAACCGCAATTCCCGTGACAACGTAGATTATTATACTATGTCTTTTTCAAAATGTCAACACCTTTTTTGATATTTTTTCAAAAAAAGTTTTTTAATCAAAAATTCCCAAGAATATGCGATTTTTTTAAAGACAAACTAATAAAACGGAGCTGATTTTCAAAATAAGTTTTAAAAAAGGAGTTTTTTCATGTCGTCTTCCTCTCAAAAAAAACATCCCGATTCCTCGTTTTATTCTCAGAATCACCATGACTGCAATCCAAAAAATAACTCTGCGCATCAAATAGTACCTCCCGAACTTTCTTCTGTCTTTGCAAGAATTGATCCTTTGGAAAATATCCATCCTTTTTACACCGGTTCCATCAATTCTCACTCTAACCAAATAACTCATCCCGATAAAATGAACCAGCTCCCCATTGAGCGTTTTGAGCAAATTTTGGATTTAAACGATCTGAACTCGATTCAGCTGTAAAAAACATCAGCGGCTTCCCCTTAAAAAGAAGCCGCTGATGTTTTTTATATTCCCTAGTTCTTTATATAAAATTTTTCGCATATTTTTTTCAAAGTAACTTCTCCGATTCCTTCTACTTCAGTTAACTGTTCCATCTTCTGTATAGGACCGTGCTGCCTTATATAAGAAAGAATACTATCTGCTTTCTTTTTTCCGATTCCGTCCACCTGCATCAGTGCATCGCGGTCGGCGGCATTGATATCCATAGGGAAATGTTGATTTTCCTTTTCTGAAGGTGACTGACCTGTTATAACATATTCTTTCATTTTATCATGAGTTTTTTTAACATCGTTTTCATTGTCTTGCGGTTTTAATGAAGTATTTTTTTGATACTGTGTGACCATGAGAGGATATTTTGCTTTTGGTGAAAATCCAACAGATAAAATCACCAATCCCACCACAGAAACTAGTGCAAACACCGACATTATTCGTACTATTAGACTTTCTTTCACTCGGATTACCCTCTCTTTTATTTATTTTGTGAAAATATTATAGTATAAATTTGTCATTTCGTCTATCTTTTTCTTGAAAAAAGGTGTATGATAAATGTGAGGATTTTATCAATTCTCTTATCATAAAATAACGCAGCCTTTTAAACTTCTTAAAATTCCTTATAATTAAGCCGTTTTTTTCGTATTTTAATTTTACTGTTTTTTTCTTCTTAATTTTCAAAAAATCTATGGATAGTCATTTTGCTATATTTTTCTACGAATTCTATCTTGATTTTCTTAAAAATTATTATTGACAATGTACAATAAATTAGATTATGATATAGTGGAAGAATTTTTAATTCTTTTTGCAACTAGCAAAATACAACATTTTATAACATAAAATACTGGATTTTGCTGGCTGCATATGGAAAAAGTAAGGTTTTTGAAGTTTTTCACTCGTTATTTTTTCCACAAACATTGCGCGGAAAGGGCATCGTTAAGCCGTTATTTTTAGATTCCGTTCTTCTTTCCGCAGGTCTTTAAGAAAAGGGTGGTGACAAAACTTGTTAGATGTACTCAGCAAAGTCAAGCAGTCCGAAGAAGCTGCACAGCAGCTGATCGGCGAAGCCCAGCAAAAAGCCGTTGCAATTCGTGCCGATGCGCAAAAACAGGGCAAAGCAATCCTTGACAATGCCAAATCCGATGCTGCCAGACTCTCCGAGGAAACCATTTCTCACGCTCGCAGCGACGCACAAACCTGGCTTGAAAACTCCAGATCGGCTTCCGAGAACGAGTGCAGAACCATGGCTGAGAAATCCCAAGAGAAACTGACCGCAGCGGCAAACCTCATTGCAGAGAGGATTGTGAACACACTATGATTTTAAAAATGCAGAAGCTGACTCTCATCGGTTTTCTCGCAGATAAAGAATCCCTCTTGCGAGACCTGATGAAGAAGAAGTGCGTCCAGATTGATGGGGCTCAAAACATCCGTGATTATGAAAGCATCTCTCAAATTACGATGCCGGGTGTTGCACAGACCTATGAACTGGAGCAGGAGCTTGCAAAGTTCACCTCTGCGATTCGTGCTGTTTCTCCTTATGAGGAAAAAGCAGGGCTGTTCGCTAAAAAGGAACTGACCGATTTCTCCACAATGCTTGATAAGAGCCTATATCAGGAGTCTGTTCAGCTTCGTGATGAAATCAACAAAATCGTAAAGCAAATCGCCGAGCAGAAAAGCACAAGCTCTCGTTCCCAGCTGCAAATTACTGCGCTGGAACCGTGGAAAGACCTTAATCTAGACCTTTCCACAACACAGACAAAATCTACTGCATTGATGTATTTAACCTGTGCAGCAGACGTCAACTTGGAAGAATTTGAAAAACAGCTTCAGGAAGCAACTTCTCTGTGCTATCTGCACAAAGTAAGTTCTTCTCCGGAAGTAACCTGCCTGATCCTTCTGTATCACAAAGATGCTCAAGATGCAGTAATGGATGTTGTAAAATGCTACAACACCAACCGTCCTGACTTCTCTGCAATACACGGTACAGCGGCAGAAAATATTTCTTCCCTCAAAAACACTATTGAAGCCTGCAAGCAAGAAGAGGAAAAATTAACCGAGCAGCTTAAAGTTGCAGCAACCTCTTCCAAAATCCTGAAAACGGGCTTTGATATGGTCACTTTGCAGATTGATGACCAAAAAGTTCGGGAAAACATCTTCCAGACACAAAGCGTTTTTGCTTTGACAGGATGGATTACCGAAAATGATGTCGACAAGGTGAAAAAAGTACTGGAAAAATATCCATGCTACTACACCATGACCCAGCCGGATAAAGAGGATGAACCTCCGGTTAAGCTCAAAAACAGCAAGTTTGTTGAGCCTTATGAAATGATTACCGAGATGTATTCTCTGCCGACTCCGGACGGCATTGACCCGACCCCGATGTTAACCCCATTCTTCATTCTGTTTTTCGGAATGATGCTGGCAGATGCAGGATATGGTATTATTATTTTCCTGTTGTGCCTGATTGGTTTAAAGGTTTTAAAACCGGACGAGGGTGCTTTGAAAAATGCAATGAAGATTGGTACCGCTTGCGGTCTTTCCACCATTTTCTGGGGAGCAATGTACGGCGGCTGGTTTGGTAATCTGATTTCTCAGATTTCTGAAAGCTGGTTTGGCAAAGCAGTTTCCATCCCGATGGTGCTTGACCCACTGAACAACCCAATGTCGGTTATGATTCTTTCCTTTGTTCTTGGTGCTGTTCACCTGTTCACAGGTATGGGAATCAAAATTTACATGCTTGCAAAACGCGGACACCTGCTAGACGGTTTAATGGATATCGGACTTTGGTATGTTCTTTTAATTGGTCTGCCAATGCTTGCTATTCCTGCCACCGCATCGGTAGGTAAGGTTCTTGCTATTGGCGGTGCACTGGGACTGATCCTGACACAGGGACGTCATGAGAAAAACATTTTGATGAAGCTTGTAAAAGGTGTTATGAGTTTATATGATATCACAAGCTACCTGTCCGATGTTCTTTCCTATGCCCGTATCCTTGCTTTGGGACTTGCCGGTGGCGTTATTGCAAACGTTGTCAACATGATGGGTACTATGCCTGGTCTTAATATTCTGGGTGTTATCGCCTTCGTGCTGATCTTTGCCTTTGGTCATATCTTCAACCTTGCAATCAGCGGTCTGGGAGCTTATGTACATACTTCCCGTCTGCAGTACGTCGAGTTCTTCGGAAAATTCTACGAAGCCGGCGGCAAACCATTCAAACCATTTAAAGCTAATACAAAATATACTCTTATTTCTGACAAGGAGGACTTTTAGTCATGGAAGCAACAACATTTGCTCAGTTCTTTTTCTCTGGTAACTTTTTAGCAGTTTTAGGTGCAGCACTCGCAGTAGGTCTTGGCGGTATCGGTTCAGCAAAAGGTGTAGGTATTGCCGGTGAGGCTGCTGCAGGATTGATCGCAGAGGATCCTGAAAAATTTGGTCAGACCTTGATTCTTCAGGCTCTTCCAGGTACACAGGGTATTTACGGCTTCCTTGTAGGTATCATGGTAATGCTTAACTGCGGATTTATGGGTGGACAGACTGCTCCTCTGACATCTTCTCAGGGTCTGTATGTTCTGGCTGCTTGTCTGCCAGCTGCTCTGACAGGTCTTATCTCCGGTATCCATCAGGGTCGTGTTTCCGCTGCTGGTATCAACGTTGTAGCAAAGAGACCTAGCGAAGTTTCCAAAGCTATGATTTATGCCGCTATGGTAGAAACCTACGCAATTCTCGGTCTTCTGATTTCTATCCTGCTCGTTATCAACGTAGGCAAAATCGCTTAATTCCGTCTTACCAAATCCATGATAAACGGTGCATCAGAAATTTTGAAATCGAGGTGAAACCGGTTGAACAACATTGAAAGCATTACAAGTAAAATCGCTGAAGATGCAAAAGTGCAGGCAGAACAGAAAATTGCCGAAGCACAAAACGAAGCTCAGCAGATTTTACAGGATTATCAGGCTCAGGCTCAGCAGATTTTACAGCAGTCGCAGCAGCAGGCACAAAAAGAGGCAGCTGCTATTGCAGAACGTGTAGAGTCCCAGTCCGGCTTGATTCATAGAAATTTAATGCTGCAGTATAAGCGCGAAGTTATTGAAAAAGCTTTCCAAAAAGCTTTGGAACAGCTTTGCACACAAAGCGCTGACAAGCAGGTTTCTCTGCTTGCAAAAGCTGCCGCAAAATATCTCTCCGGCGACGCTCAGGTTATCCTCAACGAGAAAGATAAGACCTCTTTTGGTCAAAAGCTCGTAGAAGAAATCTCTGCTCAGCTGAAATCCAATAACAAAAACTACACTGTTTCTCTTTCCGAAAAATGCGGCTCTATGAAGGGCGGCATGATTCTTGCCGAAGGCAGTATTGAAACAAACCTCTCCTACGAAATCTTGGTTAAAAATATTCGTGACGAGCTTGAGGGCGAAGTTGCAAAAATTTTAACCGAATAATCATTACTCAGTTTTCGCAGGTAAGGAGGTGCGTGGTTTGAACAAAATAAAAGATACCCAGTATCTTTATCTGTCCGCTAATATCCGTGCACAGGAAACCAAAATGATTGGCACACAGGCACTGAACAAAATGATTGCCGCAGCTTCTGCTGAGGAAGCATATAAAACGGTAACCGATGCCGGAATTGGTGTGGACTATGATTACAGGGACTTTGAATCTGCTCTGACACAGGAGCTTTTCTCCACTTATGAACGTCTGGAAAAGGCATCTCCAAATCCGGAGATGTTCGAGATTTTCCGTTTAAAGTATGATGGCCACAACCTCAAAACACTGATTAAAGCACAGGCTGCCGGCAGTTCCGCTGACGGACTGTTGATCCCGCTGGGAACCGTTGACGAAAAAGTTCTGCGTACAGGACTGCGTGACGGTGACTTTGGAACACTTGCTCCAAAGCTTGCACAAGCAGCTGTTAAAGCAAGAGATTCTCTTGCTAAGCTTAATGACCCACAGCTTGTGGATGTCATTATCGACCGTGCTGTTTTAGAAAGTATGTCCGTTTTGGCAAAACCATACAAGAGCAAATTCTTGACCCGTCTGGTCGATGCTTACATCGACATTGCAAATATCCGTTCCTTCATCCGTATCAAACGAATCGGACAGGAACTTAATTTCTTGAAGGAAGTTTTGGCACAGGGTGGAAGCATCCCTGTTGAACGCTATTACGACCTGTTTTTAAAGAGTTTTGATGATTTCTTTGAAATGCTTGACTCTACCGCATATGGTCCGGCTCTTTCCGGTGCATATGATGCAATTAAAAACAGAGGCACTCTTTCTAATTTTGAAAAGCTGTGCGATAATTACATGATCGCAATTTTGAAAGAATCCCGCTTTACACCATTTGGTATTGAACCGGTTCTTTCCTATCTGCTTGCAAAAGAGAATGAGGTACAGGCAATCCGCATTGTCATGGCTTCCAAAATTGCCGGTGTGGCTCCGGACAAAATCACAGAAAGGCTGAGGGAAACTTATGCGTAAAAAAATTGCAGTTGTCGGCGACAAAGGCAGTGTCCTCGGCTTCAAGTCAGTAGGTTTTGAGGTATTTATGGCTGCCACACAGCAGGAAATTGTCGACGTGATGACTACTCTGTGTAAAGGTGATTACGGTATTATCTTTATCACTGAGCAAGCTTATGTTCAGATTCCTCAGATTATCGACGAATACAAGGAAAGTCCAACACCGGCTATTATTCCAATTCCCGGTAAAGACGGCAACCTTGGTATTGGCATTAAAAATGTCAAGAAGAACGTTGAAAGAGCTGTCGGTGCAGACATCCTCTTTAACGAGGACTAGCTTGATTCCATTGTTTTATCCCTGTTTTTACGGGAAGGTTCCTGTAAAAATTTGTTTTTCATGTTATGCAAAGGTCCACAGAAATTCTGTGGCAGACTGAATTAAAAGTAGGTGAAAATATTGAGCCAAGGCAAAATTGTTAAAGTTGCCGGTCCGCTGATTGTTGCTGAAAATATGCGTGACGCCAATATGTTCGACGTAGTGCACGTAGGCAAACAGAAACTCATCGGTGAAATTATCGAGATGAGAGATGACAAGGCATCTATTCAGGTATACGAGGAAACTGCCGGTATCGGTCCTGGAGATTTGGTTGAATCTACCGGTGCTCCTCTGTCCGTTGAGCTGGCTCCGGGTGTTCTAACCAGCATTTTTGATGGTATCCAGCGTCCTCTGACCAAGATCAGAGAAATTGCAGGAAGCAATATCACCAGAGGTATTGAGGTTACTTCACTGGACCACGAAAAGAAGTGGGACTTCGTTGCAACTGCTAAAGTTGGCGATCATGTTGTTATGGGTGATATTCTCGGTACTGTTCAGGAAACTTCTATCGTTACCCATAAAGTTATGGTTCCACAGGGGGCTGAAGGTGAGATTGTCGAGATTTATTCCGGCAGCTACAACATTACCCAAACCATTGCAAAAATCAAAGACAAAGAGGGCAACATCCACGATGTCTGCATGCTCCAAAAATGGCCTGTTCGTGTACAGCGTCCATATGCTCAGAAGCTCTCTCCTGATATTCCGATGATTACCGGACAGCGTGTTATTGACACCCTGTTCCCTATCTCTAAAGGCGGTACAGCTGCTGTTCCTGGTCCTTTTGGTTCCGGTAAAACTGTTGTACAGCACCAGCTTGCAAAATGGTCTGACGTAGACATCGTTGTTTACATCGGCTGCGGTGAGCGTGGTAACGAAATGACCGACGTTCTGAACGAGTTCCCAGAACTGAAAGACCCTAAAACCGGCGAATCTTTGATGTTCCGTACTGTTCTGATTGCAAACACCTCCGATATGCCTGTTGCTGCTCGTGAGGCTTCCATTTACACGGGTATTACCATTGCTGAGTATTACCGTGATATGGGCTACTCTGTTGCTATCATGGCTGACTCCACTTCCCGTTGGGCAGAGGCTCTGCGTGAAATGTCCGGTCGTTTGGAAGAGATGCCTGGTGAAGAAGGTTACCCTGCTTACCTGACTTCTCGTCTTGCTCAGTTCTATGAGCGTGCAGGTCGTTTTATCTGTAATGGTACCGATGCTCGTGAAGGTTCTCTGACCGCTATCGGCGCTGTATCCCCTGCCGGCGGTGATAACTCCGACCCTGTTGTACAGGCTACCCTGCGTATCGTTAAGGTATTCTGGGGTCTTGATTCCTCTCTTGCTTATAAACGTCACTTCCCTGCTATCAACTGGCTGACTTCCTACTCTTTGTATATGGATCAGATCGGCGAGTGGATGGACAAAAATATTTCGGACGAATGGTCCGGTCTGCATCATGATGCAATGCTTCTGCTCCAGCAGGAATCCGAGCTGGAAGAAATCGTAAAACTGGTTGGTTACGACTCCCTGTCTGCTCCTGACCGTTTAACCTTGGAATCTGCACGTTCTGTTCGTGAAGACTATCTCCAGCAGAACGCATTTGATGATGCTGATACTTATACCTCCAATGAAAAACAGTACAAGATGCTCAAAATGATTCTTTCTTTCTCTAAAGAATGTAAGAACGCATTGAACAGCGGTGTTAAAGTTGATAAACTGCTGCATCTGCCTGTATCCGAAAAAATTGCTCGTGCAAAATATGTTCCTGAAGAAAAATTTGAAGCATACTTCCAGGATACTATGACAGAAATTGAAACATCTGTTGCAAAAGTTATTTCCGAGGAGGTATCTGCATAATGTTAAAAGAATACCGCACTATAAGAGAAGTCGCAGGTCCTCTGATGATGGTTTCCGGCGTAGAAGGCGTTACCTTCGACGAGCTGGGCGAAATCGAACTGCCAAGTGGTGAAATTCGCCGCTGCAAAGTTCTGGAAGTAGATGGCGGAAACGCTGTTGTTCAGTTGTTTGAAAGCTCCGCAGGTATTAACCTTCGTGACAGTAAAGTTCGTTTCTTCGGTCATGGACTTCAGCTGCCTGTTTCCGAAGATATGCTGGGACGTGTATTCTCCGGTATGGGTCGCCCAATTGACGGTGGTCCGGACATCATTCCTGATGAGAGAATTGACATCAACGGCGTTCCTATGAACCCTGCTGCTCGTGTATATCCAAACGAATTTATCCAGACCGGTATCTCTGCTATCGACGGTCTGAACACACTGGTTCGTGGTCAGAAACTGCCTATCTTCTCCGGTTCCGGTCTGCCACACGCAAAACTGGCTGCACAGATTGCCCGTCAGGCAAAAGTACTGAACGCTAACGATAAATTCGCAGTAGTATTTGCTGCTATCGGTATCACTTTCGAGGAAGCTGACTTCTTTATCAACGACTTTACCAAAACCGGTGCTATCGACCGTACCGTAATGTTCATGAACTTGGCAAACGACCCTGCTATCGAGCGTATTTCTACTCCTCGTATGGCTCTGACCGCTGCTGAATATCTGGCTTTCGAAAAAGATATGCACGTTCTGGTTATCCTCACCGATATCACCAACTACGCAGAGGCTCTGCGTGAGGTTTCCGCTGCTCGTAAAGAAGTTCCTGGTCGTCGTGGTTATCCGGGCTACCTGTACACCGACTTGGCTACTCTGTACGAAAGAGCCGGAAGAAAGATGGGCTCCGAAGGTTCCATCACCATGATTCCTATTCTTTCCATGCCGGAAGATGATAAAACTCACCCAATCCCTGACTTGACCGGATACATCACCGAAGGTCAGATTATTCTGTCCCGTGATCTGTACCGCAAGAATATCACCCCTCCAATTGACGTACTGCCTTCTCTGTCCCGTTTGAAGGATAAAGGTATCGGTGTTGGAAAAACCCGTGAAGACCACTCCGGAACCCTCAACCAGCTGTTTGCTGCATACTCTCGTGGTAAAGATGCAAAAGAGCTGATGAGCATTCTGGGTGAAGCTGCTCTTTCCGAAACCGACCTGCTGTACGCAAAATTTGCGGATGAGTTTGAGAAACGCTATGTTTCCCAGGGCTATTATACCAACCGTTCTATCGAGGAAACCCTCGACATCGGCTGGGAGCTGCTCTCCATCCTGCCAGAATCTGAGCTGAAACGTATCAAGCCTGAGATGATTGAAAAATACCTTCCGAAAAAAGACAAATAAGGAGGGGTAATAAATGGCATTGATTAACGTCAACCCAACCCGTATGGAGATGTCCCGTTTGAAAAAACGTCTTGCCACCTCTATCAGAGGTCACAAGCTGCTGAAAGATAAGCGAGATGACCTGATGAAAAAGTTCCTTGATTTGATTCGTCAAAACAAGGAACTGCGAGAACAGGTTGAAAAAGAAATCAGCGACATCTACGGTGGATTTGTGGTTGCAAGTGCAGTCATGAGTCCTCAGATGCTGGAAGAAGCATTGATGCTTCCAAAGCAAAGCATTGACCTTGAAGTAGGCGAACGCAACGTTATGAGCGTTACTGTTCCTTCCTTTGAGTTTATTGCCTCTGAAAATTCTGACAGCGATATTTATTCTTACGGTTTTGTTTCCACCTCCGGCGAGTTGGATGATTCCGTAGCTGCTGTAAAAAACGTTCTTCCTCATCTTCTGGAACTTGCTCAGATTGAAAAAAGTGCACAGATGATTGCAGAGGAAATCGAACGTACCCGCCGTCGTGTAAACGCTTTGGAGTATGTTCAGATTCCTGACCTTCAGGAAACCATCAAATATATTAAGATGAAACTGGATGAAAACGAACGTGGAAATCTGGCTCGTCTGATGAAAATTAAAGATATGATGGTAGAACAAGCAATGGAAGCAAAACGTCAAAACAGCACCAATACACAGTCAGATTCATAAATAGCTTTTTTAGGTTCCCTGTCACAAATGGCGGGGAACCTTTTTTATATCTTTATTTCTTAAATTAGCTATTGCTAACTTTTTCCTTCTTGACATTCTTTTCTGAAAATGATATATTATAAGCACAGGTTAGCAATAACTAACCCATATGAAACCAAATGGAGTTTGTCTCCTTTTTCTTTTTCCTTTTGGTTAGCAATTACTAACTATGTGAGGTGTTATTCATGTTTAGATTTGATAAAGCGTTGGTTTACCACTGCTCCCCCACTCTCAGCGGATTAAAACCGGCAAATCTACTTTCCCTTTCTAAAGAGGACTATCCCAATCTTCCCGAACTGGTTCAGGAATACTCAGGGTTATTGTCTTGTAAGGGAATCTCTTTCTCCATACTTTGTGAATGTAGTTGCCGTTGGCTGTTGCTGATATTCCGTAGAGAGATGCTTCAGGCACAGCTTTCTTCCCCGGCTGTGCAATCTCTGCTTGCAGAGGAAGGTTATCCCATCTCTTCTTCAATCGACGTGGATCATTTGCTCTCTCATCTAAAAAGCAGGCTCACTTCTGCCGATAACTTTCCTCATGAAATCGGCGTATTTCTTGGATATCCTCTAGAAGATGTTCTGGGTTTCCGCCGATTCAAGGGAGAGGGTTGCAAACTATGTGGTTACTGGAAAGTATACAGCGACGTAGATTCTGCAAAACAATGTTTTGAAAAATTTGACCGCTGCCGTGCAATCCTGTTTTCCCATCTGATGGCAGGTAGCCCACTTACTGAATTAGTTGTTTCGCCTGCAAAGGCTGCTTAAAATTTATTCTTCATATTGGAGGTTTTTACAATGAATAAAATTGCTGTAATTTATTGGTCCGGAACCGGCAACACTCAGTCTATGGCAGAAGCAGTTGCTGAAGGCATCAACGCAAGTGGTTCTGAAGCTGTTTTAATGAATGTTTCCGACACAACCGCTGCTGATGCTGCTACCTATGAAAGACTGGCTCTGGGCTGTCCTGCAATGGGTGGAGAAGTTTTAGAAGAAAGCGAATTTGATCCATTCTTCACTGATCTTGAACAGAATCTTTCCGGCAAAAAGGTTGCCCTCTTCGGTTCCTATGGTTGGGGAGATGGTCAATGGATGCGTGATTGGCAGGATCGTGTTACTGCTGCTGGTGCAGAAATTGTTTCCGGCGAAGGTCTTATTCTGAACGAAACCCCTGACGCTGCCGGACTGGAACAGTGCCGTGAATTAGGCAAACTGATTTCCGAATAATTCAACATTATTTTCCTTTTGATACCCCATTTCTAAGCTCTTTCTATAAAATAAATCCCTATATCCAACGTCCACATCTGTATTGAGAAATACAAATGTGGACGTTGGATTTTTTGTACTATTTCATATTCTGCAATATTTCAAAAATATCTTCTTTTCTCGCGGATTTTGGACTGACAAGCAATGCACCATCATTTGCTGCCAAATTAACAATTTTACGAATATCCTTTGGCTGAACCCCTGCTTCCTTCAAAGTTGTCGGGATTCCACATTTTTGATGAAGATGCAACAAGGTATCTTCGATTGCTTCAATCAGCTTCTCTCCTCTTTGACGAGCCGGAGTTTCCGCATAGTATTCCGGTCCGCAAAAAGCGCACAGCAATTCGCTGTAACCCTGTTCCACTGTATCCAACTGCCACCTCATCACTCTTGGCAGCATTAACCCCACCGCTTCACCATGGGGCACTCCGCACACACTTCCCAATGCATGAGCTGTTGCATGAACAACACCCACCATCGAGTTAGAAAACGCAATTCCCGCCATTGCAGAAGCATATGCCATCGCCATGCGATAATTTTCGTTTTTGGGTTCTCTTACTGCTGCAATTAAATTTTTACCAATCAGCTGTACCGCAGCATAGGCATATGCGTTTGAAAGTGGATTTTTTTGCAATCCTGTATAAGCTTCGATCGCATGTGTAAGGGCATCTATACCACAAGAAGCCGTCAACTTTGGTGGAAGTTTTTCGGTACAGCGTGGATCAAGCACTGCTACATCGGGCAAAAAAGAATCTGAAACAATCTCTTGTTTTACCTTGAGTTTATCGTCCTGAACGACCGCTACCCCTGTACACTCAGAACCTGTTCCGGAGGTGGTTGGAACCATGATAAAGGGAATCCTTTCTCCATGAGTTAGCCACTCGCTTCCTAACAATTCCCGAAGCATCATCTTTTTTTGAGAAAGAAGCACTCTCACAGCCTTTGCTGTATCCAGTACAGAACCGCCTCCTATTGCCAGTACACTGTCACAAGCTTCTACCCTTGCTCTGGACGCTAAATCGTCCACCACCTCAAAAGAAGAATCTTTTGGAATATCGCTTTCAATGACAGCATGATAGTGTCCTCCTATCATCTCCAATATTCCATTTTGCATCATAGTGCGGCTGACCAGAATAATCGGTCTGTGTGCTCCCAGCCTTTCCAGCTCATACGGGATATTTTCTAAAGCAGATTCCCCGCACAGCAATTTTACCGGGTTATAAAACTCAAAATATTCCGACATTATTCTTCTCCTTTCAGCTGTCTTTTTTGGTGATTATCCTCTGATTTTGTATGCAGCATCTTCCACCATATCTTTAAGCGTTTCTGTGGCAGTTTTTCTCCTTTGGGTAAAATTCTCTTTAACATAAATTGAGGCATCAGATACGCCTCTGTGCGCTCTATACACCTTAAAAAAGCCATTGCCTTTGAAATTTCACCAATAATTATTAAATCATGCCTTGCATATGCCTGCGGTGCAGACAGCTGACCTGTCACCATTCTCCACCCTGCCTCCACACTTTTAAATCGAATCTCCAGCATTTTTTCCGGCTCTATCTTACCAGCTGAAAAACGACTGGTCAAAGAATATGGAATAGACAGTTTTTGACAAACCGATGCAAAGGATTCATGAATATGCTGTAACCCATCAACACGATTCTGCAAAATAAGTGGATGACGGCTGCCAAAAATCCCTACTGCAAACACAAAGTCAACCGGAAAAGATTCTAACTCCTGTTTTACCAGCTTATCTGTCTTGCTGCAAACTTTCAAACCTCTTCCCAAAACCGACAAGATTGCCCCAACGCCTTTTCTTTGAAAGGTTCTTTTCTTCAAAATTCTGTCCTTAATTTCTTCCATTTCTCTTTCCCTTCTAAAATCCCTGTTCTCCTGCATAGAATAGAACAGACTTTTTCTATCTTATAGGAGGTGCCTTATGAATCGCTTTTTTGTTTTTCGTTTCAAAAAACTGAAAACCGTGTTGTTTGCCGGCTTGTTATTGGGGCTTATTGTTATCACAATGCTTTGTTTAAAGTCCGATAAAGATGTCCCCAATCTCTATGGCAGTTGGTTCAGTCAAGATAAAGTCCCTATTCAAATGCAAATTACGCCCTCAGAAATACGTCTAAACGATTTTGTTTTTTCTTATGAACTCACTTCACCTGTCCTCGATTCCCCCGACCGTCAAAACCCACAAGGCTTTGTGATGGATGGAAGAGAGATGGGTGCTGTAAGTGGACGATTTTTCTTTGAAGATGGGCTGCTTTATTTGGAGGTTGATTCACAAACAAAAATCTTTGAGCAAAAATCAAAATAATATCCGTTATTCTTCCTCCTGTGCAGTACGAAGAAATGCAACCTTTTCCGGAGAATCATCATGAATAAAAGTGTCCACCGAATAGCTGATCAGCAATCTTTGATAGCTAAAACAATCAATCTGTGCCAGCTCCTGACTGCTCATCTCGGTAGGGTCGATAAAACGAATCTGGGAGTAATGTGCTGCCAGAAACGGAACTGCCGGCAGGATGCTGTCATCTCCGATGATTAACAATGTATTCTCATTTTTTAAATTGCTTCGTATTGTAATGTCCCCAGTATTTCCACCCAACAAAACATCTTTGTCATCGCTTAACTGCATCATTTGTTCCGGATAAAGAGAATCATAACTATACTGATATTCTTCATTGTGGGTAACCATATAATTTCTATTATTTTTTTGATAGCGGTAAACGGCAATGACATCGGGGGAAACACTCTTCCATTTTGATTTTTGATAGGTTTCTCCATAGTAATCATGAGTAATATACTGAATATCAAAATCTTCCTGCGGCTTTGGAATGTTGTCTAACCTCTGAGCCAGAACTTCATATACTGTATATCCTCCAAGTGCTGTAAATCCCGGATCTGTTTTATAATACAGATCTTCGTTGAGTTTTGAAAAAAGTGCCGGATAAACATCAACTACCGTCGCTTTTCCCAAGAGGTTATTATATGTCTTTTCAATAAATTGCTTTTGGTTAAACAAGGGTGCTGCCTGTGGAATTTCGTTTTGTTTAATTGCACATTTTGTTGGCAGCAACATGACATAAGTAGGGATTCTACTGTTTTCCGAAAATTTTAATAGGGTACTGATGTTTTTATTCATTTGTTCTTCATTCGGATAACCAATATCCTCCACCAAAATATCATCTCCGATAAAGATGTCATCAAACTCTCTTGCTCCGCCCTTTGTTTTGATTTGAACAGCCAAATCCGATAACTCTTCGGAAAATGGTATGCTTTGTCCCATTGCTTTTTCTAAATCTTCAAGGTAATCTTTTAAACGATAGTATCGATTCAGTTTTGGAAATCCTTCTCCAAAAAACATTGCCCAGCACCCAATTGTGCCTAGAATAAGAGCCAACATGAACTCCGGAAGAATCTTTTTCTTCAACACCATTTCCTCCTTTTCTGTTAAATCAAAAATGCAATCGATGCCAGCAAAATTCCGCCATAAATTACCAGATCAAGCAGGTGCAGCAAATATGGCATCTTGGTGCGAATCAAGTTCCCAAGCAAAACGGTAAGGCTGGTTGCAAAGAAAAAGCTCAGTAAAATCACCAAATAATGGGTGGATATAATATATGAGATATAGTTATTATAAAACGGCAGTCCGTTCATGCCAAACATACTGCTTAAATAATATCCTGTTACTCGAAGACTGCTGCCCGAAAAGATGGTAAAGGAAAACATGACAACCACAAAGGTATACATCCTATCAAAAATCGGCGGTATCTTTTTAAGATAGTCCATCAAAAAATATTTCTCTAAAAGAATAAATCCTGTAAAATAAATTCCCCAGACAAGATAATTAAGACGTATGCCAAACCACAATCCCATCAGCATTGTGGTCAACAAGGTATTTACAATGGTGGAAAGTACACCATTTGTATCTCCACCCAAAAAAACATAGACATAACGATTGATAAACTGGGTCACGGTAATATTAAAGCGATTAAAAAAATCTGATACGGTTCTGGATTGAAACGGATGATGAAAATTTTCCGGAAAGTCCATTCCGAAAAAATTAGCCAATCCTCTTGCCATATCACAATAACCGGTCAGCGTATAATACAGGGCAAAGGTGGATGTAATAATCAATAACCATACCGAAAGTACTGTCACATCTTGCGTTGGAATTTGCTGTATCTCCTGCTGCACTGCAATATTTCCTTGTGCCAACAACACAAGTTTTCCCAGACCACCAACATACAAGCGGCTGCCTTGACAAACTCGTTCTGTCGAAAGGTTTCTGTTTTCCCACTGACTTTTTAAATCAGAATAACGGACGATTGGACCTGCAAACAGTTTTCCGAAAAAGGAGGTAAACACCAAATAATCAACAAAACTTCCGTCAAAACGTTCATCACCGTTATAAACATCAATCACATATCCCATCGAAGTGGTGGTATAGACAAGCAATCCTAACGGCAGCGGTATTTTAAACAGCTGCATTGCTGCCATCATAATCAAAATCAGTGAAATATTTTTAAGGCTGCTTGCCCAAAACATGATCTGTCTGCCCTTCATTTTTCCGCTGGAACGCACCATTTTAGAACAAACCAGATAATCAAATAAAATTGAAAAAAACATCAATAGCAAATTTCCCCAGTCATTCATAGCATAGAACAACAGGGACGCCACTGCTAATGATAAATTTTTATACTTTGCCGGTGAAATTGAAAACACCAGCAACAGTGCCGGCAAAAACAAAAAGCTGAAGCTCAGCGTATCAAGTCCCACAAGCCGTTCCTCCTGTATCCTATCTTATAAAATTTCGGGCAAATCTCCCTTATTTTCAAATAATTCTTCACACAGTTCTATCAGCTCACTGCGGCTCATCAAAGCTCCCAACACTGTTACCAGTGCATTGGTGGTTAAATGCTCCGGAAGTCCCAATTTTACCATCAGTTTTTTTCGTCGTGAAGCACTGTCGGGTAATCCGCTCAATCCAAGCTCAAACAAATCCATTTTTTCTATCGGATCTGTCGGCTGTTCTACCTTGCAAACACCCACTCCTGCTTTGGTCAAAGACTGTGCTAAAATATCCTCCGGGATTCCCTCTACCCCCAGCTTTCCTTCTTTAGAAGGGTGTGGTTTTCTTTTTTCCTTTCCATAAAGGTCCGGAATATAGATATCTATAATATTGTCTTTTCCACAAATACTGCGCAAAAATCCCCTGATTTTAAAACCGGCAGTATCAGAGTCGGTCAGTACTGCAAGCCCTTGCTTTTTTGCCAATGTGCGAAGCATCGACTGCATTTCTTTATCCTTATAAATGCGGAAGCCGTCGGTGCAAACAATCACCCCGTCAACAAGACCTTTGAGCTTTATTTTATCATATTTTCCCTCTACCACAATTACACGGTCTGTATGTATCATTTGCATCTATCCTTTATTCTATCTTTTTTGCCCTGAGGCTATTAAAAACAACTCTGTTATTGCCTGCTCCAGCAAAATTCCACTATCGGCACGGCTGCTTTTCATTCGGTAATCAGTAGCAGCAAGATAACTGATAGAATTACGCAAGACCTGTGTAGAATATTTTGAGCAATCTCTCAAGCTATTTCTTACCACAAAATCTCTGCCTTTATAAGAAAAATTTTGCTTTATACTTTCCTCTCCCAAACCCATATTTTTTGCTGTTTTGGCAATATACAAGTCAAGATATGCTCCGGCTAATGCCGACAAAATTACTGTCGGTTGATAGCGAAGATATAAAAGGTCTTCGACCATATGCATAGCTTTTTCAAAGCGGTCGGCAAGAATCGCCTTTGCCAGATCATAAACCGATGCGCTTACCGTTTTGCAGGTCACTTTTTCAATCATAGCCGATGTGATTTCCACAGGACGGTCGGAACCTTCTTCTTTTGTCTGCTGTGCAAAAGCTGCCAGTTTTTCTAATTCTCCGGAAATTGTCAGCATATCCTTTTCGCAGCGTTCCATTAAAAAAACAGCTTGATCTTTGGTGATAGAGCATCCTCTGGATTCCAATTTAGAACGGATAAATCGAACAAGATCCGAGCTTTCTCTTTTCTTTAATTCCAATACTGCCCCTGCTTTATCACATAAGTTAACCAGTTTTTTTGCAGCTGCATTTTTTTTAGGAAGAAACTCCTCTTTATCCACAATCAAAATTAACACCGTAGTGGATACCGGGTCCTGCAACAGTTCTGTTATCTTTTCTTTATCCTGCGAATTCATCGCTTCAAAATCGAATTTATCTACTACCACACACCGCTGCTCTGCCAAAAACGGCATAGCCTCACAAGATTCTATCAAACTGTCTACCGAAAGCTGTGTTCCGTCAAAGCGGTGAAAGTTAAACTCCTGAAAATCCTCCGGTGCTGCTAAATGGATTAAACGTTTGAGGTACATTTCTTTTAAGTATTTTTCCTCACCATAGAGCAGATACACCCGATAAAGATATCCCTGTTTGATATTTTGCAGCAGCTGGCTTTCCTCTTTAAAAATCATTCTGTGTTCCTGCCTTTCTGTCCATCCGCAGTTTTAAAACCGGCTTTTCCCGAAGTATAGAGAACAATCCCATTTCTTGACACGGCTCTAAGTTCCAGTTTCCTGATTCCCAAACAGCATCATATCCATCGTTTACACTACCTTCTATTATATCATAATTTTCTGATGCTTTTAACAGTTTTTTTCCTGCTGCAAAAATCTGTATACCATCTTCTCCCTGCCTAATTGTTATATCCCCCATAAGTCTTGCAGAAATTCCCTGCGGAGCTACCATCTTTCCAGAATACATTGCCTTTTGAATGTGTGGATATAACGCCCCTTGAGGCTCTACAACCGTAACCTTTGTATCAAATTCCGAAAGCAAGGTATCTAGTCCGTAACTTTTATCGGTCGTTGTACTGTCGCAAAACAGTAGTTCAAGCGAATCCACCTGTTCACAACGAAGGATAGAAGAAATTTTTTGTTCTTCATAGACACTTTTTATATCTCCCAGTACCGCTGCCTGTTCATCCTTACACAAAATCAACGCATTTTCTGTGGAAAATATACTCAACACCGATGCACCCGCAAGCTGATGTGCAATCATCACACTGCAAAAGCACAACACACATCCACTAAAACAACACTTTGCTCTTATTGTGCGCTGTGGCAGTGGTAGTTTTGCAAAATGATGGGTCATCATGAATACAAGCACCAACACAACACAAAAACAAAGCATCACCGGAATTTCATGGGAATCAAATGTAGTGAACGGAAGCTGTGAAACTGCTTTACTGACAAGGAGTATCCACCTTGCAAAAATACCCGCTAAACCTGCTGCGGTGTTTGCGGCAATTAAGAAAACTCCCCACCCGCTTACTAACCAAATTATTCCAAATCCAAGAGATAACATTGCCAAAATCATCAGCGGAGACACCGCCCACAATGCCAGCAAAGCCGCTAAAATCCCCCAAACCGGAAGAGAGTAAAAATAATACAGCAAAAGTGGTGCAGAAAAGACACTTGCGGCAAGTGTGGTTGCAACCGTCACACAGGCAGAGTGTATTATCTTCTCTCCTTTTCTGCCCATCGTCCCCATCAAAAATGCTACCAAACAAGATTGATTAAAAAGCTGTGTCAACGGTTTTGCACAAAGCACAATCCCCAGCGTTACCAAAAAAGAAAGCTGAAACGAAACGGAATAGATAGAAAACGGTGCAATTCCCACAATTAAAATAGCTGCTGCCGAAAGTGCCGACAAGCTGTCATTTTCTCTGCCTAAAAAGAATCCAACAGCATAAAAACTTGCCATAATTCCTGCACGAACCGCTGATGGAGAGAATTGTGCCAAAGCAACATAGCCCCATACCATAAAAAGTGAGATTAAATTTGCAATACGAGAAGGTATTTTTAAAGCCTTTAAAAATTTTGTGAAAAAAGCTGCCAGCAAACTGATATGAATTCCTGATACAGCAAGCAGATGTACTAAACCGGCTTGCTTCATCATCTGCGAAAAAGGAGCTTCCATATTTTTCTTTTCGCCAAACAAAACCCCTTGAATCAGCCCCAATACAGGAGGATCATACAGCTTCTCAGTGAGCTGCATCAATTTTCCTCTTATGGATTCGCCTTTTTGCAGACGTTCGATCGGTTCTTCTCCTGCAAAAGCATAAAAGAAAATATTTCTTCCATAATCGTAGTTTTTTAATTTGGTTTCTATCACAGAAGAAAAATGAATCAAATCCCCCTCATCTGCCGCAGATTCTCCATAGCTGTACACACGAGCAAGTATTCCGTTTGGTATCTCCTCATTTCCCACCGTACGGACAAGATATTTACATCCATAATCGGCAACATCCCATTCCAGCACCTGTGCTGTCAAGCTAAGTTTTTCCCCTTGAAAAGGGTATACTGCTGCCATGGTCCGTTCTGTCGCTGCAAAACAGCTGACAAGTGCCACTGTTGCAGAAAGTGATAACAACAGTACAGCCGAAATCCATCGTTTCCTTTTATCGAATAAATATAATATAAAATTTATTATCAATATGACCGGTAAAATCACGGCTCCCAATATCATTCCTCTTTGAAGAGAATTTGTATTAGGCAGCATCCTCTCTTGATACAACGGTAAAAAAATTGCTGTTACAACCAGAAAAGTAACTGCAACCCAACATATGGGACGTTTAATACTGCGATTGCATACAGAGCAGCAATGCCTCTGCTTGTCCCTGCATAATTTCTTCTCTGCTAAAGTTTCCATACTCCAGTTCCTCATCGCTCATTCTGTCTAATTGCTCATAAAACCATGTGATAAGTTCTTCACATTCGTTACGGTTCACTTTTTCGGAAATCGCTTCCTCCAGCACCTCGAACAACAGATTTTCCGCTGCATCAATTTCCCCATGTTCTATGATTCTTTCCAAATCGTCCTGTAAAGAAAGAGGCTCTCCCTGTAAGGCTATAAAAATTTGCTCGTCCCAGTCATCGCTCTTATATTGTTTGTTAAACAATAATTTCGCATATACCCGAATGATGCCCTCAATTTGACGTTTAAAAAAATCTTCTCTCGCCATATACTCTTCCTCCACAATAAAATTTCCTACATTATACTATAAACCATTCTGTAAGAAAAGTCATCTCTGATATAAAATACCGATTTTCTTTTGTCTGACTAGATCATCAATTATAATGCAAATGACAAGCTGTATTGATTGATACCCCTGTATATTTACATCATCTGAAAGAGAGGTTATAATAATCTTATCAGAAATTAAAATCTTTTTCGGAGGGATTTTTATGAAAATTGTTTTACTGGAATCGCTGGGTATTTCCCAGGAAATATTAAACGAATGTGCAAAACCACTGGTGGATGCAGGACATACTTTTACATCTTACCCGAAAGATAGCAATCCTCAAGTACAGATCGAACGTGCTAAAGATGCAGACATTATTATGATCGCCAATATGCCTCTTAGCAAAGAGGTTATCCGTGCCTGCAAAAACCTGAAGTTTATTGATGTTGCTTTCACCGGTGTTGACCATGTTGACCTTGCAGCTGCAAAAGAAATGGGTGTTAAGGTGAGCAACGCTGCCGGATATTCCACACAAGCTGTTGCCGAAATTGCACTTTGCATGATGCTGAACCTGTTACGAAATATTCCACAAGTAGAGCAGCGCTGTCGTCAGGGACAGACAAAAGACGGTTTGGTTGGCTGTGAGCTGCGTGGAAAAACAGTTGGTATCGTTGGTGCCGGCGCAATCGGCTGCCGCACTGCCGAGCTTTGCCACGCCTTTGGCTGCAAAGTATTGGGATACAAGCGGCACATTACCGGAAACGAACCTTCCTTTATGGAATTTACTTCTTTAGATGAACTGTTAAACCGTTCTGACATCGTTTCTCTGCATTGTCCAATTAACGACGATTCTAAACACCTCATCAATGCACAATCCATTGCCAAGATGAAACAGGGAGCTTATCTTATCAACACCGCTCGTGGACCTGTCGTTGATTCCCAGGCTTTGGCAGACGCCTTAAACGCTGGATACCTCTCCGGTGCAGGCATTGATGTATTTGAAAAAGAGCCTCCACTGGATACAACTCATCCGCTTTTACATAGCAAAAACACCATTGTTACTCCTCACGTTGCCTTTGCTTCTGCTGAATCGATGCTTGCCCGTGCACAAATTGTATTTGATAACATCGAAGCATTTTTGTCGGGCAAACAAAAAAATGTTATTTTATAACTTTTCTTCCGAAAAATTTACTATTAAAAATGTTCCGCAAATCTTAACGCTGGATAAAGACGTTATTTAGAAGATGCCCAAACCCCAAACGGAGTGTATCGAATAAATTCGATACACTCCGTTTCTTGATATCCCCGACTAATAGATTTAGTAAAAACTATATTTCAAAGTCCGGAAAAACACCATCGACTACATATCTAACAATTTTCATTGCTTCTCCCTTTGCTCGTTCAAAACCCTCCTCTGTATTCATCCAGTTCTCCCGTCTTGTATTGTTATCATTTGCCGGGCATGGAAGAATCGTGATATGTTTCGGGAACAAATACCGAGCAATAGCCAAGCTTCGTTTCATGTGATAGGCTGTAGTAACCAACAACACTTTAGAAACTTTATTAAGCCAAAAAGTTCGTTGCAACTCTATCAGTGCAAAGAGGATATTCTCTACTGTATTTTGAGATGAATCCTCTAAAATGATATTTTCTATGGTCACACCTGCTTCTAAAGCAGCTTTACACATATGCTCAGCTTCGCTGCATTTTCCTGTGGGAAAGTCTTGCAATTTGCCACCACATAGCATCAGCTTGCTTGCTCGTCCAGCATTGTAGGCATCAACTGCTACAGGTACTCTATATTTCGCAGCCTTGGCACTCCCTAATACAATAATGCAGTCAGCATCTTCTCCTGTATCCTCTAAACCTTGAAACAATAACCTATCTACTATTTCCAATGTCAAATCTTCTTCTTTTATCCTCGAAACTAACATTTATTCTTCCTCACTAAATTCTGATTTGTGGTTTGTCGTAAATTATAACACATACAGCTTCTCTATGTCAGCTGTACGAGTATACCTTTTTTACTTCTATGGGGATAAAATGTGCCGTTGTTTGATGCAGAGCCTTTTTTGCTTCTTGATTATTTTTTCTTCTATTGCTCTCACTTTATCATGTAATTATATCATGGGTCTACACTGATAGGAAGTTATCTTTTTATTGCACTGGGTTAAGATTGTAAAATGAAAACGCTTTAAAGAAACATAAAAGAGAAAAACAGGAGAAGATTCTTATCTAAGTCTTCCCCTGTTTCCAAAATACAATTATTCAACTGAAATAATAAAGTAGTATACAGGCTGTTTTCCTTCGATGAGAACAACCTCCATGTTGTCGCCAAGTTTTTCAGCGACTGCTCCACGGATTTCCTCTGCCTGTTCTTCCGAAATATCTTCGCCGTAAATCAAAGTAACAAAACTACTGTCTTTGTTTGGTGATTTTCTCACCAGATTGTGAGTCAATTTAACAACCGTTTTTTTCAGGTCGGTATCAACAAAGGACATTTTGCCGTTTTCCAGTGCAAGCAATTCTCCTTTTTTAATATTATGACCTTCAAACTCACTGTCACGAGCAGCAAAGGTAACAGAACCGGTGCCAACTTTTTCATAAGCTTTCACCATGTTCATCATGTTCTGTTTGCGATCCTGTTCGGGGTCAAACGCCAACATTGCGGACAAACCCTGTGGAACGGTAACGGTCTGCAAAACATAAACCTTGCGGTCTGCCAGATTTGCTGCCTGTTCTGCTGCCATGATAATATTTTTATTATTTGGCAATACAAAAACTCTCTTAGCGGCAGTAGCATGGATTGCGGACAAAATATCATCAGTGGACGGATTCATTGTCTGACCGCCGCTGACAACATTATCAACACCCAAATCTAAGAACAGCTGTTTTACACCGTCGCCTGCTGCAACAGCAACAAATCCGAACTCTTTATCCGGGTCAACAGCCTGATATGGGAACGCTTCCTGACCCTCCGCTTCCAAATCAACTAGTGTATTGTTATCACCGTGCTGCTCTTTCATGTTATCAATTTTCATGTTTGTCAGATAACCTAATTTCAGCGCTGCCTGAATTGCATTTCCCGGTTCATTTGTATGTACATGACATTTAATAATTTCTTCGTCGTCAACCACTACAACACAGTCACCGATAGACTCAAGATATGCACGCAAAGAAAGAGGGTCTGCATCTGCACGGTCTTTATTGATGATAAACTCGGTGCAGTAACAAAAACGAATGTCCTCACCGTTAAATTCGGCAGCAATACCCTGTGCTTTTTTCTCTTTTGGCGCAGCCTGTGCCTCTTCCTGAGAAGGAATAATCTCACCGTTTTCAATAACAGAAAGCATACCTTCCCAAATTTCTACAAATCCTTGACCGCCTGCATCCACAACGCCTGCCTTCTTTAAAACAGGCAGCATCTCGGGTGTCTGTGCTAAAGCATCTTTTGCACTGACAAGAATTTCTTTCCACATCTGTGCTGCTGTCATTTCCATTTCAGGCTGTTGTGCCAGTTCCTGCGCGTGTTCTGCCGCAAGTCTTGCCACTGTCAAAATAGTACCTTCTGTTGGTTTCATAACAGCTTTATAAGCTGCTGTTACACCCAAAGAAAGCGCTTGGGCAATATCAGCTGCATCTGCCTGTGTTTTGCCTTCCAGACCTTTGGAAAATCCACGGAACAGCAAAGAGAGAATAACACCGGAGTTTCCTCTTGCTCCACGCAAAAGTGCAGATGCTGCTTTTTTAGAAACCTGTTCCACTGTTGGCTCATCTTTTAATGTTTCAAGCTCACGTTTTGCAGCATTGATTGTCATAGACATATTTGTACCGGTATCACCATCCGGTACAGGGAACACGTTAAGTGCATCTACTTTCTGTCTGCAATTTGAAATGCTGTTTGCTCCGGAGATAAATGCATCTCTGAGCTGACTTCCCTTTATCACCATAAAACAACTCCTTAAACTAAACGGGACTGCCCCGCAGTTAACTTTCGCCTGCCATATCGGCTGCAACGGCACAAACACCGCCCTAAAACGCCTTGATTACTGTTTCATATCATCAACAAAAACATTAACCTTCGCTACCTGCAAACCGGTTGCCTCTTCAACAGTATAGCGAACCTTGTTAACAATACTTTTCACAATGGCGGAAATATTTACCCCGTAGGTCACTGCAATGTGCAGATCAATAACCAGACCACCGGATACGGTGCGTACTTTAACGCCCTTATCCTGTGCCTCGTTCTTTTTCAGAATATATCTTAATCCCTGGGAAGCCGTGCTTTCTACCATTCCTGCAACGCCGAAACATTCGGAAGCGGCATGCCCAACCAGATTTGCAAAATAGTCCTGGGAAATTTCAATCGAGCCAAGATGATTTTCAAATTTAATCATAAATCACACGTTCCTTTCTATACGCCGTAAGGACGCTTTTTAAAGGGCATAACTGTCAATGATATAATTATAACTTATTTCAGTGCTTTTGAACAGGCTTTCTTTTTGATTTTTCTCTATTTCATGTTTTATTTACAAATATACGCTGCTGCAATTCCTCTATGATGTGAAGTTTAACAACTGTTACAATAACTCTCACTTCAAAAGCCGCTACTGCCATTGGTCAATATTATAAAATAAATCATTTACCGTTGCAGTTACATCAACGCTGTATTTTCTGGAAAAAGAGAAATTACCGTTACGAAATGCCAGCGGAATAACCGGATATTCTTCCTGAAAAGCAGCCTGAAAATTTTCCCAACCTTTTCCCGTTGAAAATGCTGTCCGATAAGCTATCATCAATTTTTCGGAAGAAGCCGTTCCAAAACCATAACGTACACCTCTTGTGAGAACATGGCTTAAATCCATATTGTCGCCCAGCAAAATTTCACCTAAATATAGATCATATGAGCCTGAATTTAAAGCTTCAAAATATTCCTTTTCTGCCCTGCCGTCCAGCTTTACCGTAATTCCTGCTTCTGCTAATTGTGCGGCAATTTGATTCGCTGTCTGTGCACGGTCAGCTCCATCGGTACAGTATAGCAATGACAGAGCAATCTCTTTTCCGCTGCCCGTTAATCCCGCATCGGTCAACAATTTTTTAGCAGCCTCTAAATTTTGAGCCGATTGAGGCTGTTCCTTCATAAAGGTGGGATACAGCAAAGAAGAGGATGCAACCGCCGAGGTTTCAAACGAAGATTGAATCAGATATTTACGGTCGATCGCTGCACTGATTGCCTTGCGCAATGTTGGGTTTGCCGTATGACCCTTACCTGCATTTGCACCAATAAAAATCAGTTGGTTGCTGACAACAGGATAATCACTGGTGGAAAGGTTGCTCATATCACTTGAAACGCCTTCAGTATACAGGCAGTCAATCTCTCCCAATTTCAGGCTATAAGTTGCAATATCCTGTTTTGGAAGATCAACCATACGAATCTGCTCAATGCTTGCAGGTTTTCCCCAATAAGAAGGATTTCGCATTAACAGAGCATCTTTTCCTTCCCATGAATGCAGGGTATATTTTCCTGTCCCAATATAACCGCTATTTGTTTTTTTGGCTACCGGAAAGGTCATCAAATTTGCAAACAGAGCATCCGGCGTATTCAATGTAATTTTTACCGAATCTCCTGATACACTGTGCGTTTTAATATTCGATAAACGACTGCGGTAATAGGAAGTTTCCTGCATTGCCATTGTTAGGCTGTTGTTCACATCCTCAGCTGTCAATGCAGAACCATCCGAAAAGGAGATACCTTTCTTTACAATCAGAACCCATTCTGTTCCGGAACCTGAAGCGCTTACCAGCGACGGCTCTGCTTTAAACTGCGGAGAAAGACGTATTGGCGAGTCAAACAACAGCATTGCCGCTTTTCTGCTGTTTAAATCAGCACAGTTCCATGGTGACACCATAATATCCGTATAATTTGCTGCAACATTTAGGGTGGTAATCTTTTCTTTTTCCTGTTGCTGCGATTCTCCGACTGTTATATTGGGGCTAAACGTTTGTTGTTCCCCAATCACAGGCTTTCCGCAGGAAGAAAGCATCATCAAACATAAAATGATTGCCACTAGTTTCTGTACATTTTTCATAGGATTCCCTCTTTAATATTTTCAGCCGCAGACTTTCTTTTAATCTTTCTAAAGTTTACTGCCATCATTTTTTAGTCAGACAAACAAATTCTCTCGATTTGCTGGGCTTTTCCGCTGGATTGGTCAATTGTAATCAGCACGGCGTTCATCTCAATATTTTCATGATCATACTCAAACCTCACCGGAAGATTGGTCAAAAAGCGATGGAGAATAATTTCTTTTTTTACACCGAGAACCGAATTTTGTCCCCCACACATTCCTGCGTCGGTAATATAGGCTGTTCCATTTGGCAAGATTCGTTCATCTGCTGTTTGCACATGGGTATGTGTGCCAACCACCGCAGACACCTTTCCATCTAAATAATAACCCATTGCTTTTTTCTCGGAAGTCATCTCAGCATGAAAATCCACAACAATATTTTTTACTGAAATTTCTTTAAGCAGACTGTCAATCTTCTCAAAGGGATTTGAACACGGTTCCATACCTGCCTGTCCTTGAAGATTGATAACACACAGCTGCCAGCGCAGCTTATCCAAAATAAATACACCCGTTCCCGGAGCACTGATATGATAGTTTGCCGGGCGAATGATGCCGTTTTCTCTATCTAATTCAGGATAGATTTCCCGCCTTTTTAAAACATGGTTTCCGCTTGTAATGACGTCTGCACCTGCATCAAACAGCATTTTAGCACTCTCCGGTGTAATACCATTACCCTCCGCCGAGTTTTCCCCGTTAATAATACAGGCATCCACCCCATATAGTTTTTTTAAACTGCCCAGATGCTTTAACACAAACTCGCATCCCGATTTTCCAACCACATCTCCCAAAAACAGAACCTTCAATATATTCTCTCCTATTCTTCTAAAAATCGATCAATTTTTCACCCTTTTACAGCGTAAAACAGCAATGACCGCAAAAAACAGATATGCTGCAATCGAAACCACCGATGCTTCCACCCCAAAATCTCCCCCGGATAACCAAAAAGGAGGTTGTTGCAAAACATAATTTACGATTGAGGTCTCATATGCTTTCTCTCCAATATTTAAAATACCGCCTATCATCACCATGTTCCAAAAACCGTGCATCAAAGCAGCGTTCCAGATACTTCCTGTTTCTATGGTCACAAAGGAAAATAAAATTCCTACCAAACTTCCTGCCACAGCCAGCTGACAGATACTTAAAAAATCCATCTCTCCTGCCCCAACTAAATGAAGCAGACCGAATGAAACAGACAAAAGCAAAACTGCCGTCCATCTGGAAAATCGGCGCTCTAACATCGACAAAATCACGCCACGAAATACCATTTCTTCCACAAATCCAACTGCCAATCCGATATAGGCAACCGCTCCGGAAACTACCGCCCATTTTGTTTGAGCGTCCATCGAAGCAATCTCCCACTGTCCCGGTGTAAGAATAAGGACAACGCAAACAATTGCAGGCAAAGCAAACGCCGACCCTACCCAAAACCATTGAAATTTTGGCTTTATAATACGGCAATCCGCCATCGAAATACCCAGTATCTTTTGACACAACAGCCATAGACCAACGAACGCAATTCCTGCATAAAGAACAGCTGCAACCAAATTTCCCACAGCAATCGGTAAGCCTAAATTTACAACTATTTCTGCCAAAAGCTGGGAAGCAAGCTGTGAAAGAAGCAAAACTACAATCGACAATAAAGACAAAAAAGCCCCTGCCGTCGGCGATGGAGTCTTTTTCATCATAACCTCTCCTTTTTTCTGTGACATCGTTATACTTATTCATCTTATCACAATTTATCATACAATTCCAGACAACAGAAAAAGTTTACATCTCCGGAA
>JAHHTY010000026.1 GCA_020024325.1 Negativibacillus sp.
GTTGTCGGTTAAGTAGAGGTCGGGGACTTACATTCTCGCGCAGGTCGCTTGCCTTCGGCTTCGCTCGTCTTAGCAATAAAAGTTTTACTCAATTTTTTACAAAAAATTGTGGGTTTTTAGGGTAAAGCCCTTTGTCATTAAATATATTTTGTAATAATAAAATTATTTAAGAGGATTTTACCTTTAAAAACTAACATAACAGTCTGACTAAAAAAATTAATGCGACAAAAAAATTTCTCTATCGTCGATTTTCCATAAAAACTTGAAGTCAAACGATGCTTTTTTAAAAGATATATCAAAGAGAATGAAAAAAGGGCTTGACATTCACTCCCAATATATAGTATAATCTTTGATGTTACAAGTTTCTCCTGTCCGCAGATTGGATTTGGAAGAACACAGATGCGCTTTGCGGCAAAGGATAGCTTGAATACTCCTGCCCAGTGGCGTAAGGAGGGATAAGAAATGGCAGAAATTCGTGTTAAAGATAACGAGTCTTTGGATAGTGCTCTGAGAAGATTTAAGAGACAGTGCGCACGCGCAGGTGTCCTCAACGAAGTTCGTAAGAGAGAGCATTACGAGAAGCCGTCTGTTAAACGCAAAAAGAAATCTGAAGCTGCTCGTAAACGCAAATTCAGATAGTAGCGAGAATAAAAGCGAGCCTTTTGGCTCGCTTTTTCTTATTTATTGATTTTGTAACCACAGTGATTCGTCACAACAAGGGAAAGGGCTGTTTTGATGAAAAATTTTTATCCGCACGCAATAGCACAGCGGGTGTATCAAATTACCCCGCAGCTGCTCAAAAGCTGGGGAGTGCAGGGGCTGATTTTAGATATTGATAATACCCTGACTACCCATGACAATCCTGTTCCCGATGCAGGGGTGGCAGCTTGGCTTGAGCAAAACCGACGTGAGGGTATCAAGATGATTGTTTTGTCCAACAATAAACCATATCGCGTAAAGCCCTTTGCTGAAATTTTGGGGCTGGATTTTATTGCCGATGGAGCAAAGCCACTGAAAAAGGGTTATCGGCAGTGTGCAAGAGAGCTTGGGATTTCCTGCGAAAATCTTTGCATTGTCGGTGACCAGATTTTTACCGACATTTGGGGGGGCAGACGCTGTGGCTGTAAAACCGTTTTGGTGCAGCCTATCAAACAAGAAACAATGCTCTTTTTCCGATTGAAACGCCGGCTGGAAGGTTTAGTGATGCGGCTGTGCCCTGCAAAAACAGCTCAGAAAATCCTTCATTTGGAAAGGGGAGAACAGTAATGGGTGCAAAGTTTGGACCGGCAGGGAACGCTGAAAGCTTTAAAACGATGGGATACCGAAAAACCATTCAGGTGCCGGAATACATTGTAAAAATGGGTCTGGATGCTTATGAATATCAGTGTGGCAGAGGGGTGCGGATTACACCTGAGGCAGCCAGAGAGTTTGGACAGAAAGCTAAAGAAATGCAGGTTTCTCTTTCACTTCATTCACCCTATTACATCTCTCTTTCCGGAATTGAGGAAGAAAAACGTCTGGGCAGCATCGAGTATATCCGTCAAAGCGCCGAGGCTGCCGCTGCAATGGGAGCACAGCGGGTGGTAGTACATTCCGGCTCTTGTTCTAAAATCAGCAGGGAACAGGCATTGGGGCTTGCAAAGGACACTTTAATGAAAGCTTATCAGTGTTTAGACAGGGAAGGGCTGGGACACATCCGCCTTTGCCCTGAAACGATGGGTAAAATCAATCAGCTGGGCACCTTGGAAGAGGTGCTGGAACTGTGCCTTATTGACGAAAGGCTGATTCCCTGCATCGACTTTGGACATCTAAATGCCCGCACCTTTGGGGCACTCAACAGCTTTGAGGGGATGAAAGGTGTCTTTGATATGGTAGAAAATAAACTGGGTATTTCCCGTCTAAGAGAGTTTCATGCCCATTTTTCCAAGATAGAATATACCTTGAACGGTGGGGAAAAATGTCACCTCACCTTTGCGGATACTACCTATGGCCCCTCGTTTGAGCCGGTTGCAGAACTGATTGCCCGCAAAAACTGTTCGCCTACCATTATCTGCGAATCTGCCGGAACACAGGCAGAGGACGCTGTAACGATGAAGCAGATGTATCATCAAGCGCTGCAAAACAGCTAGTGAATGCATCAAGACAGGGGGAAAAATCATGAAAAAAGTTTTGGTTTTGCACGGCCCGAATATCAACCTGACCGGTATCCGAGAACCGGGAACCTACGGCAACCAAACGTTGCAAACCATCAACGACGAAATTTTAAAAAAAGCACAGCAGATGGAGCTTGCTTGCGATATTTTCCAAACAAACCACGAAGGGGAACTGATTGATAAAATCCACACAGCTCTCACAGACTATGACGGAATTGTTATCAATGCAGGTGCCTATACCCATTACAGCTATGCAATCCGTGATGCCATCTCCTCGGTGAAAAAACCTTGTGTTGAGGTGCATATGTCCAACATCCATGCCCGTGAGCCGTTTCGGCACGAGTCGGTGATTGCTCCGGTGTGCATCGGACAAATTTGCGGTTTTGGTAAGGAAAGCTACCTTCTGGGTCTGGAAGCAATAAGCAAGTATTTATAACAAACAAAAGACCTCTTTACCACACTTTTAATCGCCCGTTTTTGCTATTGGCGGATATCATAAGGTAGATGCCGTAAAAACATCTTGTTGCTAGTTTTTTTCTGAAAGCTATCTAAATAAACGGGTGTAAAGATGGGATTTTATATGCAGATGATGCAGGGCAAAAGGATAGATTGGCTCTTTTTAAAACTTTTTATCGAGAAAAGAATCGAGAAGATAAGAACAATTTGTGCAAAAACCTTTAAAAAGTTTGTCTTAAATTGAGAAAACACTTGAAAAAAATCTACTTATACGTTAAAATTATAGTATCGAAGTTTGACAGGGATTTTCTGAAGGACTTCTAGTACAAAGCTGTTTTTCTAACAGCTTGTGTCCGGAAGTGTTGGCTGCTGAGTCAGCTCTTTTAAAACAAAGTCTGGACGATTCCGATTCCCTTCCGCTGATTCTTAGAAGGAATAAAGACAATTCGGGAATCAAAAAAATTAAATTGCGAAAAGCGGATACAGCAATAATGGAGGATCTTTATGATTACAGCAGGCGATTTCAGAAATGGCGTAACATTTGATATGGACGGTAACGTTTTCCAGATCATTGAGTTTCAGCACGTTAAACCGGGTAAAGGTGCAGCGTTTGTTAGAACCAAGATCAGAAACGTAATTTCCGGTGCAGTAGTTGAAAAAACTTTTAACCCAACCGATAAATTCCCAACCGCTTTCATCGAGAGAAAAGATATGGAATATCTGTACAACGATGGTGATCTGTACTACTTCATGGATCAGGAATCCTATGAAACAGTTCCGATTGACAGAAGCAAGCTGGGCGAAGCTTTCAAATTTGTAAAAGAAAACATGGTAGTAAAAATCCTTTCTTACAAAGGTTCCATCTTTGGCTCTGAGGCTCCAAACTTCGTTGAGCTGCTGGTAACCCAGACCGAACCGGGTGTAAGAGGCGATACAGCTACTAACGTAACAAAACCGGCTACCCTGGAAACCGGTGCAGAAATCCGCGTTCCAATCTTCATCAACGAAGGTGAAATGATTAGAGTTGATACCCGTACCGGCGAGTACATGGAACGTGCATAATATTTAGTCAGCAAAAGTCTTTATATATAAAAATTCTAAGGGGGATTTAAAAATGACTTTAACAGAAAAAGTAGCATACCTTAAAGGTCTTGTTGAAGGAATTGGTGTTGATGAAACAACAAATCAGGGCAAAATTATGAAAGCTGTTCTGGATGTACTGGACGATATGGCTTTCACTGTATCTGACCTGGAAGACAGCACTTCTGAACTGTACGAAGAATTAGAGGCAGTTGATGAAGATCTCAGCTCCCTGGAAGATGAATTCTATGGTGATGATGAAGACGACTGCTGCTGCGATGACGAGGACTGTGATTGTTGCTGCGACGATGAGGACATTTACGAAGTAAAATGCCCAAACTGTGATGAAGAAATCTGCATCGACAGTTCTGTTTTGGACAAAGGCGAAATTGAATGTCCAAACTGTGGCGAAACACTTACCTTCGAGTTTGACGACGAAGATGACTGTTGCTGTGATGATTGTCATTGCGAAGACTAAGAAAAAGTAAAAAAAGACGACAGGTTTAGCCTGTCGTCTTTTTTTGTGCTTCCAAAGCACTTAAACTGATAACTAGACAAATGAAGGGAAGTCCTTTATACTAAAGGGGGAAAATTTCCACACGACGGAAACGGAGGAAAATTGTATGAGCAGACTGACCTATGACAATAAGTATTTTTATTTAGATGGAGAGCGTTTTCCGATGATTTCGGGAACTATCCATTATTTCCGTGTAGTACCAGATTATTGGGAGGATAGACTGAAAAAGCTTCGTGCCTGCGGCTTTCGTGCAGTAGAAACTTATACCTGCTGGAATCTGCATGAACGCAAAGAAGGTGAATTTGATTTTAGCGGAGCTTTGGATATTGCCTGTTTTGTCCGAACGGCTCAACAGCTGGGACTGTATGTTATCCTGCGTCCGGGTCCATATATCTGTGCTGAAATGGATTTCGGCGGTTTGCCTTCCTGGCTGCTCACCGAGGAAAAAATGCATCTGCGCTGCATGGACGAGCGTTTTATCTCTAAAGTAAGAAATTATTATACGAAACTTTTTGCTCAGCTGAAACCATACTTTGCAGAAAACGGCGGCAATATCATCGCTGTGCAGGTGGAAAATGAATACGGAAGCTATGGCAACGATAAAGAATACCTCAGAGCGATTGCACAGATTTATGAAGAAAACTCAATCCATGAAATGTTTTTCACTTCGGACGGACCAAATGGTTTGATGCTGGGTGGGGGAAGTCTGCCGGAATATCTGGCAACGGCAAATTTTGGCAGCAACGGTAAGAAAAATCTTGATGCCCTGCGTTCTTTCCGCCCAAATCAGCCGGCGATGTGTACCGAATTTTGGAACGGTTGGTTTGACCATTGGTACGAAAAACATCACGTCAGAGAAAGCGACGACACCGCAAAAACTTTGGATGAGATGCTTTGCGACGATGGTGCTGTAAACCTGTATATGTTCCACGGAGGCACAAATTTTGGATTTACCAACGGAGCAAACCATGACGGTTGCTATCAGCCGACCGTTACAAGTTATGACTATGACTGCCCGGTCAGCGAGTGCGGCGATTTAACCCCAAAATATTTTGCCATCAAAGAAGTGGTGGAAAAACATTTTGGAAAAGCCCCAGATTTGCAGGTGGCAAATCTGCCAAAGAAAAACTATGGCACCGTCCGTCTGACCCATCAGGCACCGATGTTTTTAAATCTTCCACAGCCGGTGTGCAGCGCCCATACCTTGACAATGGAACAGTTGGGTCAGGATTTTGGCTTTGTGCTGTATCAGACTACTCTGAAAGGTCCTTTTGCCGAAAATGAAATTATTATCGACGGACTTCACGACCGTGCTATTTTCTATCTTGACGGCAAACAGGTAGGCATCAAAGAACGTACCGGAAAACGCTGCGACACCATCAAGCTTTCACTCAAAGAAAATAAAACGGCACAGCTTTCTATCCTGGTGGAAAATATGGGCCGCATCAATTACGGACCTTTGCTGCGTGACGAAAAGGGAATCCTGAGCGGTGTAAAGGTGGGAAGCCAGTTCCAATTTGGCTGGAAGATGTACTCTCTGCCGTGCGATGACCTGTCCGATTTGCAGTTTGAGCCATTACAGGACGCTCACAGCTGCCCTGTGTTCTTAAAAGGCAGCATAACTTTAAATGAAACCCCATGTGATACCTTTGTGCGTCTTGACGGCTTTACCAAGGGTAACGTGTATGTTAATGGCTTTCATCTGGGCAGATATTGGAACACCGCAGGTCCGCAGAAAACACTCTACCTGCCGGCTCCGCTGCTGCATCTGGGTGAAAACGAAATTGTTGTTTTGGAGCTGGAAGAATTTAATGAGCCTCAGATTTTACTGACCGATGTGCAGGATTTGGGGTAATTCCTTTAAAGACAGAAGCATTGATGTAAAAAAATTTCACTTAAATGATTTTTTTAGACGTTATCTAACATGTTTTTTCTAATTTCTGCTTGACTTTGAAAAAAAAGGTAGTATAATTAAGGTGCTTTAAATTAGAGCCTGTTTTGTAAATATTGTACAGGATTATTGTGATGAGAGATAATTCGGTGCAGGAAGTTGGGTGAAATTCCCACACAGGAACGCTGCTGTAATGACGGAGCAAGCTTACATTTTTTGACTCTTTGGGGGTCAAGGTCACTGAAGAATGTTTTTCTTTGGGAAGGCTTGTTGAGCTTTGCGATGAGGTCTAAGTCAGAATACATTTACAAAAAGGTTGGTGACGGTGCTTTTTCGGACTCAAGAGGCATCGCCAGTTTTTGCTCCCAAAATGGGGGAAAACCGGGTTTAACCAGCCGCAGGACTTTTTTAAAAAGTTCTGCGGCTTTTTTATTTTATTACACATTTATTTTAAAGGAGATTTTACCGATGAAAAAAGTTCTTGCCATTCTATTGTGTGCTGCAATGTGTGCTGCAAGCTTCACTGCTTGTCAATCCAATGAGAAGAAAGAAGAAGCTCCGGCTGCCCAGACAGAGCAAACACAGGACAAAACTTCTGAAGATGCGGACAAACCAAAAGAACAAAAAGAAGAAGCTCCATCTGATGCTGTCAGCGAGAACTATCCTCTTACCATCAAGACCTATAATTATGCAAAAGAGCCGGTAGAATTTACCTTTGAAAAAGCACCGGAACGAGTATGGGTGCAGAGCCAAAACAACATTGAAACTATGCTTGCGCTGGGTCTTGGCGATAAAATTGTCGGTGCATACGGCTTAGACGGCGAAATCAAAGAGGATTTAAAAGACGAATTCAGTAAAATTAACTACTATGAAAGTATGCCGAGTAAAGAAGAAATTCTTGCACTGGAACCGGACTGTATTCTCGGTTGGTACAGCACCTTCAGCGATAAACGTCTTGGAGATGTTCCGTTCTGGCATGAGCGCAACATCGGCACTTATATGTCTCTCAACAGTGCCTGCCGCGGAAAAGCATCTGAAAATCCGCAGACCATCAACGAAGAGTGTGAAGATATTCTCACCATCGGCAAAATCTTTGATGTAGAAGAGAAAGCCCAGGTTCTGGTAGACCAGATTAAAGGTGAGGTTGAAAAAATCAATAAACATCTGGAAGGCAAAGAACGTTTAAGCGTTGCAGTTCTTGAAGATGAGGGCGGTTCCTACCGTGTATATGGCGAGGACACACTGGGCGGCAACGTAGCAATCAACGGCGGTGCAGAGCTGAGTGTCGGCAAACATGGCGAAAACGGCAACATCAGTGCTGAAGACCTGATTGCTGTCAACCCGGATGCAATCTTCATGGTATGGTATGATGGATACAGCGTAAACGATGTTGACTATGCAGGAGAACAGGTAACAAAACTGATTACAGAAGACCCTAAATTTGCTTCATTGGACGCTGTAAAAAATAACCGTGTATATGCAATCAACCTTTCCGGTATCTACTGTTCCGGCATGAGAACACTGGACGGTATCATGGATATTTCCACAAACCTGTATCCTGAACTCTACAAATAATGGCAAACATAGATTTTAAAAACGGTGTATTGAAAGGCAAACCGATTTACTGGATTGCCGTCCTTGTACTTGCAGCCGCTTTGGTGATTTCGCTTTTGTGGGCAGTCACCATCGGCTCGGTAGATTTGGCAGTGGGGGATGTTTACCGTGTTATCCTCTTTAAAATGTTCGGAATCGGTGATGCAGAACTTTACGGCTCGGGCAGCATGAGCGACATTGTGTGGTTTGTGCGTCTGCCTCGTTTGGTGCTTGCAATCGCTATCGGCAGCGGACTTTCCATTTCCGGTGTGGTTATGCAGGCAATCGTAAAAAATCCGCTTGCCGACCCTTATGTTCTGGGAATTTCTTCCGGCGCCTCTTTGGGTGCAACCCTTGCGATTCTGATGGGAATCGGCGTGACCTTTGGGGAAAGCTATGTCGGCATAATGGCTTTCTTGGGTGCATTTGCAGTGTCGGTGGGCGTTATCTTTCTTGCCAATATGGGAACAAAGGCTACCTCGGTCAAACTGATTTTAGCAGGTACAGCGCTTTCTGCCATTTGCGGAGCGGTTTCAAATTTTTTATTATATGTAAAAAGTAACAGTTCCGGTGCAGTCAACGCAGTTGTTCGCTGGACAATGGGAAGCCTTGCAGCTGCAAACTGGGAAACAAACAAGCTGCTTTTGATAACAAGCTTAATCGGTGTGTTGTTTTTTTGGAGCCAGTACAGAACCCTGAACTTGATGCTGCTGGGAGATGAGTCGGCAATCACCTTGGGAACCGACCTTCACCGCTGGAGAATTTTGTATCTGGTGGTAGCTTCCCTGTTAGTAGGCTTTTCAGTATATGCCGCAGGTGTCATCGGCTTTGTGGGCTTGATTATTCCGCACATGGTCCGCATCCTGTTTGGTACCGACCATAAACGGCTTATTCCGCTGTGTGCTTTGCTGGGGGCACTGTTTTTGCTGTGGGCAGATGTGCTGTGCCGTGTCATTTTGGAACGCACCGAACTTCCAATCGGTATCCTCACTTCAATGGTGGGCGCTCCGGTATTCATTTACCTGATGGCACGCAAAAAATATGGATTCGGGGGTAAAGAATAGTGAAGATTACAACCGAACAGTTAAAGGCAGTGCTTGGCAGCAACGAAATTTTAAAGGGAATTGATTTTGAGGCAAACGATAAAGAGTTTATCGGAATCATCGGCCCAAACGGCAGCGGTAAAAGTACCCTGCTGCGATGTATCTATCGTGTGCTTGCCCCAACGGGCGGAGCGGTCTATCTGGACGGCAAAAAGCTGGACAGCTACCGTGTCAATGAATCGGCAAAAAAGATTGCCGTAGTTGCACAGCATAACTATTATAACTTTGACTTCAGCGTGAAAGAGGTTGTGCTGATGGGACGCGCTCCACACAAACGGACGCTGGAACGGGATAATGCAGAGGATTATGCGATTGTGAGAAATGCTTTGCAGACCGTTGGCATGGGAGATTTTGAGGAACGCTCTTTTTCCACTCTTTCGGGAGGCGAACAGCAGAGAATCATCCTTGCCCGTGCTTTGGCGCAGCAGACCCCGTGCCTCATTTTGGATGAACCAACCAATCATTTGGATATTAAATATCAGCTTCAGCTGATGGATATTGTAAAAGAATTAAATCGCACTGTCATCTCGGCAGTGCATGACCTGAACATTGCGGCAATGTACTGCGACCGCCTGTATGTAGTAAAAAAAGGAAGAATTGTTGCACAGGGAACTCCGCATGAAATTTTGACCCCGAAGCTGATTCGGGATATATATGAAGTTGATGCAGAACTTTACACCGACAGCACCGGTCAGATGCACATTCTGTATCATTCGCACAACAACAAATAGTCCCACATAAACGGGTGTATCACCCGACAAAAGGAGAGCTTAGAATGAAAAAGATTGTCATTTTGACCTGTAAAAAATCAAGTGTGGTTTGTACGGGAGCCGGCTGTTTAAAAGCCTTTAACCAAAAGACAAAGAGTTTTGAGCGCTACGGGGACGAGCAGCTGGAGCTGGAAGCTTTTTTCCACTGCAACGGCTGTGACGAAAACGGTCGGGGAATATGGGACGACGGTATGAAAGAAAAGGTGGAGCGACTGCTCAGCATCCACCCGGACGCTGTTCATATGGGGGTCTGCACAAAACTCAAAGATAAAAGCCGCTGTCCAACCATTCAGCGTGTAGCAGACCTTTTGAAACAGCAGGGGGCCGTGTTGGTTGACGGCACACATTAAATATGATTTCTACTAAAGGTATCACTACTGCCTTTCTTGCACTCTCATCACAAACGGACATCTCCAATTTTGGAGATGTCCGTTTGTGTTATAGAGAAAACAAGGGTATAAAAAAGCAAGCGATAAACCATAATTTTAGACAGTTTATCGCTTGCTTTATTTATTCTGTTTTAAATAACTTCGGTAGCGTGACGTGTTACATGACAACCTAAATTAACTGCTACCGGCAGGCTGGAAACGTGGGTCGGGTAGGAGATGATGTTGACTGCCAAAGCAGTGACAGTACCGCCCATATTTTCAGGACCGATGCCAAGACGGTTGACACGATTTAGAATTTCACTTTCCATGTCGGTATAGAACAGTTTTTTATTGTAAGTAAACAGGTCACGGCACAGGGCTTTTTTTGCAAGCAGGGTAGACATTTCGGTGTTTCCGCCGATGCCCACACCGATAATCAGTGGGGTACAGGACTTGCCCTTGTTTTCCTGAACGCAGTTTACAACATATTGAATAATATCTTCTCGGGTGGCACTGGCATGGAACATTTTCATCGAGCTTGCGTTTTCACTGCCTGCCCCTTGTGGAATCACAGTTAAGGTAATGCCGTTTCCGGGAACCAATCTGGTGTGAATGATGGCAGGGGTATTGTCCTCGGTGTTGACACGGTTGATAGGGTCACTGACTACCGATTTTCTAAGGCAAGCCTCGGTATATGCCTGACGAACACCTTCGTTGACGGCATCTTCAAACAACTCTCCGACAATATGTACATCTTGACCAATATCAGCAAAGATAACCACCATGCCGGTGTCCTGACAAATCGGGATTCCGGTTTGCTGGGAGGTTTTATAGTTCTCGATAATGCTGTTGATAGCACGTTTGCCGTTTGGGGAAATCTCACAATCATAGGCGGTGTCCAAGGTGAGCTTGATGTCAGACGGCAAAAATTTATTGGCACGCAGGCACAAATTTTTCACAGTGCGGGTAATGGTTTCCGATGTAATGGTTCTCATCCAAGATTCCTCCTTATGATTTTACAATTTTTCCATCGACGCAGACCATCTCCGGCTTTGCTGCAAGGGTCAAAGGATCGGCAGAGAAAACGGAGAAGTCGGCATCTTTGCCTTCTTTCAGTGAGCCCACTCTGTCCTCGATTCCGACAATCTGCGCTGCATGAATGGTAATGGCAGCCAGCGCCTGCATATAGTCCATTCCTTCACGCACTGCCATGCCGGCACAAATTGGCAAAAGCCCGATTGGCATGACGTTGTAATCGGTACAGATAGCGGTCATCACGCCGTTTTTAGAAAGAACACCCGGATTTGCGTCGGTTGCGTTGCGAAGCTCCGGCTTTGTGCGGGTGGTCATCAGCGGACCGGTGATTGCTTTTGCACCTTCCTGTGCAAGGTCCTGTGCAATTAGGTGTCCCTCGGTGCAGTGAACAAGGACATAGTCAAGGTTAAATTCTTTTGCAATGCGGATGGCTGTAAAAATATCATCGGCACGATGACAGTGAAAATGTGCCTTCAGTTCTCTCTTGATAACAGGCAGCAGGGCATCACATTTTGCATCAAAATCCGGTGGATCGGTGTCCTCGTCCTCCTCTGCTTTGCAGATGTCCTCGTAATAACGCTCGGTTTTTTTGAGCTGTTCACGCATCAAAGCGGCGGTTGCCATGCGGGTCATCGGTGTTTCGGATTTATCGTTGTAGCAATTTTTGGGGTTTTCGCCCAGAGCAAACTTCATTGCGACCGGCTCTTTAAGAATCATGCGGTCGATGTTTCTGCCATAGGTTTTGATGGCAGCAAACTGTCCGCCAATGGCATTTGCACTGCCCGGTCCGGTGACAACCGTGGTAACAGCGGCGTTCACAGCCTCCTCAAAGCTTTTGTTTAAAGGATTGATGGCATCAATTCCTCTTAAATGAGGGGTGACAGGGTCGGTGATTTCGTTTAAATCGTCCCCTTCAAAGTTAAGACCTTCTTCGGCAAGCCCCATGTGGCAGTGTGCATCAATAAAGCCCGGATAAACGGTTTTGCCCTCAAGGTCGATACATTCTTCGGCACAGTCTTTTTCAGGGCAGTCGGTCATCGAACCGATTTTGCAGATTTTACCGTCCCGAACCTGTAAAAAACCATCGGCAATGGTAAGAAAGCCGTTTTCGCAAGGCTCCATTGTTATTAAGTGAGCGTGAGTAAAAAGCATGGCTAAACCTCCAACGCAAAGCGTGTCAAAATAATTATTCTTATTATACACTAAAATAACGGATTTGAAAACTGTTTTTTTAGCAAAATCAGCAAAATGCGTTTTTGTAAAAAGTTGTCACTCAAAAACGGGAAAAAGAATAATATAAAAGGAAGCAAAACAAAAAAGGAGGAGTTTGCCAATGCTTCAAAATACAAATCAATCTGAATTCGATGAAATGCAGACCTGCCCTGCTGTAGGGTATCAGTCGGTATCCGTTTGCGTGCCTGTCACCGTCACCCCATTTGCAACACCGGGTCAGACAACGACAAAATGCTGTGGTACACCTCTCATCACCCCCGGCAGAGAAAGCTGCGGCGGTATAAAGAACGGTTCCTGCTACTTTACCATCAGCCAAGATATTTGTGTAACCGTGCCGGTAGAGCTGGGCGCCGTTACCACCGTTGGCGACACCTACGTTGCTTGCAACGAAGTGTCTGGCGAAGATATTTGCACCGATTGCAGTCTACCGAAGATTCCCAAAAGTTAGTTTTCTCTAAGATGCTTTAATATCCTTTTATAAAAATAACGGGGTGTATCGCTATTTGATACGTCCCGTTTGCTGTTTAAACACACAAGAAAGCAGCGATTTATTTTAGCTCTTGTTATCGGTCGGAGCTAATTTTTCGTTTGTGATAGTATATTGGTATTTTTTTATTTTTAAGTCTTTGTCGTCACTGTTGGTTTCTAAGTCCTTGATGGTAAAAACCGTTCCGTCAAATTCCATTCTGCCCCGATAATGTACATCATCTTTGTCTATAGAGCTTAGAATAATGATTCTGTCCTGACAATTAACGTCGTACTTTTCCCAGTCATCATCGTTTTTAAAATAAGCAGTCACCACGGAAAAAGCGTCGTTTTGTTTTTCTTTTTTACATATAAGATAACTGTTGCCATCTTCAGACACCCAGGTGTTTTCAGAACTCCAAGGGCCTTCCTCCACGACATACTTCCCGAATTCATGATTTGCGTCCAGTGTATGAGATAGCCAAACCCAAAAGCCGCACACGACGAAAACAGTAATCACAAAGATCGCTGCAATCGTTCCAACAACAATTTTTAGTTTCTTTTTCATAGAAAAACACCTCTTGTCCACTGCTGTATTGTTGACGGATATGCTACGGGAATTATAGCATATTTTATCTCGAAAAGACAGTGTGGTTTTAAAACGCAATCCCTGTGTTTTTCGATCTGTCATTATGCCATAGGAGGACAACAGATTTATCCGAAGGGGGAAACGCAGATTGCTGTTTTATAAATCCCTGGAAAAACCCGGATTTTTATTTTTACCCTTAGATGAATCTTTATACGATGTGCAAAATGGCAGGCAAAGCGTAAAGATATTGTAAGAATTTAAAATTAGATATTGAGAGCAGAGGGTGGATATGATAAAATGGAAGACAGGGATGGAAAATCTTTCATTATTTTGAAAACGGAGAAATATCATGGTACTATCACTTGAAAATGTATTTAAATATTATGGCGCAGACTGTATTTTGCGGGATGTCTGTGCCTCTATCAACGAAAAAGACCGAATCGGTCTGGTGGGTGCAAACGGAGAGGGAAAAACCACCCTGCTCAATGTGCTGGCAGGCGGACTGGATTATGAAGAAGGTTCGGTAAACCTGACAAACGGAAAGGTCATCGGATACTTAAAGCAGAACAGCGGACTTGCAAACGGCAAAACCATCCAAGAGGAAATGGAAGCGGTTTTTTCTGACCTCATTGCCTTGGGGGAAGAGGTGGACGCTCTGCAAAAAAAGATGGCGCAAGTTCACGATAACCCCGCTGAATATGAAAAGGTTTCTGCCGAGTATACTAAAAAACTTGCCCGGTTTGAAGCACAGGACGGCTATCACATTCAGGTAAAAATCAATACCATTTTAAACGGTATGGGCTTTGGGGATTATGACCGAGGCATCATCACCGACAATCTTTCCGGTGGAGAAAAGACCCGTCTTGCAACTGCACGTCTTTTACTGATGGAGCCGGATTTGCTGATTTTGGACGAGCCGACAAACCACCTCGATTTTAAAACTTTGGGCTGGTTAGAGGATTACCTTTCTTCCTATAAAGGTGCGCTTTTGGTGGTATCGCACGACCGTTATTTTCTCAACCGTTTGGTGGACCGCATCTGGGAGCTTGAGCGAACCGTGCTGACCACCTATCGCGGAAACTACTCCTCCTATGTTGTCCAAAAGAAGGAAAGAGTAGAGCGTCAGCTTAAAGAATATGAGCTTCAGCAGGAACAAATCAAGTCGATGGAGGAGTATATTGCAAAAAATATCGTGCGCGCAACAACCTCCAAAAGTGCAAAATCCCGTGTGGCTGCTTTGGAACGAATGGACCGTATCGAAAAGCCGGTCATCTGGGAGAAAAAGGCAGCGTTCCGCTTTGAATATGACGAGCCGCCGGTAAAGGATGTATTCCATGGAGAGCATATGAGCATCGCTGTGGGAGAAGGGGAAAGCCGCAAGGTGCTGTGCAAAGAGGTTCGTCTGGACGTTATGCGCGGCGAAAAAATTGCCATCATTGGTCAAAACGGTGTCGGAAAATCCTCGCTGCTCAAAGCCATTCAAAATATGATCCCACTGCAAGAAGGTCACTTTGAATGGGGACAAAAGGTAAAAACCACCTACTACGAGCAGGAAAATCGCCAGCTCCACCCCGAAAAAACTGCCATCAATGAAATTTGGGACCGCTTCCCCAATATGTATGAAGTAGAAGTGCGCAACATTTTGGGACGGGTTCTTCTTTCCGGTGATGATGTTTACAAGCTGGTGGGAAGTCTTTCCGGCGGCGAAAGGGCAAAGGTCGCTTTTGCCGTGATGATGCTTGAGCGTGGAAACGTCCTTATCTTGGACGAGCCGACAAACCACTTGGACATCGGCAGCAAAGAGGTTTTGGAGGATGCTTTGGAAGCCTTTGACGGAACTATCATCATGGTATCCCACGACCGTTATCTGCTCAACCGAATCCCGACAAAAATCATCGAGATGACTCCGGACGGTTATGAAATCTACGAGGGTCGCTATGACTATTATCTGGAACACAAGGTAGAGCCACAGCCCAAAAAGGCAGAGCAGAACGAAGAAAAGAAACAGGCAGCCCAAAAGTTTTATAAAACAAAGGCAGACCGTGCAAAACAGGCGGCAGCCAGAAAGCGGATTGCCTTTTTGGAAAAGACCATCGAAGAAAACGAACAAACAATCGCAGAGCTGACCGAACAGATGTCTTTGCCGGATGTGGCAGCCGATTACCAGAAGGTAGAGGAAATCTGCACACAAATCGAGCAGCTTAAAAACCAAAACGAAGAGTTTGGAGAGGAATGGCTGCTTTTGGCAGAAGACCAATAGCCCCTTCAAAGATGATGTTTTAATAATTGTGAAGGAGAGGAATGTTCCGATGAAGCTCAATACAAACAAAAAATATACTACCATTGCAGTCTATTCTTTTCTGGTTATTATCTTGTCCATCACCTTTTTCTTTTTGATGAACGAGCACACAAAGGTCGCTCATGTTCTGGGTGGATTGTTGGGGCTGCTCACTCCGTTTATCTATGGAGCGGTGCTTGCCTATATCTTAAACCCGATTCTTAACTGGCTGGAACAAAAGCTGTTTCCCAAAATACTGGGAAACAAGCTGTCAAAAAGAAGCCGCCGCGGGCTTGCAGTACTCATCTCCATTCTATTTGCCTTTGCAGTGGTTTCGGTTTTCCTTGCAATCCTCATTCCGCAGATTGTAGAAAGCATCGACAGTTTGGCAAGGTCGATTTACACCTTCCTGCCACAGGCACAGATTATGCTCAACAATTTCATTGAAGAATACGGGACCAACGAGGTGGTAGCGGATATCCTTTCTATTTTGGGCATTGATGTTACCGACCCGTCAATGGCACTGCAAAAGCTGGCTTCCAGAAGCTATACCTTTTTAACACAGGTGCTGCCGAATCTGTTTGGCGGTGTGCTTAAATTTACCAGCGGCTTGATGGATATTGTGGTGGGCATCATCATTTCCATCTATCTCCTGCTTTCTAAAGAAGTATTCTATGCGCAGGTCAAAAAGTTTCTGTATGCCTTTTTCCCAAAACGCTTTACCCAGGCAATGCTCAATCTTACCCATGACAGCAACTCTATTTTCTGCGGCTTTATCTCGGGTAAAATTTTAGATTCTGCCATCATCGGTGTGCTTTGCTTTATCGGCTGTACCGTTTTAAGGATGCCTTATACTGTGCTTGTCAGCTTCATTGTCGGTGTCACCAACATCATTCCGTACTTTGGTCCGTTCATCGGTGCAATCCCAAGCATCTTTATCATTATGATTGCAGACCCTGTAAAATCCCTTGTTTTTGCAATCTTTGTTTTGATTCTTCAGCAGGTAGACGGCAATATCATCGGTCCTAAAATTTTGGGCGATTCCACCGGACTTTCTGCTTTCTGGGTTATTTTTGCAGTTACCTTCTTTGGTGGAATGTTCGGATTTGTGGGTATGCTGATCGGTGTTCCGACCTTTGCGGTTATCTATGCACTGATTCGTAACACCGCCGAATATCTGCTCAACAAAAAAGGCATGAAAACCCAAACAGTTGACTTTGCTTCTGCCGAAAATCCCATCTTCCAAAAGATAGACTATAATCAAAGTTCTCAATCTCCACGCTCCGGTGTAGAGGTTTGCGATTTGGACGGTCAACAAACAGAAACTGAGGAAAAAAGCAATCAATATATGCGTGCCTCAGTATCAAAGGAAAATGAAGAAAGGGACGAGCAGTAAATGCAAAACCCCATTTTGGAATATCTGAAAAATACATTTGAAATCAACCTCACACAGCAGCAGTGCCACGCCGTCCAAACCATCGACGGTCCGGTACTGCTGCTGGCAGTTCCGGGTGCGGGAAAGACCACCGTTATGGTCACCCGAATTGCCAACATGATTTATTGCCACCACATTCCTCCCGAATCTATCCTCACCATCACCTTTTCTAAAGCAGGGGCGGTGGATATGAAAAAAAGATATCACACCCTTTTTTCACCACTGGGCGGCAACGAACCAATCTTTTGCACCATTCATTCTTTTTGCTATCAGGTGGTGGGAAGCTATTGCCGTTTGACAGGAGGGACGGCTCCGCGGCTCATTGAACCAAGGGAGCGCAGCGTTGCCTTGAGAGAGATTTACCAGCGAATCAACAATGAATTTCTTTCGGAAGATTTAGAGGAAGAGCTGATTTCAAATCTCAGCTTTATTAAAAATGCCATGCTAAAACAGCAGCAGGCAGAGGATACTAATATTCTGGAAACCCAAATCAGAAACCTGTGGAGATTGTATCAGGAATACAGCAGTTTTAAAAAACAAAACGGTTTGATGGATTTTGACGATATGCTGGGTTATACCCTGACCATTTTTCGCCGCTACCCCGAAATTTTAAGCGAGTACCAACGCAGATACCCTTATATTTGTGTGGATGAAGCGCAGGATACCTCGAAGCTGCAATATGCTGTCATCTATCTTTTGGCAGGGCAAGCAAACATCGCATCCCAAAAAGCAGCCGAGCAAAGAAAAGCAAATCTGTTTTTAGTGGGGGACGAGGACCAAAGCATCTACCGCTTTCGCGGAGCCTGCCCGGAAAATTTGCTTGGCTTTGCTAAAAGCTATCGGCAGGCACAGGTGTTGAAGATGGAAGAAAACTTCCGCAGTACAAAGCAGATTGTGTCCCGTGCAAACCACTTTATTTCCTTCAACAAAAAGCGGTATCCCAAAAAGATGTTTACCCAAAACGAGGAAGGAACCCCAATCGAGGTAAAATCGCTTCACGATTTTTCCGACCAATATCATGCAGCCATCGACGCTTATCTGGAAGAACCGGGAACCACCGCCATCATCTACCGCAACAATCTTTCTGCCATTCCAATGGCGGATATTTTGGAACGCAATGATGTGGATTTTTATGTGAAGGAGCATAAGACAAGGCTGCGGAGCAACTATGTTGTGTCGGATGTGCTGGCGTTTTTCTCTTTGAGCTATGATAAAAACGACTTTGCTGCCTTTTCCCGCATTTATTATAAGACCGCTTCCTGCCTAAAAAGAAGTATGCTTCCCTATATTTCGCAGTCACCGCTTTTAGAACGAGAAAGTTTTTTTGACCGCATGATTATGCTTTGTGATGAAAACCAAAGTACAGGCAAGATACGCTATATTTCTGCTATGATTGAGCGGCTGAAAACGATGAGCCCAACAAAAGCGATGGAATGTATCCTGTATCAAATCGGCTACCTGAATTATCTTGAATACAGCAGCGGAGCAGGCTATTCAATGCAGGCGCAAAAGCTGAATATTTTAATCAGTCTTGCTTCCCGTGTAAAAACAGTGGAAGAATTTTTAAACCGCATTGATGAGCTGGACCAGATTGTTTCCCTGCACGCCCAACGTCAGCAAGCAAGACTGACACTGACAACAGTACATTCTGCAAAAGGACTGGAATTTGACACCGTTATTTTGCTGGACTGTATGGACGATATCTTTCCTGCCCATTCCGCCGTGGAAAAATGGAAGATGGGAATGGAGGAAGAGATGGAGGAAGAAGCAAGGCTGTTTTATGTGGCATGCACCCGAGCAAAAAGAAGGCTTGTGATTCCATATTCTAACTATTCGGCAAATAATCCCGTTGTGCCATCCCGATTCATCCTTCGTTTAACTCAGGATGAATCTTCAAAAGAAAAAACGCTGAGCAAAGGAAAGCTGCGGCTGTATCCGGGACTGCATATCGAGCACAAAACTTTTGGAAAAGGACAGGTCGTCAGCGTAGACCGTCAAAGAGGTGTATTCACCGTTTTCTTTGGGAAAAACGGAACCCGAACTCTGACACTCGAGCTTTTAAAAAGCGACACGATTTGGGCGACAGAAAAAGGAGAGAAACATATATGAGCATTTTGATTTGCCCTAACTGTAAAAGCAGACTTTGGCAGCAGCAAAGAACCTTTTCTTGTAAACACGGACACAGCTTTGACCTGTCAGCCTCTGGCTATCTGCACCTGCTGCCGTCCAGCCAGATGCATTCAAAAATTCCGGGAGATAACAAGCAGATGGTGAAAGCCAGAAGGGATTTTTTAATAAAAGGCTACTATCAGCCGGTCAGCGATTTGTTGAATCAAGAGGTGCTGCGTCATTGTAAAAAGGGAACAGAGCTGCAAATTTTGGATGCCGGCTGCGGTGAAGGCTACTATACAGGGCGGCTTGCTCACGCATTGCAGCAGGCACAAGTCGAGTATCACATCACAGGATTGGACATTTCAAAATTTGCCGTTGATGTGGCAGCAAAATCGGCTTCCAAAGACCCACAGATTGCCCCACATCTGCAATATGGTGTGGCAAGTGTGTTTGAACTGCCGGTCAAAGACCACTCCTGCCATGTTCTCACCAATCTTTTTGCACCTGTTTGCATGGAAGAATACAGCCGTGTTTTAAAACGCGGTGGTATTTTGACCTTTGCAGTCACCTCCACAAAACATCTGTGGGAGTTAAAACAGAGCATCTACGACCAGCCGTATGAAAATGAAAAGTTTGACCATGAGTATGAGGGCTTCAGCATGATTGGCAAAGAAAAGGTGACCACGACCATTTCTTTGCCATGTCAGCAAGATATAGATAACCTCTTCACCATGACCCCGTATTACTATAAATCCTCGGTGGAAACTGTACAAAAGCTGCACTCTTTGGGCAGCCTTTCTACCTGTATTGATGTAGATGTCATCACCTATCGCAAACTCTAGTTTAGAGCTTTGGTTTTATGTATAGAGAAAAGATTTTTCTATCAACGATACAAAAAAGTGTGCTAGATGTATGTAGCACACCGCTTGATTCAGTGTATATGAAGGAGCATAATATATTAGCAAAAATCGAATAGAGAAAAGATTTGGAGAAGAGTTTATTCTTTTTAACTATTGTGATTTCGACTGTGAAGGGGAAATTGTGCGGTACAGGTCTACAAAGAAGAATGGGCACATTGTTTGCATGAAGGAAAAACGACCTCTTTTGTTTTAAAACCATGTGAATCGAACAGATATTATCGGACATGAAAACAGAACAAACTTTAAAAAAGGACGATGCCTAAAGCATCGTCCTTTTTTTGTGCAAAGATTGATATAAGATTACTCCTTTTCTCCATCGGTGATAAATGGGAAATTTATAAAAGGAACAAGGAAAGGGGAGAGGGAATAAAATGGAAGTGTGAGAGGAGGATGAGCATGAAACGAGTATTTATCGGAGTTGGCCATGGCGGAAAAGACCCGGGTGCAGTGGGATACAGCAAAGAATCCGAATCGAATTTGCAGATGGCTTTGGGAATGAAGTCAATGCTTGAAAAGTATGATATTCTGGTCGCCATTTCGCGAATCACAGAGGAAAACGACCCTTTGAGAGAGGAAATTAAGGAAGCAAACCTCTTTGAGCCTGACCTTGCGGTTGAATGTCATAACAACGCGGGTGGAGCAAACGGATTTGAGGTGTACCGACAAACCAACGGATATGCGCAAAAATCTCTAAAACTTGCAGAGTGCATTGAAAAACAGGTGGTTGCCTCAGGGCAAAAATCTAGAGGAGTGAAAACCAAACTCAACAGCAGCGGCACCGACTATTTTGGCTGGTGCAGAGAGGTTCGCTGTCCTGCGGTGCTGTGCGAAGGATTCTTTGTGGATAATAAATTGGATTCACTGGACTATAACACCGAAGCAAAGTTGCAGGACTACGGAAAAATCTACGCTCTGGGTGTGCTGGATTATCTGGAAATTTTGCCTAAAGCCGACCTTCAACGCGATTACACTGTGCAGGTCGGTGCATTCGAGTCTGCGGAGTATGCAGAAAAATTATATAAAAAAATGGAAAGCATGGGTTATTTTGTTTTCTTAAAGCAGGATATTTTAATGAAAATTTGCATCGGTAAATTTGCAACAAAGCAGGAGGCACAGCTCACCGCCGATGAGCTGTGGAAAAAGGGAATCGAAGGCTTTGTAACAATGTTTTAAAATTGCCAACCACTTCCGTTTTACCATAAAGGGGGAAACAAATGATGGAAATTGATATGACACAAATCGTGGTCGCACTGATTGGACTGATTGGCTGCGTTGTCACCAGTGTGATAGTACCGCTGTTAAAATTGAAACTGACACAAACCCAGTGGGATACCTTGATGAACTATGCAATTGCGGGGGTGCAGGCAGCAGAAATCATTTTTAGTGCACAGGGGCAGGGAACACAGAAATTTGAGTGGGCAAAAAATTATATCGAAACTCAGTGCAAGAAAAAGAAGATAAAACTGGATGCAAGCACGATTCAAATTGCAATCGAAAACGCATGGAAAACCTTGGGGCTAGATGAAAAAAAGAATAAGGAAAATTCTTAAAAAATCCTCAAAATTTTTTCACATAGGATAAACAGAAGTCCACTGTTGTTATGCTTATTTTTATATTTGTCTTAGCCTGTTGCAAAGAAAAGGTATGGTTGCCGGGATGCCCAAAATAAACTGAAAACGCTTATCGTTAACACAGATTATGAAGGGCAATCCCAATTAAAAATTTTTTTAGAGTTTTTCCTTTGTATCAAAAAGTGACGCCCTTAATTTATTCTAAAAGCTAAGGAAGTAAGGCACTGTAAACGTGAAATCACGAAAATAAATTTCTGAAAATTTCCCCATCAAGATTGATAATGTCATCAAGAGGGATTGTGCTGTCATCCATCAGAATGAAGCAGCGTCTATATTCATCAATTTTTTTGACGGTTGCAGAGATGGTTTCATATCTGCCTCCGGCTTTCTTTTTGTCTGCCTGAAAGTAAGTTATGCTGATTTTGGGGTATTGGGAAAGGCAGTCAACCAAAAACTGCTGCTTTTGGTCTAACAGTGCCTGAGAATCTTCATCAAGCTCTATCTTTTCACAGGTCAGTCTGGCTGTTTCTTTAATGGCTGCATTGTAACCGGTGAGGGCTGCAAAGGGAGCAAATTGTGCAGCACGGTTTGCCATGGACATTTTGGGGTGAGTTTTGGAAACAGGATGAGGAAGGTTTATAATATCATCATATCTGTTTGTCACGCTTTGTGACCTCCAATCTTGTCGTTGCGGTCTTTGGCGGTTGCGCCTTCTTTGAGATTCATCCCTTTTAAAATCGCATTTTTACCATACTTTTTCTTAATGGATAAAACCGCTTTCTGCATTCTTTTTTCGCGTTCTGTTTGTGTGCGCTCCGATTCAAGTTCTGCTTGTTGGGCAGCATAATCGGTAAATAAATCAAGCTGTTCATATGTGTTTTTTTGAGGGATAGCGTTTTCGTCAATAACATGGTTTGCGCTGATGTTTATTCTGCGAACTAAGAGGTTTTTATCCGCTATGCGGTCAAACAGCTCTAAAGCAGATTTAACGATATGTTTTGCAGAGGAAGTGTATTCAAAATTTTCTGTACCGTGAGATTCTTTTGGCAGCGAACGCCCATATCGGTCGATGGTAATGGCACCGTGATATTGACGTCTGCGTTGTGGGTCGTTGATATTTTCAATATCATAGCCGACTGTCATCACCAGCTGATTTGTCACCAGCCCCTTGTCAACCAAATCCAGCACCAACAGGTCACTCATTTCCTTTATAACCAATCTTGTTTTTTCAAAAGGATAAGGAGATTCAAGCACCTGCCCGGAACCAAGACTGTTTGATTCGGGCTTGTATGCCTTAATATCTGCAATGGTGCAAGGCTCCCAGCCCCACGCATGGTCAATCAGAAGTTCGGCATTTACCCCGAAAAGCTTATATAACAAATCTTCATTGTAATATTCGGTAGATTTTCCGATGGAACATCTTGCCACATCTCCCATGGTATACATTCCATATTCTTCCAGTTTTTTAGCGTATCCTTTCCCGACACGCCAAAAATCGGTTAAAGGACGGTGCTCCCAAAGGGAACGACGATAACTCAGCTCATCCAGTTGGGCAATGCGGACACCGTTTTTATCTGGTGGGATATGTTTTGCTTCTATATCCATTGCAACCTTGCAAAGATACAAATTTGTGCCAATCCCTGCGGTCGCAGTGATTCCGGTTGTGTTAAGCACATCCAAAATAATTTTCATGGTTAAATCATATGCAGAAAGCCGATATGTTTCAAGGTAATTGGTAACATCTATAAGCACCTCATCTATCGAGTAGACATGAATATCCTCCGGGGCAATATACTTTAAATAGATGTTGTATATGAAAGTACTTACCTTTATATAATGCGCCATGCGGGGCAAAGCAACAATATAGTCTATTGCCAGTTGGGGAGATTGTTTCAGTTCGGTGTCGTCGCAGGACGTGCCATCAAGCTCATGATTCGGTGCAGCTTTTCTGCGTTTTTCGTTTGCCTCCTTCACCTTCTGAACCACCTCAAACAGTCTGGCTCTGCCCGGAATGCCATACGATTTCAAAGAAGGGGAAACGGCAAGACAGATTGTTTTTTCGGTTCGGCTTGCATCGGCAACAACAAGGTTTGTTGTCATTGGATTTAATCCACGCTCCATACATTCGACCGAAGCATAAAACGATTTTAGGTCAATGGCGATATAGGTTTTGTTTTTCATACTTCGGTTCCTCCTTGCAGACAGTACAGCAAATATTTTTATGTTATCCCCTGATAACTTTTTTGACAGCCCGTCTATTTATGATATCTATGCCACAAAACTCTTCCGAATATTCTTTTTGTTTATCGTGGATGCTATAACAGGAAAATTTGTAGGGAAGAAAACGCTTTCATTTTTCGCAATTTCTTTTGTTGTATTTAGATTGAGAAAAGCAATTAAAAAATAAAAAGATGGATAAACAGCAATCAAACAAGTGAATAAATTTTAAACTCAAATTAGAATAAGATTAGAAATCAAATAACAACCCCGCGCAGAAATTACCCGTTTATCAAACATTTCTGCGGGGGATTTTTTATCAGTTATCAAAATTATTTTCGCTTTTACTAGATTTAAAAATCAATAAAGTTGATAGAAAGTTCTGCGGTTTTATCAAAGAAGGCAGAGTAAAAATACAATATAAAAAGCAGAAAAAAAGGGGATTAAAATTATAAAATCGGTTTAATCACTGCCTGAAAATATCGGTCTAATTCTTCCGGAGACTGCTTCATTCGTCCTTTCAGCCACCACAGCACCATCTCTACAAAGCTGCCGGAAATATGATTGATTAAAAACTCCTGAGGAATATCTGTGTTATTTTTTCGGTTTTGGCTAACAAATTGGGTTTTTATCAATTCGTCCAGACTGTTTTTAAAGTACCTCAGAAAGATGTCGTTGTTTTCGCTGGCAAGTAAACCGAGAATGTTGTTGCTGTTTTCTTGCAGGTGCTGCAATAGATGACAAAATACAGAGGTTGGTGCGCTCATGTCTGAATACAGTCCGTGAGTGTGTGTACAATCCATGGCACTGCTGATAATATGCCCGAAAAGTTCTTCACATAAAGATTTTAACAAATCATCTTTTGCCTGAAAGTGGGAATAGAAGGTTGTGCGTCCCACATTGGCGGTGTCAATAATTTTCTGTACTGTAATTTTACTATAACTTTCTTTTGCTAAAAGAGTAGTAAACGCAGTTAAAATGGCTGACCGTGTTTTCTGTTGTCGTCTGTCCATAGTTGCTCCTTCTGTACAAAGATTGAAAAATATTCCGTAAAAAACATATCATGAATATTATCTATTGTAATCTACCTTTTTCCTCATTACAATAAAAAAGAACAAAATGTTCGTTATTAAATCAATTGTACGGTAAATAAAGAGATATGTCAAGAATTACCGTCTTACGTTATTTTGTTCTTCTATCAAACAGAAGAGAGGGTTCGGTCAAATGAAAACCAAAGAAAAGACAGCAATTTTTATGGCTGTGTTGGCAGCTGCATTATACGCACTCAATTCACCTGTTTCAAAACTGCTCCTTTCTCATATTCCAACCACGGTAATGGCAGGCCTTTTGTATCTTGGCGCCGGATTCGGGCTTTTGATTGTGCGATTTTTTCAAAAAAGAATCGGTGTACAATCCAACGAGCAAAGCCTTTCCCAAAAAGATGCTCCTTATACAATAGGAATGATTCTTTTAGATATTGCGGCACCGATTTCTTTGATGATCGGTTTAACAATGACCAATGCTGCCAACGCTTCACTGCTGAATAATTTTGAAATTGTTGCCACTTCAATGATTGCATTGTTTATTTTTAAGGAAAAAATTTCCAGAAGATTGTGGGCGGCAATTTTTCTGGTGACGCTTGCAAGCATTGTTCTGACAACAGAGGATATAAGCAGCTTCCGATTTTCGTTTGGTTCTCTTTTTGTTTTGCTTGCTTGTGTGTGCTGGGGATTCGAAAATAACTGCACCCACATGATTTCTCATAAAAACCCTCTGGAAATTGTGGTAATCAAAGGCTTTGGTTCCGGATTAGGTTCTTTGATGATTGCATTTGCAATCGGAGAAAATCTTCCCGCAATCAAGTATATACTATGTGCCATGTTGTTGGGATTTATAGCATATGGATTAAGCATCTTTTTTTACATTTATGCTCAACGTACATTAGGAGCGGCTAAGACAAGTGCATACTATGCGGTTGCACCGTTTATCGGGGCTGCATTATCCCTAATTGTGTTTCGGGAAGTTCCAACAATGTCATTCTTGGCAGCACTTTCTATCATGGCAGTAGGAACATACCTTGCATCAACAGATTAAAATAAATCGCTTTTAAAAGAGCAACTGTTCATGATACAATATATAAGAAAGGGTAGGGGACACAAAAACTGAACCTGTCAAGATAACTTTTCATTTATGGACGTTAAAAAACTTTAGAATGAGAAGATGGTTTGTGACTCTCTACACCCTAGCTGAAATTGTCAGATGAAACAATAAAAAAGGGAGGAGTGTTCTTACAGCATTTTGAATGCTGTAAAAACACTCCTTTTAGTGCAGCAAAGCATTTTATTATTCATTATCAATGGGTTTTATATCATTTAAAAGTAATTGTTTTTTATAAAAATTGAAACGATTGCTTCAAAGACGTTATTATCCGTCACTGTTTTCATAGTTTATTCTATAGCAAATCTTTTTTACAGTACACCTGTGACATCTGGAAAAGACCTTTTTCTGACGTTGATAAAGTAACGGTACACGAATTTTTCGTATTTTACAACGCCCATGAAAAGTAAATTTGCAGAAAAGAGCATGGGATGAAACAAGAAACACCGTCAAAGGCAGAGCTGTCAAAGCGGTGGGGAAAGATGAGATATAAATGTAAGATGGTAAAACGGAAATTCATCACACACAAAAAGACTGATTTCTCACACCGGAGAAATCAGTCAGCAGCTCGGCAATACCAAGCATAGAAACAGTGGAGAGAAAAGAAAAGTGCCGGAGCAAAGAAAATGATGTTATCAATAGGAAGATGTGGGATAGATTTATTTATAATCTTGTGATATACTTTAATTGCTTAAAATATCAGATCAATCAAAATGTTTCTAACAGATGAATTTAGGGAAAGAAAGTGATTTGAATGAAAAAAACAGTTTTATTTGGTTTCGTTTTAATAGTGGTTTTATCCCTTGTAGGTTGCGGTAAGTATAAGGAAAATAAGATTGAAATTGTTGTTCCTGCTGGTACAACAAAAGATTTCCTTTATATAGAAGATTTTATCTATTCTGATGAAGAAATATCCACAAACCATGATACCCTAACATTGACGATTGATAAATCAGGCGATGAATCTGTGAACGCGGAAATCGTTCTTAAACCCATAGAATATGAGGAAGAAAACGCCTATGAGCGTATAGCTGTAACTTCGGGAACACCTTTGGAAATAGATGTTGAAGAGGATGCCTGGTTCAAGGTTGGAGTTGCACTGCAAAATCCAACAGATAAAGATGTTGTTGTTAACATTTCTATAGACGACGTTATTGTAAGAGTAGGATAAGAGCGTTCAATCTATTCCGTTTTTGGGGACAGGGGAATTTTATAAAGCGAAGATTTTGGATGAAGAAAGCAACAAGTTTTGTAAATGCCACAGTATTGCATCTTATCTTGGTCAGCTGCGGAAATTCTAATATTAAATAACCAAAGCAGAGCGTGAACAGCTGCTGTATGGAGGTATTGTTCCGGAAAATGACTGGCATATTGCAACAGAAGCCAAGATTGAAAGACAGCTTGTAAGTGCCATATATCCTTCTTGCAGCAAGAGAGGTTTAATATTTTGAAGATATCCAAAATGATGAGTATAAATAATTTACAGATGACTACTGTTTAAGGAGAGAATAAAATGATTACAAAGAAACCGACTCCGGAAATACTGACTGAATGGAAAAATATATTTGAACAGTATAAAGATCTACTTCAACCTAATAGGAAAAGCGGCACCGAGCTTTTGGATTACCTGCAAAGCAATTACTCTCTTACAGAAATAACGGATGAAGAAATTTTGTCAGTTATTTCTGAAAATGTTTCTCGGAATGATTTTTTCGCAGAAAAACTGTCCTCCGGTCAATTACCATTGCCAAAAGCTTTTTACCTTGAGAATGTTGGAAACGGGCATAAATTTTATCTTTCCGAAAATCAGGATCAGTTAGATTTATGGGGCGGTGAAATAACAAAGATCTTTGTTGGTATAGATTTATCCAGCGGTTTCTATCTGGTAGAAGGAAGTACCATGCTTGGGGATGAACTTCGTGCATTTCAAGGTGTTGATGAAAAGGATTTAGAAAACTATGTTGTTGTAGCAGATTATATCAGAGCCTTGCAACGTTTTGACAAATAGGAGTTTCCCATGATTTATAAACCTTTTCAATTACACTCATAGTGATAATTTGCCATTTTGTTGAGTTATAAAAAACAAAATTTATATTTTAATGCTATGCAGACAGATATTTTGACTGCATGACAGAGATCCGCATGGGTAACTCTGTCCTCGTTGTGTCGGAATTTTCAAGGAGAACAGCACCGCTACCGCAACTGATAAGATGATGAAGGTGCTGGAAGCAGAGAGCAATGCGCCCCAAAAGGAGGACGATAAAAAGGTATAGAAAATGAAAGCTATCCTTTGGCATTTTTATAAACAATAATACCGCATACAAAATAATAGACGCAAAGAATTATTCCCAAAGGTATTTCAACATTAATAACCTGCCCTGTATACTGCGTACCCATATAAATCAACACACAGCCAACAACGAAACCGCCTATACAGCCATACCACCTGTTATTGAGCATAACAGCAGCTGACAGAAACATTACCGAAAGCCAGAACCATACCCAAATTTCGATTGGTTTGAAACCTGCAATAAAACCTAATGCAATATATAATATCAGTGCAAGTAC
>JAHHTY010000027.1 GCA_020024325.1 Negativibacillus sp.
ACCTGTGACCCTCTGCTTGTAAGGCAGATGCTCTCCCAGCTGAGCTAAGCTCCCATTTTTTGCTGTTGTTTCGTGACAACGTAGATTATTATACTACGCTATTTCTTTTTTGTCAACATCTTTTTTCAATTTTTTTATATTTTTTTTAAAAAACTTTTTCCTCCCATTGAAGAGCTATTTTATTCGGTTTTTAGTATAATTTTGCCAAGGTGCCCTTACCCCATCGGGAACAAAATTGATTCCTGCTTTGTTTGCTTGACTGTGTTGACTCTTTCGCGGGATATGATAGCATTTTCCATCCTTAATCAATTTTGCCCCTGTCTGCATAAAACGAAAGGGAACCCTTGCTTTAATACATTGCTGGCGTATATCCAACACCCACTCATAATGACACGGACGTGCTTTTTCTCCTGACTCTCCACCTACCACAACTTCCTCCACCCAGCTGTCAAGGTAGGGATAAAGGTCAATTTTCTCCAACAACGGGGAGCAAACAATGCTTTTATGTCGAATCGGTGCATCTTGAAAAACAGGCAGCCTAATCTGAGCTTGCCTCTGACTTTCTACGGTACAGCCAATATGTACATTGGGATAACCTTCTCCCCAATCAGTCGGAACACATTCTGAAAAGCGTACAATTCTTTTAGTAATAATCAAAAATTGAAGATCTTTTCTCCATCTCATCATCTCCCAAGCTTGCTCCCGCCAAGAATCTGCTTGCTCCAAGAAGAAATCTGAGCTAAAACAAGTATAGACCACCTCACCCGGAGATAGTAAATAACCTTTTCTTTTTCCTCTGCGCATGGGTAGGTCAAAATCTTTTGTTAAATAAATTTGAGAAGCATCCCTTTGATTTGATTCATCAATCCTGAATACATAACAATTTTGACAACCTTCACTGTATTTTTTACATCCATGCCAAGGATTCCAATTTGCCATATTACACCTCTCCTTTCTTTTCATTGATTCATTTTTAAGGGTAAAGCTCAACAGAATAAAATACAATACATAAAAGTACAAAAGCTTTTATCGAAATAATTCGCCCAGATTTTTACAGGAATAAAAATTGCAAACATTCCAAAACTACTCTTAGAACAAACAGATAGGAAGTGGAACTGTGTATTGCAACAAGGTAGAAATTTGCGGAGTGAATACGGCAAAGCTGCCCATATTGGATGAAAAGCACAAAAGCGAGTTGCTCAAAAAAAGCCGCAACGGAGATAAGCAAGCTCGTGAGGAGTTAATTTCCGGAAATCTGCGACTGGTACTCAGTGTGGTACAAAAGTTTTCAAACCGTGGCGAAAGTATGGATGATCTGTTTCAGGTAGGCTGCATTGGTCTTATGAAAGCAATCGACAACTTTAATCCTGACCTGGACGTGCGTTTTTCTACCTACGGAGTTCCTATGATTATTGGTGAAATCCGCCGTTTTCTCAGAGATAACAATTCCATTCATGTCAGCCGCTCTATGAGAGATATGGCATATCGAGCGATGCAGGCAAAAGAAAAGTTTATCCATGAATTTGGCAGAGAGCCAAACATTGAAGAAATTGCTCAAAAATTAGAGTGCAAAAAAGAAGAAGTTGTCCTTGCTCTGGAATCGGTCGTTGACCCAATGTCGCTGTATGAACCAATCTATTCGGATGGCGGCGACACCATCTATGTAATGGATCAGGTGGGTGATCACAGTGATGACCGTGATTGGCTGGAAGAAATTACTTTTCGGGACACCATATCCTCTTTAGGCGAACGTGAAAAGAAAATATTAACCATGCGTTTTCTTGCAGGTCGCACACAAACCGAGGTTGCAAAAGAAATAGGCATCTCACAGGCACAGGTTTCTCGCTTAGAAAAAAACGCATTGGACCATATCAAGCAGCAAATGAGGGACGGAAAATAACTTTACCGTTTTCTTACCACAATACTTTTTATAATTCTTTTTCCATCACAACAATGGTATAGTGTTCTTGCGGCGATTCTTCTCCGGTAGGATAAAATCCGTTTCGTTTCCAAAAAGTTTGTGATTCTAAATTACCTTTAATATACCCCAAACGAGCTCGGGAAAAATTCTGCTTCTTTAAAAAAGTCAATAATTCTGTCAGAATTGCAGATCCAATCCCTTTCCCCTGCATTTTCTTTTCTAAAATAAACCATCCGATAAAAACTGTTTGTGGATTGGGATAGGATACAATCAGATCTAAAACTGCAATCAATCTATCTTTAAAATAAAAACCTACAAAAAATTTATCTTCCATTGTTTTGTGAGGTGGAAGTGTTTGCAAATCTTGTGCAATGCTTTCTATGGAAGGTTGTTCTTTCATATAATAATAGTAGGTTGGATTCGTTTTGCACAGTTCATATACTTTAGAGCTATCTGTTTTCTTAATTTTCCGAACATCATAACGAGAAGAAAAACTTTTAATATCCATCTCCTTATCCTCCTATACACCCGCATCACTTTTGTTTAGCGAAAATTTAAAAACTTCCTCAGCTTCCTATACCGCCAAATTCTTTATAAAAAGGAGGTCCTGTATCAAATTATACAGGACCTCCTTTTTATAAGTCAATTAAAATTACTATTACAGCAATGGCAGTGGAGCCAGGAAAATGATATCATCTCTGTTTGCAGCATCACCCTCTGCAAGAACAGCTGCCTTGCCTGCCACAATGCCGCCTGCTTTGTCAGTCAGTCTTTCCAACGCACGCAAAGATTCTCCGGTACTGATAACATCATCTACCAGCAGAACACGTTTGCCTTTGAGATACTCCATATCATCACCGGAAAGATACAGTTTCTGCAATCCGCTGGTGGTAATGGACTGTACATCCACCTCAACCGCATTACGCATATACAGCTTTTTGCTCTTTCTTGCCAAGATATAGCGTTTTCCGCTCTGACGGGACATTTCGTAAGCCAGTGGAATTCCTTTTGATTCTGCTGTCAGCAGAACATCATGTTCCGGCAACTGTTTTAACAGCTCTGTTGCACAGGCAATTGTAAGCTCCACATCAGAGAACATCACAAAACCTGCAATAGATACACCATTTCCCAGCGGGCAAATTGGCAGATCTCTTTCCAGACCTGCTACTTCCAAATGATAAGTGTCCATTTTTATCTTCCTTTCCTTCTCCTTACTATAAAATCTAAGCTTGCCAGCTCAGTTCCTTTCCTCCCAGCACATGGAAATGCAGATGAGGAACTGTTTGACCGGCATCTGCCCCACAGTTGGAAATTACACGGTAACCGCTTTGAATACCTGCTTCTTTTGCAAGTTCACCGATTTTTTCAAAGATGTAAGCAACGGTTGCACTGTTTTCCGGATTTACCATATCCACGCTTTGGATATGTTCCTTTGGAATGACCAGAAAATGTACCGGTGCAATCGGAGCAATGTCATAAAATGCAAGAATCTTGTCATCCTCATATAACTTTTTAGATGGAATCTCACCATTGATAATTTTACAAAACAAGCAATCAGTCATCAAGCTGCCTCCTTATAATTTTATTTTAACATACCTTCCAGCATTGCAGGTACTTCAGCCAGCACCTCGTCTGCTTTAGAAAGATCTGCCACACCGCCCATTGCACTGTCAGGACGACCTCCGCCTTTACCGCCGAGTTTTGCAGTGATTTCTTTTACCAATTTACCGGCATGCGCACCTGCTTTTACTGCCTCTGCACCACAAACAGCCAGTACACTTGCTTTTCCTTCATTAGAAGCTGCAAATACAGCAACTACATCCGGAGCATCTGCTTTTACCTGGTCGCCCAGCGTTCTCAAACTATCGGAAGCAGTATCTTTGAGCACTGCATGGATATAACGCAGTCCTTTGATTTCGGTTGTATTCTGGAACAGTTCTTTCATTTTGCTGTTTGCAATCTGTGCCTGAAGAGATTCAATCTCTCTTGCCTGAGCTTTCAACTCTTTTGCAACGGACTGTGCTTTTGCTACTACTTCAGACTGACCTGCTGCTTTAAATTCGGAAGCAACTGCACCGATCACATTTTCCGCGTTGTTCAGCAATTCCAATACACCCATACCGGTTGCAGCCTCGATACGTCTTACACCTGCTGCAACAGAGGATTCGGAAATAATTTTGAAAGCACCAATCTGTGCTGTATTCGCTACATGAGTACCGCCACAGAACTCAACAGAATCGCCCATTGTGCAAACACGAACAATATCGCCATATTTTTCGCCGAACAATGCCATTGCGCCTTTCCCTTTTGCCTGTTCAATTGGCAGTTCCTCAATCTGTACTGCATGACCTTCCAGAATCATTTTGTTTACCAGATTCTGAGTCTTTTCAATTTCTTCTGCTGTCATTGCAGAGAAATGACTAAAGTCAAAACGGCAACGGTTTTCATCGTAATAAGAACCTGCCTGATGAACGTGATCTCCCAGAACCTCACGCAAAGCCAGCTGAAGCAGGTGGCAAACAGAGTGGTTCGACATAATTCTGCGGCGACGCAGTGCATCTACCTGTGCTGTAACCATGTCGGTTGTATCAAAGCTGCCTTTTGTTACAGTACCGATGTGCATAAAGTGACCTTCATGGTCTTTTTTGGTATCATGAACTGTGAACACGTTTTCGCCGTTCACAATAACGCCGGTATCGCCTACCTGACCACCGGATTCACCATAGAAAGAAGTTTTGTTGAGAATCATGGTAGCCTGCTGACCTTCTTCGATTGTATCTGCAAAGTTACCATCACAAATTAAAGCAGCCACAGCAGTCTGCTGTTCCAATGTCTGGTAGCCGGTAAATTCGGTTGCAGAAAGCGCTGTCAGGTCGATGGTGTCGGTATTCCAGCCGCTAACGTCTTTTCTTGCTTTTCTTGCACGAACACGCTGCTCGTTCATTAAACGGGTAAATTCTTCCTCATCAATTCCAATACCCTGTTCATCCAAAATCTCACGGGTTAAATCGATTGGGAAGCCAAAAGTATCGTACAGACGGAATGCGTCTTCGCCGGAGAGTGTGCCGCCGTTGCCGTCGAAGGAAGTAATCAGCTGCTGAAGCTGTTCCATACCCTGGTCGATGGTTTTCTGGAAACGTTCTTCCTCTGCTTTGATAACTTTAACAATGTATTCTTCGTTTTCACGCAGTTCCGGATATGCACCCTCGTTTTCACCGATAACGGTTCTTGCTACCTCATGCAGGAAGGTACCCTCGATACCGAGCAATCTTCCATGACGTGCAGCACGGCGGAGCAATCTTCTCAGAACATAGCCTCTGCCTTCGTTAGATGGAAGAACGCCATCTCCAATCATAAAAGTAGTTGAACGGATGTGGTCGGTGATAACACGCAGAGATACATCGTTCTTTGTGTCCTTTTTGTATTCTACATTTGCAAGACGGCAGATATGCTGCATGATGTTCTGCACAGTGTCTACCTCAAAGAGGTTTCCTACATTCTGCATAACGCAGGCAAGACGCTCAATGCCCATACCGGTATCAATATTTGGTTTTGGCATACGGGTGTAATGTCCGTTGCCATCAGAGTCAAACTGAGAGAATACCAGATTCCAAATTTCCATGTAACGGTCACAGTCACAACCAACCGCACATTCCGGTCTGCCACAGCCAACACCTTCGCCACGGTCAAAGTGGATTTCAGAACATGGACCACAAGGACCGGAACCATGCTCCCAGAAGTTATCTTTTTTGCCTAAACGAACAATGCGTTCCGGGGGAATTCCAACCTTTTGTGTCCAAATATCAAATGCCTCGTCGTCTTCCTCATAAATGGTGATCCAAAGCTTGTCTGCCGGAATTTCCAACACTTCGGTTAAAAATTCCCATGCCCATGCTGTTGCTTCTTCTTTAAAATAATCTCCGAAAGAGAAGTTGCCCAGCATTTCAAAGTATGTACCATGACGGTCGTCATGACCTACACTGTCGATGTCCGGTGTACGGATACATTTTTGACAGGTAGTTACGCGGTGGTTTGGAGGGGTTTCCAATCCGAGGAAGTATTTTTTCAGCGGAGCCATGCCGGAATTGATCAGCAATAAGCTTTTATCGTTTTTAGGAACAAGAGATGCACTTGGCATTCTGGTGTGTCCTTTGCTTTCAAAGAAGGAAAGAAACTGCTCACGCAGTTCGTTTAATCCTGTCCATTTCATAGGTATCATTTCTCCTTTTCGTCCATCATTATCTAACAGTTTCCTTGGCAGAACAACCGTTTTTCACAGGCTTTTATTGCTTGGGAGCAAAATATTTTTAAGCAACAAAAAAGCCCTCGTCCCAATTGGGACGAGGGCTAGAAAACTCCCGTGGTACCACCCAAATTGCAGAGAATAAACTTCTGCTGCCTCTTTGACTTCCTTTAACGCCGGAAATACGTGCGGTTCTTCACCACCGGCTCCAAGATGGCTCTTCTGTTTATATTCGGCGGAACTTTTCAGCCTGTGGGTTCCTCTCTGTTTGCCGTTCTAATACAGAATTGGTCTTTTCTCTGCCCTTTATACATTCAAATTATATCTCTACTCTACCGGCTTGTCAAGTCTTTCTCCTGTGTTTTGACTTCTGTTTTTATAAACCGATTTTGTGCACCAGCTCCAACAAAGCAAACCTCGGCTCATACTTTGGTCGAGATGTCAATACCCTTAACTGTGCATGAGAGAACATCTCCTGTTCCAAAGGTTCCTCAAAGGCAACCGGCAAACACATTTGAGGAAATAAGACGCACCACCAGTTTTTCCCTTCTCCTTTTCCTATTGTAAAGCGTACTGCATGGTATTCCCCTGCCGGCATGGTAAATCCTTCATATTCTCTGGTATTAAAATACATCTTTGTAATGCAGGCATCGACTGTCTGATTGCTTTCATTTTTTATAAGCTCGTCCTGTGCTGCCTCTATCAATTGGGGCAATAGCTGTTTTGATTGCTCTATTGTATCCTGCATATCCTTACAACCTTTTCCCAAACCCAATTCTTTTGCTGTGCTCAATACCCTATCCCGCACCTTTAATTTTAATTGCTGATCCTCTTTGCTGTCAGAGTTTGCCAAAATATGCAGTCTTAATACCCCATCATACAATTCTTCACATCCTTTATGAAACACCGCCTGATCAAAGGCTGCAAAGAACACAAGATTTATTAAAAAAACTGCCGCTGTCAAAGCCGCAAAATGCTGTCTTATAAATTTTGCAGCCTTGTCTATTTTTTTCTGTCTTTGATGATTGTCGATATATATGTTCATTTTCTTGTCCCCCAGTGCTGTCCTTTTATGTGATGCCTCCATTCTTCCCAAGGTGAGCGACATTTATTCATCTCTGCCAAATTATTTTATACTTTCAATGAAATCTACGAAATATGCAGGACAAACGTCCTAAAAAATGGTATACTGTTTTTAAAAATGAAACCAAAAAATTTCATTCTCTACACATCAAAAATTATTTATTTATATTTGATAACAGAAGGAGTGTGCAATAAATGTACAGCAATCTTTTTGATAGTCATGTCCATTCGGACAACTCCCATGACGGAGAACATTCTGTCACTTTTTTGTGTGAAAATGCACAACAAAAAAACCTAACCGGTTTGTGCATCACCGACCACTATGAATTAGATTTCAATGAAGCCCAGGCTGATATGTGTTTGCGAAACTCTTTTATAGAAACCAGCAAGGCACGCCAAATTTTCGACCAGCGTCTTCTTGTTTTAAATGGAATAGAAATGGGGCAGGCAAATCGCAATTTTAAAAAAGCGGAGAGCGTTTTAACCAGCTACCGTTTTGATTTTGTGTTAGGTTCGCTGCATTGTGACTGCAATATGGACGACTATGCTTATGTTAATTTCTCCAATCTTGATGTAGACCTATTGTTGCAGCATTATTATGAAGATATGTTGGAGCTGTGCCATTGGGGCAAATTTGATTCTCTTGCCCACATGACCTACCCTTTGCGATATATTGTCGGAAAATATCAGCTTCCCGTTGATATGCAACGATATGACGAATTGATTGACGAAATTTTACGAACCCTGGCTCAAAAAAATCTCGGGCTTGAAATCAACACTGCCGGTCTGCGCCGTGAGATTGCTCAGACTTCTCCTACACTGAAATATGTGAAACGTTTTCGAGAATTGGGTGGAGAAATTTTAACCTTTGGTTCTGACGCTCACCGTGTGCAGGATCTTGGTGCCGGGCTGGAAATTGCTATGGATATGGCAAAAGAAGCCGGATTTTCCTACTTTGCAGTTTTTAAAAAGAGAGATCCCCGTATGCTCCATATCATCTAAACCTCACAGATCAGGAGGCATTTTTATGAAACAAATTACTGTTGAGGCTCCTTGTAAAATCAATCTTTCTCTTGATATTGTACGTCGCTTGGACAATGGCTATCATGAGATGGATATGGTTATGCAAAGTGTCAGCCTATATGATACCCTTGTGCTCACCCTCTGTGAAGGTGATGGCAGTATCTGCATGAGCTGTACCATGGAAAACAGCTCAGCCAGCCTTGCTTGCGATGACAGCAATATTGCTGTGCGTTGTGCAAAAGCTTTTCTTTATAAAGCAGGAATCGACCTTTCCTCTCAAAAACAGAATCTTACGCTAAAGCTTATAAAACGTATTCCTATGATGGCTGGGCTGGGTGGCGGCAGTGCCGATGGTGCGGCTGTGTTGTATGGATTAAACCGTCTTTTACAGACTCATTTCTCTTTAGAGCAGTTAGAACAGATTGGTGTTCTATGTGGTGCGGATATTCCATTCTGCCTTCAAGGTGGAACTTTGCGTGCGCAGGGGATTGGAGAAATTCTTTCTCCCCTTCCCCCCATGCCTGACTGCCCCATTGTCATTATCAAACCTCGCTTTGGCATCAGCACCGCAAAAGCATTTGCACGCTGCGATTCTTCCCCCTACCCTCATGCAAATACTGATAAAATGATATCTGCATTACAAAGTGCCCAACCCTGCAACGTTGCAAAAGCTTTAGAAAACGTATTTGAATCTATCTGCTCTCCTGACGAACAGCAGCTTTTGCTGCAAGCTCGTCGGCTATTGGAGCAAAACGGTTCAATGGGCACCTTGCTTAGCGGCAGCGGAAGTGCATTATTCGGTATTTTCCGGAATGAAACCTCTGCTCAGCATTGTGCAGAAGCCTTGCGTTCTCATCCGCTGCTTGAAGGTGTATTTCTGTGTCACCCTATTTGTCATGGAGTCAGAGAACAGATATGCTGTTCACGATAACCCCTTGATTTTATTTTTGAATCCTATTCCTTAGAAAGGACGTTTGTCTATGAATTCTGTTATTCGTCTTTGCTGTTGCATCAACCGTGTCAGCAGCGGAAACCCCTCATATTGCCGTGATTCTGTCATTGACCTTCTGGAAGAAACAGAAAAACATTCTGCTGATATTTCTCTATTTCCTCGTCTTGCTCTGTGCCCACCTTCCTCTGATGCTTTATTAGAAAGCAACGCTATCTCTAATCTTTGTGAGGAAGCACTGGATCAAATTCGTCTTGCAAGCACCAAAAGCGGCAGCTGCATTATCGTCGGTCTGGTAAAACGCTTTTTTGGCCGTCCAATGGATGTTATCGCTGTTGTTCAAAACGGTGAAGTTAGTGCGTATCTTCCTGCTGCAGGCTATGGCAGACTTTCTTCTGTTGACCCTGTTGCCGGCTTTTATCCTCAGTCTTTAGAAAACACATCAGACTTATACCCTTGGGATACCCTTTTTTCTTGTGGCGATTTAAAATTCTGTATCTGCCCCTGCCCTGTTAAGGAACTTCCGCTTCACCTGCCTGCTCTTGCTAAAACCGGTTGTCACGCTGTTTTTGTTCCATGCTATGAACCCGTTACCGCTGAATCACAGCAAAAAAATATTGATCTTATCCGTGCTCTTTCGGACAATTTCGGCATTGCCATTATTTTTGTAAATGGCGGACAGGGTGACACCTCTTGTCCTGTTTGTTTTGAAGGACAGGCTGCCATCTGCGAGTGCGGTGAACTTCTTGCCCATCATAATGGAAACAGTGTCGGAGATCACACCTACTCGCTAGAGAGCTTCTCCTTCTGCCGTGACCTCGATTGCGACATTATTTCTGCCTGTCAGAAATTCTCCTCTGCAAAACGTCCTGAGATTATTTTAAACGAAACAAGCGGCAAAAAAGGACTGCTTCGTCAGATTCGGGAAGATCCGTTCCTTTCTTCTGACCCACAGCAGGCAGAAAATTATTTAGAAACTCTGTTCTGCCTGCAAGTACAGAGTTTGGTTTCCCGTATTACCAATACAGGGCTGCATCGACTGGTAATTGGTGTATCCGGTGGATTGGATTCTACCCTTGCTCTTCTGGTCTGTCACCAAGCATTGCAGCAGCTGGAGCTTCCTTCTAAAAACTTAATTGCTATCACAATGCCCGGTTTTGGAACCAGTGACCGCACTTATTATAATGCCCTCAGTCTGATTTCCTCTTTGGGGGCAGAAAACAGGGATATTTCCATCAAAGCATCGGTGCTTCAACATTTTGAAGATATCGGGCATGACCCTTCTTTGCGTGATGTTACCTATGAAAATGCGCAAGCACGAGAACGCACTCAGATTTTATTTGATGTTGCAAATAGTTGCCGAGGTCTTGTAGTCGGCACCGGGGATATGTCTGAAGATGCACTTGGCTGGTGTACCTTTGGCGGGGATCATCTTGCCAGTTACAACGTCAATGTCTGCTTGACTAAAACCATGATTCGCAAAATGGTCACCTACCTTTGTTCTCGTTTTGATGAACAAATCAGCAGTATTCTTCGTGACATAGTTGACACTCCTGTCAGCCCTGAGCTGCTTCCGCCGGATGAAAGCGGAAAAATCCAGCAAAAAACCGAGGATATCTTGGGAAGCTACCGTTTGCACGATTTCTTTTTATATTATCTGCTGCGGTACAATTTCCCGCCTCGTAAGTTATATTATTATGCCTGCATTGCTTTTTCGGAAGAATTTTCTGCAAATTATATTCTGGAAAAACTCAAGGTCTTTCTGAACCGCTTCTTTGCAGGACAATTTAAGCGCAGCTGTTCTCCTGATTCTGCCGACATCACCGAGGTATGCCTGTCCCGCTACCCTATTCCATCCGACTGCTCGGCTCAGGCGTTGCTTTCTGACCTTTCTGACATCCATTAAAATATATTGAATAATTTTTTATAAACAAATAAAAGTGGTTGTTGCCCATAGTTTATACGCAGCAACCACTTTTATTTTATTTTCTTTGACAATAGCAGTTTACAATCTTTCCCGAAATAGAGTATAATAAAGAAAGATATTTTCTTATATTTTATGAAAATATCCCCCACCGATTTATGGAAGGAGGAGGGGCTTTTGCCTTTTCTAATGCACCTTCGCCGACTCTTGCTGACAGGTATTATTTTATGTACTGCATACTCGCTGAGCGGCTGTTCTCGTATTCAAACCTCTATTGAGGACCTAATGAGCCCCCCTGTGCTGACACAGGAACAGGCACAAATTCGCAACGCTCTTGCCCAAGTATCCGGAGAAAATGATATTAAGTATAAATACCCTCAAAATGGGGAATATCGTTCCTCCTTTATTTTTTATGATATAGACTCTGACGCAACTGAAGAAGCCTTGGTATTTTACCAAAGTGCTTCTAAGGGAGATTCTACATGGATTAACATTATGGATCGTTCCGATAAAGGTGACTGGATTTCTGTTTGTGAAACCCCTGCCCCGGATGCCACCGCAAACATTGATTTCATTTCGTTTGAACATCTCACCGATTCAAAAACAATTAGTCTAGTCATTGGTTGGGAAGATCTGCGCAGCAACAAGACCGTAATTGCTTACCAATACCTCAATCATCGTCTTATCCCGATCTTTGAACGAGATTATACCGAAATGTCCATTACCGACTTAGATTCCAATGGCTCTACCGATCTGGTGCTTTTCACTCGACAGGCACAGTCCACCCTTGTTTTCCTTGCCTGTCAAACGGATAATGGTTTTGAAACGGTGGACTCTTTCCAACTTTCCCGAGGTATTATCAGCTTTGACAGCATCCAAGAAGGAAAAGTGTCCAAAAACAGCAATGCTCTTTTTTTGGACAGCACCATTGACCTGTATGAAACCCCGGTTCAAATCACCGATGTCATCTCTGTTGCAAAAGGAGAAGACGGTCTGCCTATCCTAATTAACCTTTTAGATGATGAATCTAAATCCCTTTCTCAAAACACATTGCGACCGGCACAAAATCTGCTGTGTCGTGATATTGACAATGACGGTATTATCGAAATTCCTACTGTAGCACCTCTTCCCGGTTATGAAAGTATCTTTGACGAAGACAGCCCGTTTTTAACAACCTATAATCTTATCGGCGCTAACGGACAGCTTGTTCCAAAGCAAAGCGGTGTCATCAATACACAACACCGATATATGATTGCTTTTCCGGAAAAATGGCTCAACAATAAAGTCAGTGCAGTCATTCAGCCGGAGAATGGCGAATGGACTTTCTTTGCTTATAATAACACTTTAGATGATACCTATGTTCCTTTATTGAAAATCCGTGTTTATTCTGCTAAAGATTATCACGACAAGTTTGACAGCGATTATTTCCGTTTAATTGGTCAAAAAGGATTATTTGAATATTATGCCTATATCCCTACCTCTCAAGGAGAATTGGCCATCACCCACTCGGAACTGACTAAAAGTATGTTCTTCTTGCTAGAATAATAATATTGTTCATCAATATGACAATCTTGTGGATATTTAGGGTATCCAGAATGAAAGGATGGTTTTTATGAAAAAAATTCTCGTTGCGGAAGATGAAGACGTTATCCGCGATTTTGTCGTTATCAATCTGCGCCGTTCCGGTTATGATGTTGTTGATGTTCCAAATGGTGACGAAGCTATTCGTGTTTTCGACCAAAACAACGGAGAATTTGATATCTGCCTGTTAGATATTATGATGCCTGGAAAGGATGGTTTCACCGTCTGCAAAGAAATACGCAAACGCTCTTCAACTGTCGGCATTATTATGCTTTCCGCAAAAAGCCAAGAAATGGACAAGGTAGGGGCATTGATGTTTGGTGCTGATGATTATGTCACTAAACCCTTTGGACCAGCGGAATTGGTTGCTCGTGTAGACGCTCTGCATCGCCGTGTCAATATGGTTTCTGCAAAACCGGTTGAAGACCCAAATGAAGTACGTTCCGGTCCGTTTGTTTTGAACGAGCTGAGTCGCACCCTCACCAAAAACGGTAAAAACATCGAGCTGACTCAGGTGGAGTTTCAAATTATGGAATGTTTCTTAAAAAATCCGAACATTGCATTGGAGCGCAACACTGTTCTCTCAAAGGTATGGGGTGAAAACTATTTTGGCGATGTTAAAATTGTCGATGTAAATATCCGCCGTTTACGTATGAAAATCGAGGATGAACCTTCCAATCCTAAATATTTGACAACCGTCTGGGGATATGGATATAAATGGAGTATTTCCGAATAATTTTTGCAAACTATAATTAAAACTCGGGAGGTATCAGGTTGCCTACCAAAAAAATTACAAAACGCTGGCTTTATAACAGCTTCCTTGTGATTCTGGTCTTTTTATCTGCAATCATCATTGCTTTTTCTCTTGCAATCAGAAGCTATTACTATAACAGTGTCCTTACTGTGATGAAAAATACCGCTGCTGTTCAAAATGCCAATCTTATCAATTACTCCGAAGATAATACGGTTGATTTTTCTGCCTCTGTTCGCAAAATGGTTGAAGATTTTAACGAAAAAAATCACATGGAGCTAATGGCAATCGATAAAAGCGGAAAGGTTATCATCACTTCCAGTGGATTTTCCCCTTCTGCTCAAATTCAAATGTCAGATTATCTTTCTGCACTCACCAGCCCTTCACGCGAAGCATATGATTTTGGTTCCCTAAACGGAGAAAGTGTCCTTTCCTACACACTGCTTGCACCCAATGTAGATGACTCCAACCTTTCCGCTTTGCGTTATGTGGTTTCACTCACAGCAGTAAAGCGTCAAATTTACATTTTGATTGCTGCCGCCGGTATCGTCGGTGCCGCTATCATCTTTTTTGTTATTTTATCCAGTTCCTATTTTATCAATTCTATCATTAACCCCATTGACGAAGTGCGTAAAGTAGCGCTGCAAATTTCAAAAGGAGATTTTTCCGCCCATTTAAACAAAATAACAGATGATGAGATTGGTGAGTTATGTGATTCTATCAATGCTATGGCATTGGAACTTCAGGAAAACGAAAAGATGAAAAACGACTTCATTTCTTCGGTTTCTCACGAACTTCGCACCCCACTTACTGCGATTAAAGGCTGGGCAGAAACACTTATGGACGACTCTGTTGACCGGGATACCACTAAAAAAGGAATTGGTGTTATCATCAAAGAAAGCGAACGTCTATCAGGCATGGTAGAAGAGCTGTTGGATTTTAGCCGTCTGCAAAGCGGAAGATTAAAGCTTACTTTAGCAAAATTGGATTTAGTTGCAGAACTCAGCGATGCGGTGCTGATGTTTACCGAACGTGCAAAACAGGAGCAAATCAGCCTAATTTATGATGAACCGATAGATATTCTCCCCATTATGGGGGACGCAAACCGTTTGCGTCAGGTGTTTGTCAATATTTTAGACAATGCTTTAAAATATTCCGATGCCGGGGATACTGTAACCATCTTAGTGCAAAAATATGACAATAAAGCTGTTATCACCATTAAAGATACCGGCATCGGTATCGCTGCACAGGACCTTCCCAAAATCAAAACCCGTTTTTATAAAGCCAACGCCACCCGCCGAGGCTCGGGAATCGGTCTTGCAGTTGCCGATGAAATTGTTGCAATGCATAATGGCACCTTGGAACTTAACAGTCAGGAAGGTATTGGAACCGCTGTGCTTATCACTTTGCCCCTAGCATAAAAGCAATAAAAAAAGAGGGACAGTATCTGCCCCTCTTTTTTATTCTCTTTTTCCGGTTTGTAAAAAAATCTTTCGAAAAGTGTTGTGCTTGTTCATAAAAATGCACTTTATTTTTTAACATTACAATGATACAATAAGATTTGTACTGTTAGAATTAACTGCACAAATTATTCATGATCCCGAAACCCCATTTTTGTTTCGGTGTTTTGTATCAAGTTCAGCAGCGCCTGCGATTGTTTTGGATAATTTTGCATTAAATATTCGGTGGTAATTTTCAGCTCTCCGATATTTTTCACACGGTCTGTCCCTTTATCCAACCCCTGAGCCAGTTGCTGCGCTTTTGCTTCACTCATCAGCATGGAAGCATTACAATAGCCGCTCACCAAATCCTGTGGGACAGAGAACATTGTGTTTTCATTCTTCGGGTTTGCCGAATATAAAATTCGGAAAGAGCGATATACCGCCATCATCAAATAATTTGAAATCTCATTGTTCAGCTGTTTTGATTCGCTTTTTCCAATCAAATCAAAAACAACCCCCAATGAATTGGAAATCAGTTTCTTATTTAAAACCGGCATGATATTGCCTTTAAATACAACATCTTTTGCATTGTCCGGTTCCGGGATATCCTCCACTGTCAGCTGACGACCGTTTCTCTCAGGAGAAACACCGAGCAGATAATCACAAGAAACACCATAAAACTTTGCACATTTTACAAGGAAATCCAGTCCGCATTCACGTATTCCCTTTTCATAATGGGACAGCAGCGCCTGAGAAATACCAAACTCTGCTGCTGCCTGTTTCTGGCTGATTCCTTTTTCTTTCCTCAAAAGCGTAATAAGCCGTGGGAAGTCGGCATTCATACGCACATCCCCCTTACTGTTTGCGTGATAAGGCAAGCCGCATTTTGTGCTTCCCTTTGGTCTACTTATCGTAAATTATATTACATTCAAAACTTTTTGTAAAGCAATTTTTCTTCGAAAACAAACTTTTTGGTCGAAAAATCAAAATCGAAGCTAAAATATTTGCATTTTGCCCGTAAAAAACATTTTTAGAAAGGACGTCTTTTTATGTTAACTTATAAGATTCATCTGTTTCGTCATGGAATCACTCGTGCCAATTTGGAAGGAAAATATGTCGGTCTGAGCGACTACCCTTTGTGTCAGGAAGGCATTGATGCATTAAAAGAATTTGTAGACGGTAAAGATTACCCTCCTGTTGAAAAAATTTACACCTCGCCTTTGCGCAGATGCCGCGAAACTGCAAAAATTATTTATCCCGGATATAAGACCTTCGATGTGCCACAGCTGATGGAGATGGATTTCGGTGTCTATGAAGGTAAAACGCTTGATGAGCTTCAAAATGACGAAACTTTTATTGCATGGAGCCGTGACAGTATGCACAATGCTCCGCCGGAAGGCGAAGATGGTCTTGCCTTTATCCGTCGTGTTATCAAAGGTCTTGACGATGTGTTTCAGGATATGATGGCAAATGATGTCCACAATGCTGCTCTGGTAATCCCCGGCGGAATGATTATGTCCATGCTTGCTTTGATGGGATTTCCTCGCCACCCAATGGGCGAATGGGAATGTGCTGCCGGTGCCGGGTATACTATTGTAATGACCCCTGAACTTTGGAGCAGAGATAAAGTATTTGAGGTTCTTTCTACAATTCCAATGTCCCCGGAAGATTGGGAGGATCACTGGAGCACCAAAAAATATTATGAGGACGGAGAAGAAATGTTCTTCGAATAACCTCTCCCCTTGTTTTAAAATAACTTTTCAAAAAGGAGAGTTTCTTAATTATGACGCTGCGAAAACAAATAAAATATAACGCCAAGCGTTGTCTGTGTAACAACTGGGGCAAAGCGGTGTCCATCGTTTTACTCAGTACTGCTATTTATCTGTTATTTGTCATTATTGAAACCATTGCCAATTTTCTGTTTCAAGTTCCTGTCGGAACAACACACCTTATTCCCGGCATTTCCGATGGCTGGCTGCTTTCTTTCATGCTCAGCTTTATTATGGCAGTGGGTTCATTTCTCATTTTGGTTCCATTAAATCTGGGGATTGTTTCTTGGTATTCCTCCCTTTCCGATGGATTTTCCGATGATATTTTAACTGTTTTTGGCTGCTTTGCAAACCGTCGTATGTTTTTCCGTTCTTTATGGCTGGCTTTTAATGTAGGAATTCGCATCCTTTTGTCTGCCCTGTTCTACCTTTTTTTACCTTGCACCGGATTTGCTTTGTCTGTATGGATTTTAACTTCCAAAAACTTCTCCGGTTCTGTCTTTGTTGGCAGCCTTTCTCTTGTTTTGTCCGCCGGTATTTTTTTGCTTGCTCTTGGATTTTTACTGGTACGCATTCAAAAATATTTTCTGGCAAAATATTATTTGTTGGACGGAAAAACCACAGTGAAAAAAGCAATCAAAAGTTCTATCCATGCAACCAAAGGAATTTGTGATGAGATTTTTTTATTTAAACTTTCCTTTATTGGTTGGTGTATTGCCTCTTTCTTTATTTTGCCGCTTCTGTATTTTTCAGCATACTACTCCATGAGTTCCCTTTTGTATGCACGTTTTTTGATCGAGGATGATCGTCGAGCCAACAGTTTAGCGGTATTCCCTTCGGAATCATTTTCTGCCGCTCAAACACCCAAAGATGATGATTCTCTCTCACAAACAAAACCTTTTGATTGCTGTTCCAACGTTCCACCCCAAACAGACGAGCCAACAATCTCGGCTCCTCTTCACGATGAAAACGACTAGTTTTATTTTTCTTTTGAAATCATCTGGGATTACCCCATAAAAGCATAAAAACTGCAATCCGGAAAGGAGTATCTGATTGATGATTGGATGCTCCTTTTTTCAAGGAAAACAAAGGAAATCGACTTTCGGTATCAAAACACTATCTTTATTCATAAATTCATGTTATACTGTTTTTGTCAAAAATTGTTATCATTTTATTTTTTATCTTTAAAAGGAGTCTTTTATCCTATGTCAAAAACAAACAATAGCAAAGCAATCAAAACTTCGATTGGTGGGCAAGCCGTCATCGAAGGCGTTATGATGAGAGGTCCTAAAAAAACAGCCCTTTCGGTGCGTCTGCCTGACAACACCATTTCTACTGAAGAGTGGGCGACCCCAGACGGAAATAAGTGGTATAAAAAAACACCATTTATCCGCGGTATCTTTAATTTTGTCGAATCGCTGACCTGTGGCTATCAAAGTCTGATGAAAGCTGCCGAAAAGGCAGGGCTGGATGATGAAGATGCAGAACCTTCCAAATTTGAGAAAAAAATGAGAGAGATTCTTGGCGACAAGTTTATGCCTGTTTTAGAAGGTTGTATTCTTGTTTTTTCCCTTTGTATGGCACTGTTTTTCTTTGCCTTCCTCCCCACCACCATTGTTAATTTATTAAAAGGTCATATTTCACATCCGCTGTTTTTGTCTGCTTTGGAGGGACTTACTAAAATTGCAATTTTAGTTATCTACCTTGCAACTATCTCAAATATGAGCGATATTAAGCGTGTGTTCATGTATCACGGTGCAGAACACAAAACAATTTTCTGTTATGAAAACGGTGAAGAATTAACCGTAGAAAACGTTCGTAAATATACCCGTTTTCATCCCCGCTGCGGAACCAGCTTTTTAGTTATCGTTCTTCTTCTTTCTATTCTGGTTTCCTCCCTTGTTTCATGGGATAATGTTTGGATGCGTGTGGGGCTCAAAGTACTGTGTTTACCGGTTATTATGTCCTTGTCTTATGAATGTATCAAATTTGCAGGACGGCATGACAACCTCTTTACCCGTATTCTTTCTGCACCCGGACTTTGGACTCAACGCTTAACGACTAAAGAACCTGATGACAATATGATTGAAGTTGCAATTGCTTCGATGAAGCGTGTTATTCCGGAAAATCCAAACGAAGCATTGTTTTAATTCTCTTATAATTTTATCAAGCTATGAAAGGAGCTGTTATCAAAATGACTTACCGAGAATTATTTGGGCAAGCCTGTAAACAGGGAGTTGCCTCTCACGAAACACTTCTGTTGCTGGAACACCTGTTTTCTATTTCTCGCACTTCTTTGCTGCTGCATTTTGATGACAGCTGTGATGAAAGCCTGATTTCACAGTTTAATCAAATTGTTGCTCAACGGATATCAGGCTATCCGCTTCAATATCTTCTGGGCGAATGGGAGTTTTTCGGTCTACCGTTTTATGTGGGAGAGGGTGTTTTGATTCCTAGGGCGGACACCGAAGTTTTAGTAGAAACTGCCTTGGAATTGTGTGATGGACTGTTTGCTCCTAATGTCTGTGACCTCTGTTCCGGCTCCGGCTGTATTCCGATTGCACTTTCCAAAAATCTCCCGGAAAGCGCAACTTTCACCGCAGTAGAGCTGTCAGACGCAGCTTTAACATATTTGCACAAAAACAAAGAGCGTCACCAATGTGATAACCTGGCTATCCTAAAAGCCGATGTTACAACGTGGCAGCCAGAACAAACCTTTGATGTCATTACCTCTAATCCACCATATATTGGACAAAACGAAATTCCCACACTGCAAGCGGAGGTACTTCATGAACCGTTAATGGCTTTACAAGCTCAAGAAGATGGATTATATTTCTATCGTATTCTTTCACAACGCTGCTACCAATTTTTAAAAGAGAACGGATGGATTATTTTTGAAATTGGTTATCAGCAAAGAGAGTCTGTTTGCCAATTTTTAAAGGAAAACGGATTCTCCAATGTGCGTGTTATTACCGATTATTCGGGAAATGACCGTGTTGTTATCGGACAAAAAATTACCTAACACAACAGCGAGGACAGCACTGCCGTCTTCGCTGTTCTATTCAAAAATAACTTTTATAACAGGAGGAAACCCATGCAAACCCCAAAATATAAAGCCGTTGTTTATGACCTTGATGGAACAGCTGTAAATTCTTACTACAATTTGGAAGCACTTCAGCTCACTTGCATCAGTGTACTGAACAGAAAAATCAGTGACGAAGATTTAAAAATTACTTATTCCATGACAGCTCAAAATGCTATTCGATACCTTGGTGTTCCTGAAGAGCTTCTCTCATCCTTCCACGATCAATGGATTCAAAATATAATGCAGCTGTGCAAAACAGCCGCATTATATGACGGCATCTATGAGGGGATGTGCTGCATGAAAGATAGTGGGATTCTTTTGGGAATCAACACCTCTCGACGCAGCACCGAACTTGGCGATTTAACCACCTATGTTAAAGAACCATTCTTAGAGTTGTGTTCCATTCTTGTTACCTGCGATAAAGTGGAACATCCAAAACCGGCTCCCGATTCTTTGCTGTATTTTTGCCAGCAGAGTGGCCTCAAACCCTCCGAGGTGCTTTTTGTGGGCGACAGTGAGTATGATTCCGATTGTGCTTTCAGCGCTGGCTGTGACTTTGCTCTGGCTGTATGGGGATGTTTCTATCCGGAAAAGATTAAAGCAACCTACAAGCCAGCTCATCCCGAGCAGTTGCTGGAGATTGTCGGACTTAGATAAATTAACAGATAAAATCGTATCCTTTTAGCAAATACAATCCCCCCTGATGTTTGTTATTTTACATCAGGGGGGATTGTGTCATTACCCTTTTTTCTCGGGCTTATTCGCAGTTTTACATCTATGCAGGATCTTTTATTATCCTAATTAAAATCGAAACTGATTTAAACCAAGTTCTTCAACAAATTCTCTGTCCACAATACCCTCAATTACTTGAATAATCATTTCACAGGTTACACTGATAACCGCTTTTTTCAGGTGACCTCCGACCACATTTCCATCTCTGCCGCCTGCACTCATATGTAGATGGGAGTAGTATTCACCGTTCATCGTGTTGATTGTACCGGTTAGAGAAACGATTTCATAGTCACCTTCAAAGCAGTTTGGAACGTAGGTCATCTTTTGTGTATCGAACAATCCTACCTCAAAGCAATTTGTTGCCCCCAAAGCACTCACATGAGCCAGCTTTATCTCCTCTTTTCCCGCAACTTCTTTGAGCTTTTCAGTAATTTCCTCGCCTTTATCCATTCTAACAACAATGGTATTTCCAAAACGTCTATAATCCATAAAATAGCCTCCTAATGATGTGGCAGCGCTTCCATAATCGCAGAAAGCACTGTTTCTTCTTGGTCCGGTCGCAGATTGATCTGCAAATCTTGCGGTTGAGAAATACTTTGTTTCCCGGGAAATATTTGAACACTGGCAATAATCTCATCCTGACTATCCAGCGCAAAATATAAAATCTTTTGTTCTCCACCAATTCCAAGCATCTCGTCTTTTCGTTCTTCCAGCCAACGGTAAAAATCATAACGAACAAGCTCTGCATCAATTTGTAAACATGATTTATTATATTGCTTATAAACCGATAGATACTGTAAAATCTTTTCTTGCAGTCCTTCTGAAGGAAGAACTAACTGTATCCAATTCATGTTTGCTTACCTTCTGTTTTGGGCTCTTCTTCTTGTTTTATGTTTTGGTTCCTCTACTGCACGGTCTAAAAAGACAATGCCATCCAGATGATCCAGCTCATGACAGAAACATTTTGCAAGCTCATCCTCCCCTGTTAAGGTAATCGGCTCTCCGTTCTCATTTAAAGCTTCCACTGTTACACGATATGGTCGAACTGTATAAGCCCAACGGTCAGGAAAACTTAAACAACCTTCTTCACAGGTTTGTCGTCCTTCAGCGGATACGATTCTTGGGTTTACAAGTTTCAGTACACCACCACTAACTTCCCCCATGTCAATTACAACAAGACGTTTTAAGATGCCCACCTGGGGTGCTGCAATGGCTGCTCCGTTAGAGGTTGCGTGCAGCGTTTCTAACATATCATCTAAGATCCGGCGGATATGCTCATCTACTTGCTCCACCTTACGACAGCGTTTTTTCAAAATAGGGTCATTGTTGATTCTAATTGCTCTCAATGCCATAAAAATTCCTCCTGCATTCATTTGCTCTTATTATATCTCTCATTCCTTGTTTACACAAGCTATCCTTGTTATTTCTTTTTCTAATTTAAAAAGGAAGAAGTCTAAAATTGGACTTCTTCCTTTTTTGTTTGCAAAAAACCCTGTATGATATATCACTCAATGAGAATCCTTTTTATTCTCTTCTTCGCAGGTTTCTACGCAGAAACCTTTATGTCCGCAGCAGCTACAGGTCAATTTTCTTGTGGTGAATGTATGCCTTGCAAAGAAAAATTCCTTCTTTGCAGGTTTAAATACAGTATGGCATTGAGGACAAATATAAGACACATGCTTCCAGTAGAATCGGAAAATCCACACAGTATAAGGGATAGCTAGCAAAGTATAAAAAGCGAAGGGCCACCAAATTCCTTGGAAGATCCACAGAAAAATCGAACTCCACTCCATAATTCCGATAGGAATTGCAGTAGACAACAAAATCATGCGAACCTTTTTAAGCTTAGACTTGTTTTTCATAATGTGCGCTATGTCCCCGATAGATTCAACAGAAAAATCTTCTATACCTTTAAGAGAACGTTTAATTTGTCCCAGAATAGCAAGCTTCTCTTGGCAATCAATCATTTCTTCCTTTAAAATTTTCTCTTGTTGATCCAGCAGTACAGAAATAACACTGCTGGACTCATCCTCAGAAAGCAGATCTCCAATACTATTGATTGAAAGACCTGTTTCACGCAGAAAGCAAATGATTTTCATCTTTCTTAAATCTTCTTCTGAATAAAGCCGCCTGCCACCCTCGGACAGTTCGCTTGGCAGTAAAATACCCCTGGTATCATAATACTGAACGGTTCTCACTGACATGTTGCATAGCTTTGCGATTTCTCCGGTTGTGTATTTTTTTGACATAGCTTTTCACCTCCTATTGCTGCCTATTTTACAGTATAACGCAGCGTCACAAGCAATACCCTACGCAAGGGTATTTTAAAAAATTTTCGTAAAGATACCTTTCTTGACTCTATACTTGGCTCTCAGTATTCAACATGATTTTAAATTCCACTCAGCTTTATAAACCTATTAAAAAGGAAAGCCCCAAACAAAAATTTGTTTGGGGCAAAAATATTACAGTATGATAATCTTATCAGCACAGAGCTTGATTATTCCCTTTTACTTTACAAAATATATACTCTTATCTTCTTTCTTTAATTACCTTATACAGCTGAATAATAACTGTTGGCATAAATGCAAGCAGATAAATCATTCCAATGTTTGCGGCAGTCAAATCTGCAATCATAAACAAACCGTGGAATGCCGGAATAAAGAGAACCGTATTCAGCAGCACCAAACCAGCTACAAACGCCAGAATCGAATAAACATTGGAACGAAGTCCCAGCTTAAAGATAGAAACATCTGCACGACAGTTAAATCCATGGAACAGTCTTGCCAGTGTCAGGGTAGCAAATGCCATAGTACTTGCCAAAGCTGCACCGCTCTGTGCTAAACCAATATGATATGCTGCCATAACAAACACACCAATGATTGCACCCTGTACCAACAGAGTAATCATAAAGTCTTTTGTCATGATGGATTCTTTTGGATTTCGTGGTTTCTGATTCAATAAATCTTTTCTTGCCGGTTCCATGCCGATTGCAATTGCCGGCAAAGAGTCCGTCAGAAGGTTGATAAACAATAGATGAACCGGCTGGAACGGAACCGGGAGAGCAAACAGCGAAGTATACAAAACACTGAGGATACCGGACATATTACCGGAAAGCAAGAACTTGATGGCATTCTTAATGTTTGCATAAACATTTCTTCCGTTTGTAACAGCCTTTACGATGGTAGCAAAGTTGTCGTCGGTCAAAATCATCGAAGCGGCATCCTTAGAAACCTCTGTTCCGGTGATGCCCATTGCAACACCGATGTCTGCTTTCTTTAATGCAGGGGCGTCATTGACACCGTCACCGGTCATCGAAACGATTTTGCCTTTTTTCTGCCATGCATTTACAATACGAATCTTATGTTCCGGAGAAACACGGGCATACACTGAAACATGCTCCAACTTTTGGTCAAGTTCTTCGTCACTCATTTTGTCCAGCTCAACACCGCTCAGGGCAATATCGCCTTCTTCGAAAATACCAATCTGTTTTGCAATAGCAGTTGCTGTTACCTTATGGTCACCGGTAATCATAACCGTACGAATACCGCCACGTTTTGCATCTTCAACAGCTTTCTTGGATTCCTCCCTTGGTGGGTCAATCATCGAGATAAGACCAACAAAGGTGTAGCCATTTTCGTCATCTAAGGTAATTTCCGGACAGTTTTTTGCATCATCATAAGTTTTAAAAGCAAATGCCAACACACGCAAACCATTTTCGGAAAGATAGGTATTTACCTGTGAGATTTTTTCCTTATCTTCATCTGTAATTGGACGAGGACCGTTGGCAGTCATAACACTGACGCTTCGGGAAAGCAATACGTCCATCGCACCCTTTGTACAAAGAGTATAAACACCCTCTAATTTATGCAGAGTGCTCATCAATTTACGGTCAGAATCGAAGGCAAGCTCGGCTAAACGCAGGTGTTGTTTGCGGTAAACCGTTTCTTCCAGCCAGAATTTATGTGCCAAATTGATGAGTGCAACCTCGGTTGGGTCACCGATTTCTTTTCCATCTACTGATGTAGAATCGTTTGCAAGAACCGCTGTTTTCAATAGCCACCTGTGTGCTTCATTTGCAAATTCTAAATTCTCACCATCAAAAAGATTAAAGTCTGCATAAACCTGTTTTGTGGTCATCTTATTCTGAGTTAATGTACCTGTCTTATCTGAACAGATAACAGAAACAGAACCCAAACTTTCTACTGCATTCAGTTCCTTAATAATAGCATTTTCTTTTGCCATTTTCTGGGTTCCCATTGCAAGTACAATAGTCACAATCGAACTGAGCGCTTCCGGGATTGCCGCTACTGCCAAAGCAACTGCAAACATCAAAGAATCTAAAATTGGCATTTCACGGTACAAACTCAAGCCAAATACAACAACACAAATTGCCATAATTGCAATCGCTAACTTCTGGCTGAAATTGTCCATGCTTTCCTGAAGCGGTGTTTTTTTCTGTTGGGTCTGGTTCATTAAGGTAGCAATTTTACCGATTTCTGTTTTCATACCGGTTGCGGTAACAACAACCGTTGCACGTCCATAAGTAACCAATGAGCCGGAAAATACCATGTTTTTCTGGTCACCCAGTGCAATCTCCTCTGCATCAATGACTTCGCTGAACTTGTTGACACCCTCCGACTCACCCGTCAAAGAACTTTCATTAACCTGAAGAGAGAAGTTGTCAACAATACGACCATCCGCTACAACCAAATCTCCGGCTTCCAGCATCAAAATATCACCGGGTACAATTTCTTTGGAAGGAACTTCAATCTTTCTTCCATCTCTCATAACCTTTGCATTCGGAGAAGAAAGTGCCTTTAAACTCTCCAATGATTTTTCCGCTTTAAAATGCTGCACAGTACCCAAAATTGCATTTAAGGTAATTACCGCAACGATAACGATGGTGCTTTCCCCATTGCCTGATACTGCTGAAATGATTGCTGCAATAATCAAAATGATTACCAACAAATCTTTGAACTGTTCCAAAAACACTATCAGAGGGCTTTTCTTCTTTTCTTCTGCTAATGCGTTTTCACCATAAGTCTGGCGTTGTTTTTCCACCTGATCGGCAGATAAACCTTCTCTTGTCACACCAAATTGCTCCATAATCTGCTGTGCAGTGCGACGAAACATTTGATCCATTTTTCATTTCCTCCTTCGAAGTAAAAACAACTTTACATAAAAGACAGATTCCTGAGCAAATACTTCTTGCTCGATACTGTTGGCAACAAAAAAGACCTTTCATCTGTTTCCAATACCAGTATGTACGGAAACCACATGAAAAGTCTTGTTACCAAGTATTTGGCACATATCGCAGAAGATTTCTAAAAATCAACGAGATTGTTGCGATGATGTCGTGAACTACTCCCTTTTAATATGGGTGCTGTCTTTACTTTTGATAAGATTATATATGGATTAGACTGTTTTGTCAAGAGGAAATTTTCAAATATTAGAAACTTCCTGTCTTGAGTTCTGTTCTTTATAATAGTAAAAACCATAATCTTTTTTAGAGTATCTATTCTTTTGTCATAACATCTCCTTTTTAGAAAAAATCAGTAATGTAAGGAATTCTTATTTTTTCTAATTGACTTTAAAAATCGGTTCAAAAAAATCTGCTACATTTGTATAATTTCATTTTTTAAAATATGCGTTGGGGTAAACAGCTCGCTGTTTTTATAAGCTTTCTTTTTATTGAACCTCTTAGAAAGATTTTCCCTTTTGGATTATATTGTATCTTCTTTCCTTATTATAATAGTCATTTTTTCTTTCGGATTATCTTCCTATATTTTATATGACGTTATAATATGTATATTTTTTAGCTTACCATCTTATTTTTACAGCATTGATTTTCCTAAAACTGTTTGAGCTGCACATAGATGTTTCTTTAAAATAAACAATGCTCCTATCATTACTTCTCTTGTCTTTGTGAAGTAATCTGTGTTAGAAAATCTTCTACATCAATGACCTTATACCCATTTTTATCTAGTGCTGCTGCAAATAATCCTTGTCCCGAAATCAGCCTACCACTAAAAGTACCATCATAAATTTTGTTCACACCACAAGTGGGACTTCTGGATTGCAAGATTGCAAACTCTATTCCTTCATTTTTAATTTTTTCTAATGCCAGCGCCACTCCTTTTCTATACTCTGAGTCTATACATTCTCCATATTCATTATAAACACACCCATCTACAATCTCGGCACAAGGGCGCGGAGATGACATTCCAGCCAGCAGCTCAGGACAAACACAGACAACTTCTTTTCCTTGTAAATATTCTATGACTTTCTCGTTTTTATTATTCTTTCCGTTGTATTTACAGTTTTCTCCCATAATGCAGGAGCTCACTAAAACTTTCATCCGTATCCTCTCCTTAGCAATTCATTTTTAAATTTGTTTCAGGATGAAAACCGGAATCGGCGGATTATTGGGGCGATTTGCAAATTCGGTAATCAGTACCGTGTACTGTTTGCTGTCAATACTTTTAAAATATTTCATCAAGGCATCTTTTTCTTCAAATCCACTGTCGCCACCATAATAAACACAAAGGCTCATCAATCCTCCCGGTTTAAGCAATTCCAAGCCTTTTTCAATCGCCGGTATGCTGGTTGCCGGTGTGGTAAAAATAGAATGATCGCCACCTGGAAGATAGCCAAAATTAAAAGTAATACAATCCACACTGTTTGGCTGTGCATAGTTTCCCATATTGCTGTGACTGTCCAGATGAACCTCCGCAATTTCTTCATATCCTTTTTCTTGCAGCAAAGCTACAGTTGAATCTACTGCTTGCTGTTGGATATCAAAAGCAATAACCTTTCCGCCCTTTCCCACAAGACTGCACAGAAAAGCGGTATCATTTCCTCTGCCTGCGGTGGCGTCGATACAAAAATTTCCCTCTTTTACCTTTTCAGCAATCGCCTTATGCGCTATTCCCAATGTATTTAATTTCAAAATTATGGCACTCCTTTGCTTTTTGTTTACTCTTGTCTAATTGCTTCTCTGACTAATCCTAACACAAATTTAAAAAGAAGAAAAGATTTTTCATAAACTTTATAAC
>JAHHTY010000028.1 GCA_020024325.1 Negativibacillus sp.
GAAATTTGGAAAAAGTTATTTGGATAAAGATAAACTAAAGGAAGCCCTAACGAATCAAAAATTCGTTAGGGCTTCCTTTACTAATATAGGCTAATGTTTTTTAAGCAGCCGCAGGCAAACAAACTGCGCGAGCGGAAAAAGTTTCGATTTGCAGAAAACCGATAATGCGAAACAGTGCCCAGCATTAAGTAGATATTTTGGAGTTTTACTCGCCTCAGAAAACGAGAGCAACCGCAGGCAAACAACCTGCGTGAGCGGGAAAAGTTTCGATTTGCAGAAAAACCAACAACGCGAAACAGTGTCCAGCTTTAAGCAGATATTTTGGAGTTTTACTCGCCTCAGAAAACGAGGGCAGCCGCAGGCAAACGACCTGCGCGAGCGGAAAAAGTTTCGATTTGCAGAAAAACCGACAACGCGAAACAGTGTCCAGCTTCAAGCTGGTTATTTTGTTTCAAGCCAGGTTTTGCCGTCATTGACATCAGCTTTGAGAATAACTTTCATCTGTACAGCGCCCTGCATTTCTTCCTGAAGTAAAGAGCGTACCTGTTCTGTTTCCTGCTCGGGAGTTTCTACAATCAGTTCGTCGTGTACCTGAAGAATTAAACGAGCTTGAAGCTGATCTTTTTGCAGGCGGCGGTAAACACGAATCATTGCAATTTTGATGATGTCTGCGGCAGTACCCTGAATCGGTGTGTTCATTGCAACACGCTTTCCAAAATTGACAATGTTTTTGTTGGAAGAAGAGATTTCCGGCAGAGCTCTGCGACGACCGAACAGGGTTTCAATATAACCGTTCTGCTGTGCAAAAGCAATGGTGTCATCCATATATTGACGAACTCCGCTGAAGGTATCAAGATAGTTTTTGATGTACTGGTCAGCCTCCGCTACGCTGACACCAATGTCCTGAGAAAGGGAAAAAGCACCGATTCCGTAAACAATTCCGAAGTTTACGGCTTTTGCTTTGCGCCGCATTTCCGGAGTTACAAACAGGGCAGGAATGTGGAATACCTGTGCAGCGGTATTTGCGTGAATGTCAGCGTCCGAGTTAAAAGCATCAATCATGCAGCCATCGTTGGAAATATGTGCTAATACACGAAGCTCAATCTGAGAATAGTCGGCATCCACTAAACGACAACCATCTTTGGCACGGAAGAAAGCGCGCAGTCGGCTTCCAAGCTCGGTGCGGACAGGGATGTTTTGCAGGTTTGGTTCGGTCGAGCTTAAACGTCCTGTACGAGTATCGGTTTGGTTAAAGTGAGAATGGATTCGTCCGTCTTTTCCGACTACTTTTAAAAGTCCATCAACATAGGTGGATTTGAGCTTTGTTACCTTGCGGTATTCTAAGATGCCGTCAATGATGTCGTGCTTTCCACGCAGAGATTCCAGCACTTCGGCACTGGTTGAATAGCCTGTTTTGGTCTTTTTCTTTGCAGGCAGTCCGAGATGTTCAAACAGCACTTCGCCCAGCTGTTTTGGAGAATTGATGTTAAATGTTTCTCCCGCAAGCTGATAGATAGTGTTCTGATAATCCTCAATTTTTTCGTCCAACATCTTGCCGTATTCAATCAGTGCCTGTGTATCAACTTCAAAGCCATACATCTCCATTGATGCAAGCACCTCGGCAAGAGGAAGTTCAATATCGTTGAGCAAGGTTTCCTGTTTGTTTTCAATAATCTGACTGTGTAAAACATCATGTAAAGGTTTTAAGCAAGCACAATTTTTTGCCAGTTGGGAAGAGGTTTCGTCCAGAGTATCGATTCCTGCAACCTGTCTTCCGGTGTGGTAGGTAGCACACAAACTGTCTACATGGTATTCCGAGCTGTTTGCTGACAGCAGGTATGCGGATAACATGATATCATCTATGAGATTACAGATTTTAATGTTTCGTCTAAGTGCCCAACGCCATACCGGTTTGCAGTCGAAGGTAATTTTGGGCTGTTGAGATTCCAGCAGCTCCTTGAGCTGACGCTCGGATTCATCACCTTGCTGTAACGGCAGCAGGATAATGTCATCCTCTACACAAACAGAAAGGCTGACAGCTTTATTTTCGTCTGCTTTGTCCCAGGTGATAAAAAAGCTGACAGGGGTGTCTTTTGCTGTGCGGGAAAGAATGGCAGAGAGGCTCTCGGAAATCAGGTGAGCAGGTGTTTGAGATTCTAAGGAGGAGATACACCCTGATTCTTCGGGAACATAAACTCCTTGAAGATTCATCTTTTTGATGAAGCTGTTCATCTCCAGTCGGGAGAGAAGCTCAAAGGTCGCCTGTTCGTCACGCTCTTTTGGGATACAATCCGAAACCGAAACTTCGAGGGGAACGTTTCGGTCGATGGTAGCAAGGGTTTTGCTCATAAAGGCGTTTTCTTTTCCGGCTGCAAGTTTAGCTTTTATGGATTTTCCGACCTCCACAGCATCAATATCTGCATAGATTGTTTCGATATCCTGATATTGACCAATCAATTTGAGAGCGGTTTTTTCGCCGATGCCGGCAACTCCGGGAATGTTGTCCGAGCTGTCACCCATCAAAGCTTTTATGTCGGTTAAATGCGGTGGGGTTGTGCCGTATTTTTCCATAAAATAATTTTCGTCACAGAAGATGGTTTCTGTTTTGCCCATTTTGGAACTTGCAAGAAGAATGGTGGTATGTTCTCCGATCAGCTGAAGGCTGTCACGGTCTCCGGTGGCAATAAAGCAATCGTGCCCCTCCCTTTCACACATAGCAGAAAAGGTGCCAAGAATATCGTCTGCCTCATAACCCTCCTTAGTAACAATTAAATAGCCAAGGTCGGTCAGCAATTCTTTCATCAAAGGAAGCTGCTGGGCAAGTTCTTCGGGCATACCTTTGCGCTGTGCCTTGTAGCCGTCGTACATCTTGTGGCGAAAGGTTGGGGCTTTCAGGTCAAAGGCACAGACAACGGCGTCAGGCTGAACATCGTTTAAAAGTTTCTGTAAAATATTCATAAACCCGAAAATAGCGTTGGTGTAAAGTCCGTCCTTGGTGGTCAGAAGTTTTACACCATAGAAAGCACGGTTAAGAATACTGTTAGAATCAAGACAAAGAAGTTTCATGAAAATGTCCTTTCAGGTGAATGTAGTAGTTTGATGGAAAAAGAGATTATCCTGTGATAGTGGAGCCACGATGATTTCTCATCACAAATAACAGACGGATAAGGTCGTGATAATAGGGAATAAAAGTTTTGTTGTCAAGCATTGTTTCAATTTCCTCAAGACTTGCCCAGCGGGCATCCTGAACTTCTTCGGGCTGCAGATGCAGGGCGGTAATGGGAGTGTCCATTTCGATGAGATAAAAGTCATCGAACCCACAAGGAAAGTTGATGGTAAAGAAGGGGCGTACATCACAAAAATCATAATGAAGTCCCAGCTCTTCGTTGAGTTCTCGAGTGGCAGCGGCGGCACTGTTTTCTCCTGTAAGAGCACTTCCGCCAACAGAAACGTCCCAAAGATTTGGATAGCCTTTTTTCCACGGCTGACGCTGCTGGATTAAAAGCTCTCCTTTTTTATTAAAGATGCAGATATGAACAACAAGGTGATATTGCCCGGGCAGCAACGGCTCGTCCCTTTTTGCAGTTTGGGAGGTTTTAACGCGGTCAATATCATATACATCCCACAATTCCATATGTGGCTCCTTTCCTATCGCTTTTTAATACAAAGCGATCATGCAGTTTGTGCGATTTTTAGCTTACATATTGATATTATAGCATAATTAAGAAAGGGGAAAAAGGGGGATTTATGGACGCTTTACCGTAAGAGATGAAAGATGAAGGTCGGCATCTTGAAGCGACGAAAAATTTTTGATACAATAGGTGGAAGATTGAATGTAAGGAACTAAACAGAAAGGACGATTCGTCTTGAAGATCGGAAATATTACAATTCCCAAAACAGCAGGTCTTGCCCCGATGGCAGGGGTGGGAGATCGTGCATTTCGGGAAATTTGCAAAGAATTTCACTGTGCCTATGTGGTGGGTGAAATGGCAAGCTCGAAAGGACTGACCTTCCAAGGAACCAAAACCGAAGAACTGCTCTATCTTTCGCAAAAAGAACGTCCGGCAGCAGTTCAGATTTTCGGTGATGACCCTCAAATTATGGCTCAGGCAGCACAGCTTACTTTAAAATTTAATCCGGATATTATTGACATCAATATGGGGTGCCCTGCGCCAAAGGTAGCAGGAAACGGCGGCGGAAGTGCCTTGATGAAAAATCCAAAACTGGCAGGAGAAATTGTGAAGGCGGTTTCCTCTGCAGTAGAGCTTCCTGTTACCGTAAAATTTCGCAAGGGCTGGGATGAAGATTCGGTAAACGCAGTAGAATTTGCAAGAATCATGGAAGAAAACGGAGCGGCTGCAATTTGTATCCACGGACGCACCCGCCAGCAGATGTATGCACCTTCGGCGGATTGGGATATTATCCGCAAAGTGAAAGAAGCAGTATCCATCCCGGTAATCGGAAACGGAGATGTTGTGGACGCGGTTTCCTGTAAAAAGATGTATGATGAAACCGGCGTGGATTTTGTGATGATCGGCAGAGGGGCACAGGGTAAACCATGGCTGTTTGAGCAAATCCACCGGTATATGCTTACAGGAGAGCTGATGCCTGACCCAACAGTGGAAGAAAAGATGGAAATTTTGCTGCGTCACATCCGATTATTGTGTGACTATAAAGGCGAAAAGATTGGTATGAAGGAAGCAAGAAAACACGCAGCATGGTATTTTAAAGGGGAATACGGCAGCGCAGATTTTCGCCGCAGAGCAGGCTCTCTCAACACCTATGACGACCTATTATTTTTAGCAGACCAGATGCTAAAGCAAAGAGAAGGATAGTGGCAATCAATTTTTAAAAAACCCTTTTATCTCCGATAAAAATTTGATATAATCGTGAGTGTGAAAAATAAATAAACCAGAACCGTGTAAAGGCAACAGAAAGGAAGTTGATTTAGTCAATGGACGAACAAGGGCAGAGTATTCAGGTCGTTCCAATGGAGCCAAGGCATATTGAAGATTTGGAACGACTGGAAAAAGAATGTTTTTCTACTCCGTGGAGTTTTGATGCGCTGGTATCCGAGCTGTCAAATCCCCTGGCGGTATTCCGTGTGGCAGAAATTGGCGGCAGGGTAGCGGGTTATGTCGGAATGAACCACATTGTGGACGAAGGGTATATCTGCAATGTTGCGGTTTTTCCGCAGTATCGCCGTTTGGGTGTAGCAACCAGATTGTTTGAAGAATTGGACAGATATGCAAAAGAAAACGATATGGCATCAATTTCTCTGGAGGTGCGAAAATCAAATCTCAACGCCCAGAGCTTTTATCATAAATTTGATTTTGAGATAGTGGGAGAGCGTAAAAACTTTTATGCAAATCCGACCGAAAACGCCCTGATTATGACAAAAACCTATGGAGGCTTGTTTTAAATAAGGCATACTTCTTTGATGTTGTTTTTATTGGAGAATAAAAATAATTGATTGATAAGACAACTGTGAAACGGTTGCCAAAACTTTTGATTGGGAGAATGATATCTTGAGAATACTTGCAATAGAATCCTCCTGTGATGAAACGGCTGCCGCTGTTATTGAGGACGGCAGAACCATTTGCAGCTCGGTGATTGATTCACAGGTAGAGGAACACAAATTATATGGTGGGGTTGTGCCGGAAATTGCTTCCCGCCGTCATGCTGAGAATATTTGTGCTGTGGTAGAAAAGGCACTTGAAGACGCAGGTGAAACCTTTGACAGCATTGATGCGGTAGCAGTAACCTATGCTCCGGGATTGATTGGAGCTTTGCTGGTAGGTGTCAATTATGCAAAAGGTGTGGCACTGGCAAGCGGAAAACCCTTGATTCCGGTTCATCACATTCGTGGGCACATTGCCGCAAACTATTTGACCCACCCGAATTTAAAACCGCCGTTTTTATGCTTGGTGGTATCGGGCGGACACAGCCATATCATCAAAGTAAATGATTATACGAAATTTGAGATTATCGGGCGCACCCGAGATGACGCTGCCGGTGAGGCTTTTGATAAAGCGGCAAGAGTATTGGGCTTTACCTATCCGGGCGGTATTTTTATTGACAAAGCAGCCCGGCAGGGTGTGCGTGGAGAATACAAACTGCCAAAGCCAAAGGTAAACGGCTCGGAATTTGATTTTAGCTTTTCCGGCTTAAAGACAGCAGTGATCAATATTTCCCACCATGCACAACAAAAAGGTGAGCAAATCAATGTAAACAATCTGGCAGCGGATTTTCAGGGGACGGTAGCAGATATTTTAACCGACCATACGATGCGGGCCGCAGCATATACAAACAGCAACAAGATTGTGGTAGCAGGTGGTGTAAGCGCAAACAGTGGTCTGCGTTCTGCTTTGGAAAAGGCTTGTCAAAAGCATGGGTATGAGCTGTATCTGCCAAAATTGAGTCTGTGCGGAGATAATGCAGCGATGATTGGCTCGCAGGCATACTACGAATTTCTTGCAGGTAAAAGAGCAGACCTTTCGCTCAACGGTGTAGCTTCTATGCCGGTGGACGAGGCTTTTTTGATGGATTAAAAAATATTGTTATAAAAAATCGGCAGCTTCTGTTATAAAGAAGCTGCCGATTTTTATGCAGTTAAATCGATTCGTTTGAGTTTCTTTTTTCTCTGACCATTACAACGGCACTTTTTCCCTTTAGGGTGCCGTTTTCAAAGCTGCCGACAAGAGTATGAATCTTTGCTTGCAAAAATTCTGTCGGAACACAGAGGGTGTGGTCATGGTCAGAGCGGTTGACAGCGACCAAAAGGCTTTGCTGTTTTTCTTGGCGCAGATAGCAGCAAAGATCGCTGTCTACCACCAGAGGAAGGAACAAAGCACTGTTTAAAAATGCAAGCGACAGCCGCAGCTGACCGAGAGAGGAAAACCAGTCAATTAGCTCCTGATTTTCATATCCCCATGGATAACAACAGCGGTTAAAAGGGTCAGCGTATCCGCTCAAGCCAGCCTCATCTCCGTAATATAGACAAGGGATGCCCGGCAGAAAATATTGCAGCACAGATGCAAGCTTTAGCAGCGTTTGACCTTTTTGATAATCTTCCAGAGAAAGATAATGGTGTTCTGCCTGCCACTGACGATCTTTATTATCCATCGGTTCTGCTACCAACATTGTGATTGCTCTGGGGGTGTCGTGGGTGGAAAGAGGGTTCATCATCGAGTTCATGGCAGGTGGCGGATAGTTTTCAACTATTGAGATAACGTTTGTTAAAAACTCTTCGGCGTTTCCGTTGCGAATATAGCTAAGGACAGCATTTCGGAAAGGATAATTCATCACGCTGTCCAGCTGTTTTCCCAATAAATAACGTCGGCGGTTGCCATAGCTTATTTTGTTTGAAGCGTCTTCCCACACCTCACCCAGGACAATTTTGTCACAGCCGAAAGTTTTTACAGTTTGATAGATGCGGTCTAAAAAAGCATCGGGCAGTTCATCCGCAACATCAAGCCGAAATCCCGAAGCACCCAAAGAAAGCCATTTTGCCAACACACCGTGTTGCGGATTGCAGATAAAGTCCATATAATCGGGGTGTGTTTCCTGAACATTTGGCAGGGTCAAAAATCCCCACCAACTTTCGTAATCATCGGGATAGTGACGAAAAGAGTACCATTCACGATAGCGGCTGGTTGGGTCACGATATGCTCCGGTGTTTTCGCCATAACGTCCGTTACGATTAAAATAAAGGCTGTCGCTGCCGGTGTGACTGAACACACCATCAAGAATGACAGAAATTCCAACTTTTTTAGCCTCGGAGCAGAGAGTGGAAAAATCCTCCTCGGTTCCCAGAAGAGGGTCGATTTTAAGATAATCTGCGGTATTATAGCGATGATTAGAATGTGCTTCAAAGATAGGGTTAAGATACAGACAGGTGACACCTAGCTTTTGAAGATAGGGAAGATGCTGGGTGATGCCCTGCAAATCACCGCCAAAGTAATCGGAGTTTGTAATTTCCCCTTTTTCATTTGGCAGGTAGACAGGAAGATTGCCCCAATCGCTGCGAATCAGGCGGTCGGAAGGAACATTGGTCTTTACAGTGCCCGAGTTGCAAAAGCGGTCGGGGAAAATCTGATACATAATCCCGTTGCCAAGACAGGAAGGACGTTGCATTTTTTTATCATACACGGTCAGCTGCCAGCATTTACTGCACATTGTGCTGGTACTGGCACGCATGGAGTCATCAGCATGGACAGTATAGATATTTCCGTCATCTTCGGTGATGCAAAAGTAATAAAAGCAGAGCTGCGGTACAGGAAAGCTCAGTGTCAGGGTGTATCGATTGCAGTGCATATCACAGTCGGTTAAGGACATAGGGAAACGCTGTTCGGTTTCCCCGTCGCTCTTTAATACAAAATCGACCTGACGCACCAAAATGTGTTTGGGAAGGTGGACAGCAAAGCGAACGCTGCTTTGAGCAGGCACTGCGCCAAAAGGCTCTTTAAAAACAGGCAGCCGACTGTCGTAGATACAAAAATCCATAAGGAGGATTCCTTTCTGGCAGAAGTTTTGCGAAAACAGAACAGTTAGTTCAGGTTCCAGATGTTGTGTGCATACTCGCCGATTGCACGGTCAGCACAGAAATATCCTGATTGTGCAATGTTGTTCAGCGACATTTTCTGCCATTTGCTCTGGTCATTTTGATAGGTAGAAAATGCAAGTTTTCTGGTTTTATCGTAAGAATCAAAATCACGCAGAACCATATAAGGGTCGTTGTTTTTCAGAGAGTTTGCAATCTGCTCAAAGCCTTCTCCGGCAATGTTGCTGTTAATCATATCAATTGCCTGTTTTAAAACAGGATTGCCAAGGTAGATTTCATTCGGGTAATAACCTTCGGCTTTCAGCTTGTTAACCTGAGGGGTATTCATACCAAAGATAAAGATATTATCTTTGCCAACCGATTCGCCGATTTCTACATTTGCCCCGTCCCATGTGCCAAGGGTAACAGCACCGTTGAGCATCAGCTTCATGTTGCCGGTTCCCGAAGCTTCGGTTCCCGCAAGGGAAATTTGTTCGGAGATTTCGCTTGCAGGCATCAGCAGTTCGGACAGAGTTACACGGTAGTCTTCAAGATAAACAATTTTCAGAATATCTTTGGTTTGTGGGTCGGATTCAATCATTTTGCCAAGGCAGCAGATAAACTTGATAATCTGTTTTGCCATATAGTAGCCCGGAGCTGCCTTTGCACCAAAGATAAAGGTGGTGGGCTGAATGTTTGCATGAGGATTATTTTTAATCTCATTGTATAAAGCAAGGATGTGCAAAGCATTCAGGTGCTGACGTTTATATTCGTGCAGACGTTTTACCTGTACATCAAACAGAGAATGAGGGTCGATTATCTGACCGGTATGCTCCTTAATGTAATCTGCAAAATCCTGTTTATTGTAAAGCTTTATTTTGCCCAGCTGCTGCAAAACCTGAGGGTCGTCCTGATATTTAAGCAGTTGCTGCATCTGTGGCATATCGTGCATAAAACCGTCACCAATCAGCTCTTTGATAAGGTTTGTCAGGCGAGGGTTTGACTGATACAGCCATCTTCTGGAAGCAATACCGTTAGTGACGTTGTGGAATTTGTATGGCTGAACCTTGTAAAAATCGTGGAAAAGAGATTCTTTTAAGATATTGCTGTGCAGATTTGAAACACCGTTAACGCTGTGTGAACCGACGATGGACAGGTTTGCCATGCGAATTTGATGTTCCTGAATGATTGACATACGGGAAACGGTATAACCGTCCAGGTGGAACTGTTCGGAAAGCTGGCGACGAAAACGATTGTTAATTTCAACAATGATTTGGTAGATTCGTGGAAGCAGGGTGCGGAACATATCCTCATTCCAACATTCTAACGCTTCCTTCATAACAGTGTGGTTGGTGTAAGCAAAGGTGTTGTTGACAATGGTCCATGCTTTATCCCAAGGATAGCCGCATTCATCCAGCAAAATTCGCATCAATTCCGGGATAGCAAGGGCAGGGTGAGTATCGTTAATGTGAATTGCGTTTTTCTCGGCAAAGTTTTCGAGTGTTCCGTACACTTCCATGTGGCGACGTACAATATCGGATACAGAAGCTGCAACCAAGAAATACTGCTGGCGAAGGCGGAGGTCTTTTCCGGCAGGATGGTTGTCGTTTGGATACAGGATTTTGCTGATAACCTCTGCGTTGGAGTTTTGTCCCAGTGCGTGCAGATAATCTCCTCGGTTAAAAGCTTCCATGTCCAGAGCAGGTTGTTTTGCGCTCCATACACGAAGAACGCTGACACCTTTGCCGTCATATCCGGAAATCATAATGTCATAAGGAACTGCTTTAACGGAGGTGTAGTCTTTATGGAGCACATGATGATAGCCGTAATCCCAAAATTCTTCAATTCTGCCGCCAAAGTTTACATCAACGGCGTGTTCCGGAACACACTCCAGCCATACTTCACCGCCGGGCAGCCAGTTGTCGGGCAGCTCGGTCTGCCAACCGTCAATAATTTTTTGTTTAAAGATACCAAACTCATATAAAATCGAATAGCCCATTGCAGGATAACCGCAGGTTGCAAGTGCATCCATAAAGCAGGCAGCTAGTCTGCCAAGACCGCCGTTTCCGAGACCTGCATCCGGCTCAAGCTCAAACAGGTTTTCCATTTTCACGTTCAGTTCATTTAAAGCCTGTTCAAATTCTGGAGCAAGCTCAAGATTGTAGATGGAGTTTTTTAATGATCTGCCCAGCAAAAACTCCATACACAGATAGTAGGTTTGCTTGCGTCCCTTTGCGTTGCAGTCTGCCATAAAATGTCTGCGCTTTTCTTTAAGAATCTTGCGCACAATCGAGGCACAGGCTTTATAAAACACCTCGTCAGAGGCAAAGTTCAAAGAGGTGCCCATTGAGTCAATTTCTGCAAGAAGCATATTTTTGATCTGTTGGGAGGTAATTTTTGTTGTCTGCATAAATATAGCCTACCTTTTCTCCGCACAAAAATCAAAAGAAGGAATCTGTGCGGGAAGAAACCCTCTGCAAAGTAATGCGAAAACCCAAATAAAAGGGGAACGAAAAATGTATCCCTGTTAAATTATAGTATATAGAAGATTTGAAAACAAGAAAAATGAATGTAAAGAATTTTATTTATAGCAGGATTCACAGATTTTAAAGACCGAAATTTTCTGTCTATAAAAAAGCCTACAAGGATTTTGTCGGATTTTCAATTCTTCTCCGACATTCTTTAACAGATGCAGCCGGATTGGACTTTACTTTAAGCATATAAATCATATATAATAAGAACAATGACAGAAAAATCAAAACAATGTTTTGAATTACATAAAAAGAAAGGGTGATTTGTATGGCTGGACAGAATAAAATCAGAGTGGAAATTTGTGGGACCAGATATGTGATTTCTTCCAACGAGCGGACAGAATATGTCAAACGCCTTGCAAATACGATTGAAAATAAGGTAAAGAATATTATGGATTCCAGTCCAACCACTACATTGAATGATGCTTATTTTCTGACAATGCTGAGCTATGCGGATCTTTATGAAAAAAGCGAACAGAATGCAGACCATATTCGCAGCCAACTGACCGAATATCTGGAAGACTCCACAAAAGCAAAGCTGGAGGTGGATGAGCTGAAAAAAGAAAATGAAAAGCTTCGTCGGGAGATAGAAATTCTTCGCCAAAATATCGGCAGAGAACATTGAAGGAGTCCACTGGAAGATGCAGAGTTTGCAACGATGGACGGACTGCTCTTTCAGCCTGAAGAGGGCACGACCAACGACTATGGTGAAGACGAATATGAGTACGATTACTCGCAGGAAGATTCTGCCAAAGAATAAAAACCTCACAGAAAGGTACGGTTAATGAAAATGGAATATCGGTTTCGTGCTGCACAGGAGCAGGATGTGGACAGCATTATCGAGATAATCAAGGACAGAATTAAATGGATGGATCAAAAACAGCTTCATCAGTGGAACAAAACCGATTATATGAAGCAGTACCCAAGAGAATATTTTCTAAGGCGTGTGCGTGCAGGAGAATTTTATCTTGTTTGCAACAACGGCGGAGAGCCGATGGGAGCAATCGCATTGTTAACCGAGGACCCACGCTGGAAAGATGATGAACCAAAACCATGTTATTATGCACATCATCTTGCAGCAAAACGTTCTGCACACGGAGCAGGCAGAGCGTTGCTTATGTTTTGTGAACAATTTGCAAAAGAACAAGGGAAGGTGGCAATCCGTTTAGATTGTCAGAAAGGCAACGATCGCCTCAATGATTTTTATGCACAGCTGGGCTATCAATATGTTGCCCCAATGAAAGAAGATAATTACGAAGGAATAAAAAGGGAAAAGCAGTTATAATTGCTTAAAAACAGACATGAAAACGGGGAGGGAGTTTGCCCTCCCTGTTTTGGACTGCTGAAAAGTTAGGAGATTGTATGAATAAGATAGAGATACTTGCTCCGGCAGGAAATCTGGACAGCCTGCTTGCCGGAGTGCACAGCGGTGCTGATGCGGTTTATTTTGGTATCGGTGAACTGAATGCACGCAGAAATGCAAAGAATTTTGACGAGGATTCTTTGAGGGAAGCATCCCGTATCTGCAAAGAGCGTGGAGTGAAAATGCACATGACGGTGAATACAATGGTGTATGACCGTGAATATGATGCAGTAATGCGTACTCTGGAACTTGCCTGCAAATATGGAGTGGATGCCTTGATTGTGCAGGATTTGGGGGTAGCGGGGATTGTGCGTCAAGCAGCACCGGAAATGAAAATGCACGCTTCCACCCAGCTGACAGTACATAATGTTTCGGGAGCTTGGCAGGCAAAGGAATTGGGATTTTCCCGTGTTGTACTTGCCCGTGAGATGAGCCGTGAAGAAATTTTGCAGGTGACAAAACAAGTTCCAATCGAAACCGAGGTCTTTGTTCATGGCGCGCTTTGTATGTGCGTTTCGGGACAGTGTTATATGAGTTCGGTAATCGGGGAACGCAGCGGAAACCGTGGGTTGTGTGCGCAGCCTTGCCGTCTGCCGTTTGCAAGTAAAAGAAAAGGCGACAGCGGTTACGCACTTTCCTTAAAAGATTTAAGTCTTGCAGACCGTGTTCGTGAGCTTGTGGCGTTGGGGGTAAGTTCCTTTAAGATTGAAGGCAGAATGAAGCGTCCGGAGTATGTAGCAGCAGCAGTCAGCCAGTTTAAACAGGCATTGCAGGGAGCACAGGCGGATATTGACCTGATGGCAGCTGTATTCTCACGCAGTGGTTTTACACAAGGATATTTTGACGGAAAAACAGGAATCGAAATGTTTGGAACACGTCAAAAAGAGGATGTATTGGCAGGGCAAAAAGTTTTGAAAAAGTTAAGCGATGCAGCATCCAAAGATGTTTTAAGAGTGGGAGTAGACCTTTCTTTTTGCATGAAGGCAGATAATCCGGTTAGTTTAACTGCCGATGACCGAGAGGGACACCGCGTTACTGTAACAGGAGAGCTGCCGCAGCAGGCCATCAATCGCCCGACAGATGAAGAACTGGTACGCCGCAGCATGGAAAAAACAGGCGGAACTTTCTACTATCTCAATTCCTTAAACACTGAGATTCAGGATGGACTGGTTTACCCCGCTTCTCAGATGAATTTGCTTAGAAGAAATGCTCTGGAAGAACTGACAGAACAGCGTGGAAAAATTGTTCCGATACCGTTTTATAAAGTACAGCGTGAACAGCCACAGCCACACAAACCAAAAACAATGCAGCTTCGGGCACAGGTGCGTCAAATTTCCCAGTTGACACCACAGCTGTGCGAACAATGTGAGTTGCTGATTGTGCCGCTTGATGAAATTTTGAGAAACGCACAGGCATTGCCAAAAGAGTTTATTTCTAAAATTGCGGTTTCCATCCCTCGCGTTGTGTTTGGTGATGATGTTAAAGAGCTTACGGAACGCTTGAGCGAGTGTAAACGTTTAGGGATTAACCACCTTTCTACCGGGAATTTGGGCGGAGTACATCTGGGCAAAAACCTTGGATTTACCATACATGGCGAATATGGGCTGAATGTTGCAAACAGCGGCTGCCTTTGGGAATATCAAAAATTGGGGGTTTCGGATTGTCTGCTTTCTTTTGAGCTGTCAATGTCAAGGGCAAGAGCAATCGGCAAAGAGCTGCCCAGAGGAATTTTTATTTATGGAAAACTTCCGTTGATGGTTACCAGAAATTGCCCGATTCGTCTGAGCGGCTGCAAAGACTGCAAGGGATTCGGCACACTGGAAGATCGAAAAAAAGAAGTGTTTGAGGTTCGCTGTACATCAAGAAAATATTCCGAAATCTTTAACAGCAAGCCGTTGTATCTTGCAGATAAGCCAGAAGAACTTCAGGGTTTTGATTATGGTCTGCTTTACTTTACCTCGGAAGGGGCAAAGCAGATAGATAAGATTTTGCTGCGTTACACAACAACACACGAGCCCATGGAAAACATCACAAGAGGGCTGTATTACAGAAACGTAAAATAGGAGAATTTTTATGTCAATCTTAAAAATAAAACGAGTAAGAGAAGAGGCACTTTTGCCACACCGCGCAACCGATGGCAGTGCAGGGTATGACTTATACGCTTGCCTTGACAAAGCATTGACCATCGAAGCAGGAACTGTGGCAAAAGTGCCGACCGGAATTGCCATTGAGCTGGAAAGCAGTGCTTATGCAGCATTTGTTTTTGCCCGCAGCTCGATGGGAACAAAGTATGGTGTTGTCCCAGCCAATGCCGTTGGAGTTATTGATTCGGATTATCGTGGGGAGGTTTGCGTGTTTTTACGCAACCATTCGGACACGGCTTATACAGTGCAGCCGCAGGACCGTGTGGCACAGCTGATTGTGATGCCGGTGGAGCTGCCGGAGCTTATTGAGGTGGAGGAACTTTCCGATACACAGCGGGGTCAGGGAGGATTTGGCTCTACCGGGAAATAGGAGCAGAAAAGAAGAGGAGAGAAAAAATGAAGTTAGTGTTAGCCTCACAGTCCCCTCGAAGAAGGGAACTGCTTAGTGTCATTCAAAAAGACTTTACTGTACAGGCAAGTTGTGCCGAGGAAAATATCCCGGATGGATTGACAGCTTGTGAAGCAGTAATGTATCTTGCAAAGATAAAAGCAGAGCAGGTTGCAGAACAGATTGCCCGACAAGATGACTTGCAGGTGGTTATCGGTGCAGACACCGTTGTAGTGCTGGACGGGGAAATTATGGGTAAGCCAAAAGACCATGATGATTGTGTTAGAATGATAACCGCTTTGTCGGGAAGAGAGCACGAAGTATATACCGGTGTAGCCATTGTAGCAAATGGAAAGACAGAATCGTTTTATGAAAAGACCACCGTGCGCTTCCTTCAATTAACTTTAGAGGAAATAAACTGGTATGCCTCACTTTCTGAACCATACGATAAGGCAGGAGCCTATGGAATACAGGGATACGGCAGCTTGTTGATTGAGGGAATCTGCGGAGATTACTTTAATGTGATGGGGCTTCCCGTGGCTGCTTTAAACAGACGTTTAAAAAAATATATGTAGTCAAAAAATCAGTGTAAAAACAGCGATTATGACCTTCTGAAAGCGACAAAACACAGCAGTCTTTGGCGATTTTAGACAGAGAATCATGCAACAGATATACCGAGTTGGTACAAATATCGTAATTTTTTCACCCTTACAAAAAATTCAAAAAATCCTGTTGAGATTAAGAGGTTTTCGGGTTATAATATATAGGATAATGTACTCGGTCTGACTTTTTTTGACAAAACAGCCGAGTAGTAAAACAAAAGACAACTCAATTTGAGAATGGATAGACAAAGCGGTTTGATGGGGAAGACACAAAGGGATTTATAAAAGTTAAAATGCCGCTGGTTACGATTTTGGCAGGAGGAAAAATTTATGTTCGGAAAAGATATTGGAATCGACTTGGGTACAGCAAATACTCTGGTGTTTATGAAGGGAAAAGGTATCATTATGCGTGAGCCGTCGGTGGTTGCGGTAGATACCAGAAACTATACTGTAAAGTATGTCGGACAGGAAGCAAAGGATGTTATCGGAAGAACTCCGGGTTCCATTGTTGCAGTAAGACCATTGAAAGACGGTGTTATTGCCGATTTTGACATCACTGCAAGTATGCTTCAGATTTTTATTAAAAAGGCTTGCAACAATTCCATTTTTGCTCGTCCGAGAGTTGTAATCTGCATTCCGTCCGGTGTTACAGCAGTAGAACGCCGCGCAGTAAAAGAAGCATCTCTGAAGGCAGGAGCTCGTCAGGTAGCAATTATTGAAGAGCCAATGGCTGCCGCAATTGGTGCGGGACTGCCTGTTGCAGAGGCTACCGGAAGCATGATTGTAGATATCGGCGGCGGTACCAGTGAAGTTGCGGTAATTTCTTTGGGCGGCATCGTTGCTTCCCGTTCTGTAAGAGTGGGCGGCGATGAGTTTGATTCTGCTATCATCCAGTATATTAAGAAAAAATATAATCTCCTGATTGGTGACCGTACCGCAGAAAATATTAAGATTCAAATTGGCTCTGCATACCCTTATGAAAACGAAGAACCAATGGAAATTAAAGGAAGAAACCTGGTAGACGGTCTGCCCAAAAATATGATGCTGCATCCGGACGAAGTTCGTGAAGCACTCGCAGATTCTGTTTTGTCGGTGCTGGATGCAATCCGTACCACTTTGGAAAGAACACCACCGGAACTGTCTGCCGATATTATCGATCACGGAATTACCCTGACCGGTGGCGGTGCATTACTTAAAGGGCTGGATCAGCTTATTTCCAAAGAAACAGGTATGCCGGTTCAGGTTGCAGAAGATCCGCTGGATTGCGTTGCGGCAGGTACCGGAAAACTTTTGGAAAACTTGAGTACCATGAAGGAACTGCTCTCTGACGACGACTCTAAATATTAACAGTCTTTCAAATGGCTGCCGGCGGAATTTTGACTTTCAGTCCGCAGGCAGCCTTCTGTTTTTCTACAATATATCATCAAGGAGGAAAACAACAAGGTGAGAGAATTTTTTCGTAGCAGAGTCTTTAAGGCATTGGTGGCAATAGCGATAATCCTGTTTGCCTTTATGCTGCGTGCCACCGTTACCGTGGGTGTTTCCACCGTTGTAGAGGGTGTGGTGGGCACGATTACAGCTCCGTTCCAGTCGTTGATATCAGGATTAAGCGGCTCTGTAACAGGATTTTTGGATCAGTTTTTCCGTGCCCATGAAATTTATGAAGAAAACAAGCAATTAAAAGATGAAAACCGCCAACTGATTGAACAGATGGTGGATTATGAAAATTATAAAAATGAAAACGAGAGCTTAAAAAAACAGCTGAAAATACAAGAGGAGAATCCCGAATGGGAAACGATGACAGCCTCGGTAATCGGAAGGGACCCCTCGGATCAGTTTTATTCCTTTACCATTGATAAGGGAAAACTGGATGGGGTTTCATATCAAGATCCGGTAATCACCTCCGACGGACTTGTAGGCATTGTTTCAGAGGTAGGTACTGTCTTTTCTAAGGTGACAACAATTTTGGATGTGCGTTTAAATGTAGCCTGTCAAGATGTGCGTACACAGGATGTTGCCACCATTTCGGGAGATATTGCCTTAGCACAAAACGGTCAGTGCAGAATGTCGCTGATTCCAAGGGAAAGCGGCATTGCAAGGGGAGATATTATCCAGACAGCAGGAACATCCGGACTGTATCCACAGGGAATTGTTATCGGAAGAATTGGGGAAGTTTCTTTTGAGCCGGAAGGTACAATGATGTATGCGGTGGTAGAACCAACAAACGATATTAAAAACACAAAAGATGTCGTGGTTATCACCTCCTTTAAGGGTCAGGGCAGCAGTCTGAGCGGATTTGAAAGTTCTGTGGCAGAGCATACCCCCGCACCGCCGCAAAAAAAATCGGAACAGGATGCAGAATAAACCGGAAGGAAAGGTTTTGTCATGAATAAACGTGCCAAAATAATGGCGTTAAAGTACACAGTATATGCTTTGATATTGCTGATGCTGTATGTGCTGCAAACCGACCCGTATTTTTTAAATATCGCTCATATCAAACCTGTTTTGGTACTGCCGTTTGCAATATGTATAGCAATGTTTGACAGCCAGCTTGCCGGGGGACTGTTTGGGGCATTTGCGGGAATTTTGTGCGACACTTCTTCATCTGTGCTGTTTGGCTTTCAGTCTATCTTGTATTTGATAATTTGTACGATGGTTGGCTTGCTGGTGCTTCATTTTATGCAGCCATCAGTGATAAACAGTCTGATTTTTGTCGGCAGCGGTTTAGCGGTATGTCTGTTTTTGGAATACTTTTTTTATTACCTGATGTGGGGATATGAAAATCATTCATTGGTTTTGCTGAATCATCAGCTTCCGGTGCTTGTGTATACGCTGGTGTTTACACCGTTGATCTTCTGGATGACCAGAAAACTACATCGCTTTTTCGGAAAGAAAATAGAGGAATAATTTATAAGAGCGTCCGGGATTCAACCGGCAGGAGAATCAAACTATGGAAGAAAAACAGGTACACACAAAAAGAGTTTTTCTGTTGATTGGTTTGGTCGTGTTGATCTTTGTGCTTTTTGCACTCAGGCTGATGCAGTACCAGATTGTGAATGCAGATAAATATCAGCAGATGGCTCAAGGAAACTATATCAGTGAGCAGAGTATCGATGCTGCCCGCGGAGAAATTCTTGACCGTTACGGCAGGCCGCTTGCGGTAAATGAGGTCAGCTATGATGTTATGATTAACGAAGCGTATCTGCCAAGCAAAATGAAAAATGTGGTAATTGAGCGAATTATTCGCTTGATGGAATCCGAAGGGCAAACATGGATTGATACTTTGCCAATCAGCACAACACAGCCGTTTGTATTTTTAAATCAAACAGATGCACAAAAAAGGCAGATTGAGCAGCTTAAAACAAATAAGCAAATCAATATGGATGCCACAGCAGAGGTAACTTTGGATAACCTTTTAGGAATCTACGGCTTGCAGGAGTGGACGTGTGACCAATGCGGATATGTCTATAAAGGCAACATAGCAAAGGAAAAGGAAAAATATACCTGTCCTCAATGCGGAGCGTCACGCAGCCATTTTAAAGAAACCGAGGATAAAGTTGTGGCAAGAAAAATTGCCGGTGTACGTTATCAAATGGAGCGATATGGTTCTAATGACAGCACACCATATACTTTTTCAAAGGATATTCCTATCAATGTTGTGGTAAAAATTAAAGAATATAGCCAGCAGATGCCGGGTATTGAGATTAAAGAAACAACAAGCCGCCGTTATGTGGACGGCACTTTGGCTCCTCATGCAATCGGGGTTGTCGGCTCTATCAATGCAGAAGAATATGAGGCAAATAATGCCGAGATTGAAAAGCAGATTCGGGAACAACACCCCGATTGGGACGATGACAAGGTAAAGAAAGAGCTGAAAGAAAAAGGCTATGGGTATAATGATATTGTCGGAAAAAGCGGTTTAGAGTATGCAATGGAAGACCAGCTTCGTGGGGAAAGAGGGAAGAAAAGAATTACCACCGATGCCCACGGAAATGTGTTGAGCACCGAAATCATTAAACAGGCAAAACCGGGAAATACCATTGTCACAACTTTGGACAAGGATTTGCAGCGGGCTGCCTTGAAAGGAAGCCAGGAGTTTTTGGAGATGGCAAAGAAAACCTATGCTCCGGAGATGGGCGGTAGTGCAGACCGTGTTGCCGTGGTAGCACAAGACGTGAAAACCGGCGAAATTTTAGCGATGGTCAACTACCCAACCTATGACCTGTCTGACTACTATACAAAATATTCCGAGTTAAGTTCCGACCCGATGCGTCCATTAACAAACTACTGCACACAGGGCATTTATATGCCCGGTTCGATTTATAAACCGGTAGTTGCAATCGGTGGTTTTTCTGCGGGTGCGATAGATGGGGATACGCTGATTGACTGTAAGCATCGTTATCAGACAGGTACAGACTATAATCCAACCTGTTTAGGATTGCACGGTCCTATCAATGTGCAGCACGCGCTGATGGTGTCCTGCAACTACTTTTTCTATGAAACAGGTAACCGTCAGGGGATTGAAAACATCTCAAAATATTCTAAACAGCTGGGTCTGGGCAGCAAAACGGGCATTGAGCTTTCGGAAAACAGCGGTCATGTTTCAAACCCGGAAACCTTTATAAAATTGCGTGGAGAAAACAGCAAGGAACGCTGGACAATGGGTAACGTGCTTCAATCTGCAATCGGTCAGCTTGATAATGCGTTTACACCTTTGCAGATGGCAAATTACACCGCAACTCTTGCAAATAGCGGTATCAGAATGAGATCTCACCTTGTAAAATCGGTAGAAAGTTATAATTTAGAGAACACCGTTTCCGTTACTGAGCCGCAAGTGCTGAATCGGGTGGAGGCAAGCAAAGAAGCTTTTGATCAGGTTCGCCAAGGTATGTTAAGAGTTTCCAGGGACAAGGCGCGCGGTTCTGCAAGATATTACTTTGGTGATTATCCGATTGATGTTGCATCTAAAACCGGAACACCTCAGGCAACCGGCGGCGATGACAACGCAACATTTATTGCTTATGCCCCTGCTAACGACCCGGAGATTGCAGTAGCGGTTGTTGTGGAAAAGGGATACAGCGGTCAGCGTGGTGCCCCTATTGCAAAAGCAATTTTTAACGAATATTTTGGCTTAAACGAACAAGCAAGTGCCCCACAGGTAGATGGTGAACTGATCCCATAATAAAGAGCTAAATTTAAGGATCAAACAAATCAAAAAAATTAGATAAAAACCTTCTTGCTGCAATCAATTTTAAAATCGGGGCATACTTAAAATGAAGATGGAACGCATTTTTTATGCCCCCTTTTTCATCTTGTCAATTTGCGAAAAATAGGTGAAAAAGAAGGCTTTTTTATGAATTACACAAAAATTCGACGAAAAAGGTTTACAAACCAGAGCAACAATGATAAAATGTATACGGGAATCTTTGCTGATTCATATTGCAGATTAAGTTCTAAAAATACCGAAAGTTGAAATAAAAGAGTTGCGTTTTGAGAATATCAATCAAGGATTCAGGCAAAAGAAGATGACTCCCCGAAGGAATAATGCCACAGGATTTTTCCGGTATTTTAATATTATTGTAGAATGAAGAAGGGAATGAAACAACAGATGAATATTGGTTTAATTGCCCATGATACCAAAAAAGAATTGATGGTACAGTTTTGTATTGCTTATTGCGGGGTTCTTAGCCGTCATAATGTGTGCGCGACAGGCACAACAGGAAAGTTGGTGGCAGAGGCAACAGGCTTAGATATTCTGCGCTTTCTGAGCGGTTCTCAAGGAGGCGACCAGCAAATTGCTGCAAGAATAGCCTGCAATGAACTGGATCTTCTGCTGATGTTCCGCGATCCGATTACAGCAAAACCGAATGAACTCAATGAAGCAAATATCCTCCGTTTGTGCGATGTTCACAATGTTCCGGTAGCTACCAACATTGCAACAGCAGAGGCGCTGATCCATGCACTGGAAAGAGGAGATTTGGACTGGAGAAATATCGGTCATCCAACAGTATAATTTTTGGATTTTGTAACCGATGATTGATCGGAATGAATGTTCTGCATAGGTTAGATGCAGAACATATGGTTGATTGTGAAGTAGTGCGAGGGGAGAATGCCACGGGAGAAAACCGACGGCATTCTTTTTCTTTACTGCAATTTTATTTTTTACGTTAAACTTTATGCAATAGATATTTGCTCTGGATGGACGCCTCAAAAAAGGGCTTGCATTTTGGAAAAGTTTGTTGTATGATAAATACATTCTCAAAGCAAATATGAATTAACGGCGTTTGACGCACGGAGGAGTAACAGAAATATCGACCGTCCAGAGAAAAATTCCCATAGGCTGAAAGGAATTTCGGAAACGCTTTCTGTGAAGACACCTGCATAGCTGGAGAGTACCTTTCAGGTTCGCTCCCGTTTTTCCTGCGTTAAAGGAACAGAGGAAATCCGATTTTTTTGGATTTTAAATCAGGGTGGTACCACGTGGAACGATATTGCTCCTCGTCCCTTACAGTTATTATCAACTGCAAGGAACGGGGAGCTTTTTATTTTGCTTGTAAAGGGGGCAAAATGTTTTGTGTCAATGTGAGCGATATCAAATTGTTTTAGCAGAAGAAAAAGATATTCCTAAAATAGCACAACTGTATGATGCAATCACCAAAGCGGAAACAGAGGGAGAAAATTTTTCCGGTTGGGAGCAGGGCGAATATCCGCAGGAATGGACTGCAAAACAACTGTTTGAAGCAGGTGGATTGTACTGTATCTTTGATGATACAGGGAAAATAATTGCTTCGGCAGCATATGACAACTGCCATGATGACTGTTATGCAAAGGTCAATTGGAAAAACAGTATACCCAACGAACAAACCTTATGTATCCATACCTTAGCAGTTCATCCCGATTATCGCCGGTTAGGCTTAGGTGAAAAAATGATGAGATTTGGCTTTGAGAAAACAAAGGAACTTGGACTGGAAGGAATCAGGATTGATACATGGGTAAATAATTTTCCCGGTTTACGGTTGTATCATCGTCTGGGATATCGAGATGCACAGATCTTGTCCGATAATGTTCACTTTGATGGGGACCAGATGGAATATCAGTTTTTGGAATGGTATCCAAATTCCGAAAAAAGTTATAAATAACGATAAAAAGGAGAATGACTTATGGCAGAAACAATGAACGGTTTGAGAAGAACCAGCTATTGCGGCAAACTTTCCAAGGCAAATGTCGGCAAAGAAGAAGTAGTTTGTGGCTGGGTACAAAAGCAGAGAGATAAAGGACACCTGATTTTCGTAGATTTGAGAGATAGAACCGGCGTAGTTCAGCTGGTATTTGATGACAACACCGATCGTGAGATTTTTGAAAAAGCAGCTTCTGTTCGTGCAGAATATGTTTTGATGGCAAAAGGTATTGTTCGAGAGAGAGAAGCCGCAAATACCGAAATTTCTACCGGTGAAATTGAGATGTTTGTTACCGAACTTCGTGTACTTTCCAAAGCACAGACCCCTCCGTTTGAAATTACCGATAAGAGCAAGGTAAAAGAAGAACTTCGCTTAAAATATCGTTACCTTGATTTGAGAAGAAAAACGTTGCAGGACAACATGATTATGCGTCACAACATTGCAAAAGTAACAAGAGAGTATTTCTATGAAAATGACTTCCTTGAAATCGAAACCCCGATGTTGATGAAATCCACACCGGAAGGTGCAAGAGATTACCTGGTTCCTTCCCGTGTTCATCATGGCAAATTCTATGCACTGCCACAATCTCCTCAGATTTACAAACAGCTGCTGATGCTGTCCGGATATGACAGATATATTCAGCTTGCAAGATGCTTCCGAGATGAAGATTTGCGTGCAGACCGTCAGCCGGAATTTACTCAGGTAGACTTGGAGATGTCCTTTGTAGACCAAGAAGACATCATGGAGCTTTTGGAAGGCTATATGAAGCGTCTGTTTAAAGAGGTGCTGAATGTAGATTTGTCAATACCAATGCAGAAACTGACCTATAACCAAGCAATGGAGCGTTATGGTTCGGATAAGCCGGATACTCGTTTCGGTATGGAAATCATTGACCTCAGCGAGCAGGTAAAAGGCTGTGGATTCGGTGTGTTCACCGATGCCATGGAACAGGGCGGTTCTGTTAGGGCAATCGTTGCCAAAAATGCGGCAAGCACCCTCACAAGAAAAGCAATTGACAAATTGACCGAACAGGCAAAAGGTATCGGTGCAAAAGGTCTTGCATATATCCGTTGGGCAGATGAAAAACCAAACTGCTCTTTTGCAAAATTCTTTACTGAAGAAGAACTGACAAGCCTGCTCAACTTCCTTGGTTGTGAACAGGGCGACGTTGTACTGATTGTAGCAGACAAGAATAAGGTTGTTCTGCCAACACTGGGTCAGCTGCGTTTGACATTGGGTAAACAGCTCGACCTGATTCCGGAGGGAATGTACAATTTCCTGTGGATTACCGAGTTCCCATTCTTCGAGTGGGATGAGGACAGCCAGACATGGCTTGCAATGCACCATCCATTCACAATGCCTTTGGAAGAGTGCCTGCCATACATTGACAGCGATCCGGGTTCTGTTCGTGCAAAAGCATATGATATGGTTCTCAATGGTGTTGAACTGCTCAGCGGTTCTATCCGCATCACCGATTATGAGCTTCAGCAGAAAATGTTTGAGTCTTTGGGATTGACAAAAGAAGAAATCGAAGCAAAATTCGGCTTCTTAGTAGATGCCTACAAATATGGTGCACCACCGCATGGAGGAGCTGCTTTTGGTTTAGACCGAATTGCAATGACAATGTGTGGAGTGGACAACCTGCGTGATGTTGTTGCATTCCCAAAAGTGCAGAATGCAAGCGAACTGATGAGCGAGTGTCCATCTGAAGTAAACCCACAAAGTTTAATTGACCTTGCTATTGCAGTAACCGAAGAAGAAAAATAATTTCTAAAACTAAAAAAGCATCGTGATTTATCACGATGCTTTTTATGTTGTAACATATTAGGGGGAAATATCTTTACATTTTTACCCTAAAGATAAAGCGGAAATTTCCTTTTGTCAACTGTTCTTCTGTAACGGTAAAATAAAAACTTTTTTCTCGTTGATACCCGTTGTTGTCGATATAATTGACAAAGAGGCGTTCTTTGGTAAGGGGCTGATGGAAATAATAGGTTTCACCCTGTTCGTTGGTCGGTAAAACGGTGCATTGATTGTGGAAAGAAAGGACAGCATCAGGTACAGGGACCTCATTTTGGTCAACTACACACAGTTTTATCTTTTCTTTTATTTGCTCCACGCTTTGGGAAGGGGTCTGTTTTTCCCAGACGAGCTGTTTTTCTTTTGAGCTTAAAGAAGTTTGATAAACTTCATCCTCCTCAGAGATGGGGTTGCAGACGGAAAAAACAGTTAATTTTGATGGGTCGGCTTTCATTTTTAACCTTCCGTCAACCGAAGAATAGATGGGTTCTGAGGGCTCGCTGACGGTTAGCCCCAAAACAGGATTGCCGTTTTGGTCAACAAATTGAATTGGCAGGTCAATTTGTTCGGACAATTTGGGTACTTCGCTTTCTTCCGCAGTGTTTGAAGCAGAGGCTACAAAAAAAGAAGTCGATATCATGATACAGGACAATACGGCAATCATTGAAATCATTTTTTTCATAAAGCAAAACCTCCCTTAAAGTCCGATTTTTAAGATAAAATATACTGTTGGTTAACTAAAGAATAACGCATATTCCTACGAATTTCAAGCGTATTTTTAACAAATTATAACAGTAGGAATTTGTACAATTTCAAAAAAAATCTTGACAGAATCACAAAGATGCGTCATCCTTATAATGAAAGATATATAAGGAGGGTACGGAAGATGAAAACGCTTTATATCTCCGACGTGGATGGAACACTTTATCGAGGCGGACAGCCAATGATGAGTGAAGAAAGCAAAGAATTATTTTGCAAAGTGTTGCAGGAGGGTGCAGCAGTAACGATTGCATCCGGGCGAAATTTATATGGGATATATGATTTAGCACGGGACTGCAAAATCACTCTGCCGGTAATTGCATATAACGGTTCTGCAATCTATGATTTTAAAGAGGGAAAAGCTCTTAAAATTTTCCCGATAGAAAATTTATCAGTTGCAAAATTGTGCGGAATGTTTGATGGAAAAAATCTTCCGTTTAAAGCCTGCGTGTTTTTTTCAGAGCAACAGAGATGCGTGACCTTTGACCAAAATGGTTATCGCTCTGATTTATGGATAGACGATGCAGTACATCCGAACAGCGGATTGTTATATGATGAACCGATTATCGGGAGGGATAGCAGCGAAATTTTAAGCGGAGAGTGCCTGTATATCGGAACATACGGTAAGAGGGAAGAGCTGGAGCCGCTGTATCAAGCGGCAAAGAAGATGCCTAAGGTACAGACCGTGTTCCACCAAAGCCCCTATGATGCAGAAAAATGGTATGTGGACATTGGAGCACAAGAGGCAGGTAAAGGGGCAGCAGCCCTCGAACTAAAAAAGATGTTGGGCGCACAGGAGCTGGTCACTTTTGGGGATAACTACAATGATATTTCAATGTTGGAAGAGGCAGACCGAAGCTACACGGTTCCCGAGGCTCCGGATCAAGTAAAAAGCTATGCAACCGCAGTTTTAAACGATACACCGGATTGTGTGTTGCAGTGGATTCAACAGGATTACAGAGAAAAAAATAAATAGTGTGTCAATTATTTTCCCAAAACAATATCGGGTAGTTCGAGCAGCGAAGTGATGGTGTAGTGGATATGGGGAAAATCAGGCAGAGGTTTTGACTCAAAGTTAAACCAGCATCGGTCAATGCCGACATTGGCAGCTCCCTGC
>JAHHTY010000029.1 GCA_020024325.1 Negativibacillus sp.
ATAATATCAGAAAAAAACGAGATATTTTTATTCAAAATAGATAATAGTTGTTTTGCTATGAATTTTTTAGAAACTTTTTTCAGCAAAAATAGAGATTATAGTAAGAAAAGAATTCAAAGTGGGGTAAAAAAATAAGTCTGACAAGAAATTTTCTTGTCAGACTTATTTCAATATATAACATAAAAATTAGCGTTTGCCTTTTTTCTTTTTCATAGATGAAACAACCAAAAGAAGAACAATAACAACAACGGAAGCAATCAACAGACCAATCATTAAACCAACTTTGTTGTTATCACCGGTATTTGGGTTATTTGCAGCAAAAGCAACAGGAGTTAAAGCGAAAAAGGAAAACATCAAACTGGATAAAAATGTCATGAAATGTGTGATAGACTTACGCATAAAAAGAACATCCTTTCTATTGTAAAATGTTGATGATAGGTCTATTATAATCTCATATTTTACCACTGTCAAGATGGCAAAAGAAGTAAGGTCGATTTTTGTAAAAAATATTTCCGCAAAATTACTTTATACAATAGAGGAAATTCGATATACAGTACAAGCATTTTCGCAAGTATGGTCAGCGATTTGCTGAGGGGAAACACCTTTGATTTCGGCAAGTTTTTCTGCCATGCGGTCAAGCATTGACGAATTACAGCGTTTACCGCGGAAAGGTTCAGGTGCCATATAAGGACAGTCGGTTTCAATCAGCAAACGGTCAAGAGGAACTTTGGCGGCAGCCTCTACGGCACGACGGGCATTTTTAAAGGTAATTACTCCGGTAAAACCGATGTACATTCCTAAACGAAGAATCTCTTTTGCATATTCGGCTGAACCGGAAAAACAATGCATAATACCTTGAGGACGGTATTTTTTTAATAAATCTAAGGTGTCCTGATATGCGTCGCGATTGTGGATGATAACAGGCACATTCAAATCTTTTGCAAGTGCAAGCTGCTGTTCAAAAATTTGACGTTGTACATCTCTGGGAGAAGCATCATCGTAAAAATAATCCAGACCGATTTCCCCTAAAGCCATTGCTTTTTCATAGGAAAGCTGCTGTGCCATAACATCGAGGTACTCGCGGGAATTTTGAGCGGCAATTTCCGCTGCCTGGTCAGGATGGATACCAATACTGCAATAAATAAAAGGATATTTTTTGGCAAGTTCGATGCCTGCGACGTTTGCATGGGTGGTGTTGCCAACGTTCATAACAGCCCGAATACCACTGTCTTTTAAAGAGAGCAATAATTCATCTCTGTCTTCATCAAAACGTGGGTCATCGTAGTGAGCATGAGAATCAAAAATATTTTGCATAAAACCTCCTATAAGATATAAAACATAGTAAAAAATGATTGTACAAAAATGTATTGGCAGTTTAAAATAAAATGCAACAGGGAAAAGCCTAAAAAAGAGGAGCTGAAAGCTCCTCTTTTCATTGTAAAAAGTATTTATTAGTGGAGTTTTGCACCGTTTGGAATGCTGTCATCAACGAACAGAACTTTTACGGTCTTTTCGTCTACATCAGCAGCAACAATCATTCCGCTGGATTCCTCTCCGCAGAGCTTAACGGGTTTGAGGTTTGCAACGATAATAACCTTTTTGCCAATTAAATCTTCCGGCTTATACCACGGAGCAATACCGGAAACAACCTGTCTGCCACCTTCAAAACCGTCATCCAACTGGAGTTTAAGGAGTTTTTTTGCACGTTTGATTGGTTCACATTCCTTAATCTGGGCAATGCGCAGATCAACTTTACCGAAATGGTCAATGTCAATCAGTTCTGCAACGCCTTCATATTTCGGAAGATGTGGGTGAGCAGCTTCCTGCTGTGCGGAAAGCTCTTCCAGATCTTTTTGCATATCAATACGAGGGAAAAGAGTTGTACCTTTGCAAACGGTAACATTCTTTGGAAGTACGCCGTATTTTGCAGCGTTTTGGTAAGAAATATCTTCTGTGGTTGCACCAATCTGCTGAGCAATTTTTTCTGCACTTTCCGGCATAAACGGAGAGAGAAGGGAAGCAGATACACGCAAGGATTCAAGCAGATTATAAAGAACGGTTGCAAGACGTGCCTTTTTGCTTTCGTCTTTGCCCAGCGCCCAAGGAGCAGTTTCGTCGATGTATTTGTTGGTACGGGAAATGACTTTGAAGATTTCGGCTAAAGCGTTCTGGAACGCATAGTGTTCCATCTGCTCATCATATTTTTCACGCAGAGAAGAAATCATTGAGATCAGCTCGTCGTCGATAGGGTCAGCTTCACGCTCGACAGGAAGAGTACCGCCGAAATATTTTTCAACCATCGAAACAGAACGGGACAGCAAGTTGCCAAGGTCGTTTGCAAGGTCGATATTGATGCGGTTGATCAGGGCTTCGTTGGAGAAGTTACCGTCCGAACCGAATGGGAATTCACGCAACAGGAAGTAACGCAGAGCATCTACGCCATAGCGATCTGCCAACAGATATGGATCAACAACATTTCCTTTGGACTTGCTCATTTTTCCGCCGTCCAAAAGCAACCAGCCGTGACCGTATACCTTCTTTGGAAGTGGTAAGTCGAGTGCCATCAGGATAGCAGGCCAGATGATGGAGTGGAAACGTACAATTTCTTTTCCCACAAAGTGGACATCGGCAGGCCAATATTTATCAAAGTCATTGTATTTGTCGTTTTCATAACCAAGTGCGTTAATATAGTTGGAAAGGGCGTCAATCCAAACATACACAACGTGATCTGGATCAAAGTCTACCGGTACACCCCATTTAAAGGAGGTTCTGGAAACGCAAAGATCCTCAAGACCGGGTTTAATGAAGTTGTTGAGCATCTCATTTACACGGCTGCGTGGTTCCAGAAAATCGGTGTTTTCAAGCAAATCCCGGATACGGTCTGCATATTTAGAAAGACGGAAAAAATATGCTTCTTCTTCGGCATCTACAACAGGTCGTCCACAATCTGGGCATTTGCCGTCTATCAGCTGAGTTTCCGTCCAGAAAGATTCACAAGGTTTGCAATATTTGCCACTGTATTTGCCTTTATAAATATCCCCTTTTTCGTACAGTTTTTTAAAAATTTTCTGTACAGCCGATTCATGATAGTCGTCAGTAGTTCGAATAAATCGGTCATTGGAGATATTCATCAGCTTCCACAAATCCAGAACACCTTTTGGACCCTCTACAATGTTGTCTACAAATTCTTTTGGAGAAACGCCGGCTTCTTTTGCTTTGTCCTCAATTTTCTGACCATGTTCGTCAGTACCGGTCAGAAACATGACATCATATCCCTGAAGACGTTTATAGCGTGCCATAGTGTCGGTGGCTACGGTGCAGTAGGTGTGACCGATATGCAGCTTGTCTGAAGGGTAATAAATCGGGGTTGTGATATAAAATGTTTTTTTGTCATTTGTTTCCATCTTGACTCGTCCTCCTGTTTTATCAATACCACAATAGAAAATCGAAAATAATATACCTTAAAATTATAACATTCTTTTTATGCAAACTCAATGCCTTATAGGGAATTAGTTAAGCTGCTGTATCCTTAACGGAAGTGGATGGATTTTTACGGGTCTATTTTTCATGATTTCTGGTTCCGATTCATAGATTCCAAGAATCAGGTCATCGCCTGCTTTGCAGTTTAGAGAGGAAATTTTCTTTCACATCCCCTGTCACGTAATTATAACAGATAATTATGTATTTGTTGACTGCTTTGGAACAATCCAGCTGACATCATTTAGCAAAATATCAGTATTTTCATTTGTGTTTTTGCCCCAGATGATTTGGTTGTCTATATCAAGATGAAGATATTTTGCTTATTACATCCACAACAAATAAAAAAGAAGGAAAGAAATAAAAATCACTTTACTTTTTTCATAGGAATTCCCCTGTGCATTTTAGTATATTTACCTAATTATATCACAGAAAATCGAAAAAGGAACAGCAAAAGAAGCTGCTACATAGAATGGAAGGAAATAAGAATATTAAGCTTTTTGTAAGAAGGAGATTTTTATTATGAATTTACGAAATTATGAAATTACAGTAGGAGAAATCCTGAAAAATCCACAGGCAAAAGCAATGCTGCAAAAAGAACTCCCAATGGTGATGCGTCATCCCATGCTGCCGGTAGCACGGGCAATTCCCCTAAAGGATATTGTGAATTATGCAGGAGGATATGTATCTCCCAAAAAGATGCAGTCTATTTTGGATAAACTGTCAAAAATTTAAAGAGTGGCAATACAAGACAATCGCTTTTGCCTCTTTAAAATTGATGAAAAATATTATAAAATAAAAGAAAAGAGAAAGGTGGATGTTTATTATGGATTTACGAAATTATGAAATTACAGTAGGAGAGATTCTGAAAAATTCACAGGCAAAAGCAATGCTGCAAAAAGAACTTCCGATACTGATGCGTCATCCCATGCTGCCAGCAGTTCGCACAGTTCCGCTAAAAAAGATTATCAAACATTCCGGGAAGTATGTATCACTTAAAAAGATGCAATCCATTTTGGATAAATTATCAAAAATCTAACAAAATAAAAAACTCTTACAATTTTTTTATTTTTCATCAAATTATTTGTTTTCGCCTCTTTTAAAATAGTGAAAAATGTTGTAAAATGAAAGAAAAGAACAACAATGGGGTGGAAAAGCATGGCTTTTAACGCTTTTGTGGGTGGAATTGAGCCGGGAGGCTTAACAAATGACTTTGAAGTCAAAATTTTAATTTGCTTTTTAATGGAAAATATCGGGCATCCGATGACTTTTGATGAATTAAATGAGATTTTTCAAAATACCGGTTTAGTGAACTATTTTGAGTTCGCCGAATCCATTAGTGATTTGGAGAGAACAGGACATATCTGCAAAGAAACATCCGAGGACGGTCAGGAGCTTTTTTCTTTAACTGAAATCGGCTCTGTGACAGCCCGGACATTTCAGAAAACCCTTCCGTTAAGTGTGAGGGAAAAGACAATGGAAACAGCCCAACACATGGCACAGGTGGAAAAGTGCATGGATGAGGTAGATATCAGCTATTCCCCTGTGTCGGACGGCTATATCTTAAAGATGGTAATGAGAGATATTGGTTCGGATTTGTTGGATATGAAAGTTTTTTTACCAACAGAGGAAGAATGTATTGCTTTAAAAGAACGAATTGAAAAAGATCCTGCACAGTTTTATGCTCGAATGCTTTTAACTATGATGGGAGAAGAATAAAAATAAATATATTTTTGACAGGTCTTCTTACAGATGACCTGTCATTTTTTATTTTACCCAAACATATACTTTCATCAGAAATTTGAGAATCTCAAAAGAAAGGATGGTTTTGGAAAATGACACAATATCAGGGGCTGACCCATCGGGAGGTTCAGGAAAAAAGGATAGAGTATGGAGATAATCTGCTAGAACAGAAAAACAGAAAAAATCCTTTCAAAATTTTCTTTTCACAGTTTCAGGATTTGATGACACTGATTCTATTGTGTTCAACTGCAATTTCTCTGGCAATGGGGGAAAAGATGGAGGCAGTTACCATCATTGCAATTGTTATATTGAATGCTTTGATGGGATTTTTCCAAGAATACCGTACAGAACGCTCATTAGAAAAGCTGAGTGCCCTTGCAGCCCCAACAGCACAGGTGATTCGTGATGGAAAAATATGTACTATACCCGCTAAAGAGGTTACAGTGGGCGATTTGGTTTTGCTGAAAGAGGGGGACCGTGTTCCGGCAGACTGTCGTATTTTAGAAAACAATGCTATTATGTGTGACGAATCGCTGCTGACAGGAGAGTCAGTCCCGGTTGAAAAAGGATTTACCGACTACCGTACCAAAGACACCTCACCACAGGTGTGTGCTTATATGGGAACGATTGTTTGCAGAGGACATGGCAAAGCAGTGGTATATGCTATCGGTGAAGATACAAAGATGGGGGAAATTGCAGTAATGCTCGATTCTATTGAGCAAGAGCAAACCCCGCTGCAAAAAAAGCTGGACCAGCTGGGCAAGATAATAGCAGCCGGATGTCTTATAATCTGTGCCTTAGTAGCAGGGGTGGGAATCCTGAGAGGGGAACCGGTGATGGATATGCTGATTACCGGAATTTCTTTAGCAGTAGCGGCAATTCCAGAAGGACTTCCGGCAATTGTTACCATTGCACTGGCATTATCGGTCAACCGTATGGTTAAGAAAAACGCAGTAATCCGAAAGCTGCACGCGGTGGAAACACTGGGATGTGCAAATGTAATTTGTTCGGATAAAACAGGTACATTAACAGAAAACCGCATGACAGTAAAAGAGCTTTATTGTGATGGGAAAAAGTTTAGCGTTTCAGGAAACGGATTGGAAAGCGGAAAAATTCAAAAAAATGGCAGAAAGATTTTGATCAGTGAAGATGAGGAGTTAAAGCGAAGTTTGGAAATTGCAGCCGTATGCAGCAATGCCCGTATTGAAAATCAGAATCGACGCCCCAAAACAATGCTCACTAAAAAGATTTCAGTCAGCGGTGAGGCAACAGAAGCGGCATTGGCTGTCTTAGCGATGAAAGGTGGAATAGAATATTCTTCGGCAGGATATACCTTGTTAAAAGAATTGCCGTTTGATTCTAAAAGAAAAATGATGTCAGTGTTGGTGCGTGCTAAAGACGGAGAATTGCTGATGTTTACAAAAGGTGCTCCCGATATTTTGCTTCAGCGATGTGCGTTTATCCAAAAAAATGGAAGCACTCAGGTGATGACACCGGCTATCCGTAAAAGCATCCTAGAAGAAAACGATACAATGGCTCAGGGGGCATTGCGTGTTCTTGCATTATGCTGGAGAAAAATTTCAGGGAGCAATGATTGTGCTGAACAGAATTTGGTTTTTTGCGGCTTAGCGGGAATGATTGACCCACCAAGAAAAGAAGCCTTTGAGGCAGTTGCTGTATGTAAAAAAGCACAGATACGACCGGTGATGATTACCGGAGACAGCAAACAAACGGCTTGTGCAATTGCTTCTCAATTAAAAATTTTAACCCCAGATATGAAAGTTATAACCGGAGATGAACTTGATAGGATGGATAACGACACTTTTCTGCGTGTTCTTCCCAAAACAAGTGTTTTTGCCCGAGTGACTCCGGCTCATAAATTGAGAATTGTTAAAGGTCTTAAAGAACAAGGAAATGTAGTAGCAATGACAGGGGATGGAGTCAATGATGCTCCGGCCGTCAAAGAGGCAAACATCGGTGTTTCGATGGGAAAGAACGGAACTGATGTTACAAAGGAGGCAAGTTCAGTCATCCTGTTGGATGACAATTTTGCAACACTGGTTTCCGCGGTTGAAGAAGGAAGGGTAATTTATCGCAATATCCGAAAATTTATTCGGTATTTGCTTTCCTGCAATATCGGTGAAGTTGTTACAATGTTTTTGGCAATGCTGATGGGAATGCCTGTCCCTTTGCTGCCAATTCAGATTTTGCTGATTAACCTTGTTACAGACGGTTTACCGGCAATCGCTTTGGGACTTGACCCTGCGGATCAGGATGTGATGAACCAAAAGCCAAGAAAAAGCAGTGACTCCATTTTTTCGGATGGTTTACTGTCGGTGATTCTGTTTCGGGGTATGTTAATTGGACTTACAACAGTAGCGGCCTTTTCGATTTTACTGACCTCAGGGGCATCTTTGCAGGTTGCGCGTACAGGTGCATTAGTCACTTTAATTTTAACCCAGTTAATTCATGTGTTTGAGTGTAAATCAGAAACAAAGACACTGTTTCATATTCCGTTCTTTAATAATTTTAAGTTGATTGCGGCGGTGTGTACCTCACTTGCTGTGATGTGCTTTGCAGTGTGGACTCCAATGGGAAGAATGATTTTTGAAACAGCAGCTTTGTCTTTGCCGCAGGTAAAGCTGATTGGTGTTTTGCTTGCAGCAGCCCCACTTTTATGGACAGTGATAAGCAGCACATTGTTTAAACGAAGATAAAGTATAGGAAGAATGTGTTTTTAAACAGAATATTCCTTGGGAAATATTCACAAAATTAAATTTGCAAGAAAAAGGTGTTTCGTTTTTGAAATACCTTTTTCTGTGTCTTACTTAAACTTACGTAAAAATGGTTTTAAAGATTTACAAAGAATACAAAGATCAAGACCTTATCAGATTTGATTTTCAAAGGAAATGATGTTATAATGATGCTACATCAAACTCATACAAAAAAGAAAGTTGTTTCTTTTTGAAAAGGATAATCAATTTAGGTGGCGATAATATTGTATAAAAAAATCTTATTTTACATGATGCTGGCCGGCTCTGCAACCAGATTGGTGTCAGCGGCTCTTTTAGCTATGATGGATAAAATTAACCTTCCGGTTTTGCTGGTTGCGTTGTCTCTTTTTATTGCTATTTTGGGTATTGCTTTGGTGATAAAAAGCTTTAGAAAAAAAATCAGCCTTCCGGAACTGTTTCTTTATCATTTTATAGCGGATATCGGTGCAGTTTTCTCCTTCATAGTACTGCATTTCAATATGGTTGATATTTCTTTGATTGAAACTTTAATTACCGGTTCGGTTCTTTCGGTGTTGGCAAGTGCAACTGTGTTGTATTTAACGTTTAGAAAAAAACGCTACATCACAATACGTCAGCAAAAGGAAATTGCAGTACAGCAAAAGCTTCATCTAACATCAAAAGTCGCAGAAAAATAGACAGGTATAAAAGGGGAATTCCTAAAATGAATGAACATATGCGTACTATTATTGAAAAACGAATCAATAAAACGATGGCAAATTTAGAGCGAAACAAGATGCAGCCATTTTATGCAAAGACCAAAGAAGATGCTCTAAAAATTGTAGAGAGCCTGATTTTGCAAGGTCAAACCGTTTCCTGTGGCGGATCGGCTACTTTGCAGGAATGCGGCATCATGGATTTGCTGAGGAGTGGTCGTTATCAGTTTTTAGATCGCTCCAAACCGGGATTGACCCAAGATGAAATTAAAGAAATTTACAGAAAAACATTTTTTGCAGATAACTATCTACTTAGTGCAAATGCAATTACCGAAAATGGTGAGCTGTATAATGTGGATGCAAACTCAAATCGTGTGGCAGCAATGCTTTACGGTCCGGATAGTGTAATTGTTGTAGCAGGTTACAATAAAATTGTGCCGAACTTAGAAGCAGCAGCAGAGCGTGTGAAAAAAATTGCCGCACCGGTCAATGCTGTTCGTCTTCAATGCGAAACACCATGCACCAAAGCAGGTGAGTGTCTGAGTTGCCATAGCGAGGGGCGTATTTGCTGCAACTATGTGGTATCAGCGCAGCAACGTCATAAAAATCGAATCAAAGTAATCCTAGTCGGAGAGGAACTTGGCTTTTAAAAAGCAGGTACAAACACAATAACTTATTTTTGGGAGGTAAAAAAATGTTAGACAAAAAGGTAGCAGAACTTTTAAATCAGCAGATTAACAAAGAATTTTACTCGGCTTATCTTTATCTTGACTTTGCAAATTTCTATCAGTCTAAAGGATTGGATGGGTTTGCAAACTGGTATCAGATTCAAGCACAAGAGGAAAAAGATCATGCAATGCTGTTCTATCAATATCTGCATAATAACAACGGTACAGTAACTTTGGAAAGCATTGACAAACCCGATAAACAGTTTACAAATCTTTGTGATCCTTTAAAAGCAGGTTTGGAACATGAGGAATATGTTACAAGCTTAATTCATAACCTGTATGCAGCAGCAAATGAGGTAAAAGATTTTAGAACAATGCAGTTTTTGGATTGGTTTGTAAAGGAACAAGGCGAAGAGGAAACCAATGCCAATAATCTAATCACTCGATTTGAGTTGTTCGGCAATGATCCAAAGGGTTTGTATATGTTGGACAGTGAGTTAAAAGCTCGCGTTTACACTGCTCCGTCTTTGGTATTATAAGGAAACGAAAATCGGCTTATCCAATTGGGTAAGCCGATTTTTTTAGCAAAAAGTAAAAATTTGATATATTGCAGATTTTTGTTGTAAATAGAAAAATATCTTTAGAAAATCCTACTCTATTTATGGAATAGAAATAATAAACAGAAGAAAAAACACTTCTGAAATACAAAAAACAGAGTGAGTTGATAAGAAAAACACTTTATTGTTGTAAATCAATAACTTGTCAAATATTCAAAAATAATTTACAATAAGAACGTATTTCCTAAAAAGGAAAAGGAGAAGAAAAAGCTATACAAAGAGAGGAAGAAAAAAGTGTTAGAAAAATTATTTCATCTGAAGGAGAATAATACAAACGTAAAAACAGAAGTTATGGCTGGTATTACTTCTTTCTTCACCATGGCGTACATCATCTTTGTAAACCCTCAGATTCTTTCTGCAGCGGGAATGGATGCAGGAGCAGTTATGCTGGCAACCTGTATTTCTTCTGCAATCGGTACTTTCCTGATGGCATTCCTTGCCAACTACCCATTTGCTTTGGCTCCGGGTATGGGATTGAACGCATTTTTTGCTTTCACTATCTGCGGTTCTATGGGTTACAGCTGGCAGGCAGCTTTAGCAGCCGTATTTATTTCCGGTTGTTTGTTTGTTATCATCACTGTTACCGGTGTTCGTGAGGCGATTGTTCGTGCTATTCCAAAAGAGCTGAAAAATGCAATCAGTGTTGGTATTGGTTTCTTCATTGCTTTCATTGGTATAAAAAATGCAGGTATGCTGAAATTTACCATTGATCCAGGAAACTATCAGAACTTTGACGGCACTATCGTTGCAAATGCAACTCCGATTCCTGCATTTGATTTTACAAGTGCCGCTACTTTGCTTGCAATTTTTGGTTTAATTGTTTTGACAGTCCTCTATGCTAGAAATGTTAAAGGTTCTTTGTTTATCGGTATTCTGGTAACATCTGCAGTCGGTTGTTTCTTGCAGTTTGTTCTGGGTATTGATGTTGGTGTAACAGCTCCAAGTGGGGAGATTGCGATTCCTTCTCTTGCTCCTACTTTTATGCAATTTACTCACGGTTTTGCGGAACTGTTTAATTTCAGTGAAGGTGTTGGAACAGCCTTAGTTTCTATTGTTTCTGTTTTGATTGCTCTGGTTTTGGTAGATATGTTCGATACCATTGGCACTTTGATTGGTACTGCTGCAAGAGCAAATATGTTGGATGAAGATGGTAATCTTCCAAAAGCAAGCGGAGCATTGCTTGCAGACTCTATTGCAACTGTGTGTGGTGCAGTGATGGGTACTTCCACTGTTACAACCTTTGTAGAATCTGCTTCCGGTGTTTCCGAGGGTGGTCGTACAGGTCTGACTTCCTGCACAACAGGCCTTTTGTTCTTACTTGCAATCATCGCTTCTCCATTCTTGGGATTAGTTCCAACAGCAGCTACTGCTCCTGTTCTGATCATCGTTGGCGTGTTGATGATGGCAAGTGTAAAGAATATCAATTGGTCTGAGTTTGAAATTGCATTGCCGGCATTTTTGACAATTGCTTGTATGCCGTTTGCATACAGCATTGCAGATGGTATTGCAGCAGGATTTGTATTCTTTACCGTTATGAAACTCTTTAAAGGTAAAGCAAAAGAAGTACACCCAATTATGTATGTTCTGTGTGTACTCTTTATCCTGAGATTTATTATCGTTATGTAGTTAAAAAAGAGGACACTTCGGCAGTATCGCTCGGAGGCCTCTTCTGAATATCGAGGATCATTTATAAAAAGGAGATTGTGCGCTAAGCATAATCTCCTTTTTATAATTATAGGATTCTTTTCATTGATTTTGTCTGAGAGAAAAACTGAGGAAGCTTTTGCTTCTTCTGGAAAAATGAAACAGGAATACTATATTGGATATCAAATGCAAAGGACGATTGTTTTTATTGTAAAGTTAGTTTCTTCCCCGTTTTATAAAATTGAAAGAAATTTTCAATTGTTGATAATGGTTGTCAGCAAAATAGAGGCTCTTATGCAGCGATAAAATCTATTTCCAGGATCAAGAGCGATGTAGTTTGCTGTATTCTGATAGAGCTGGCAGATGAACCTGATTAGTCATACAATCTTTCCTTATGTTTTATTACAATAATTGCAAGGTAAATCATGATGGAACAGAAGAATTAGCTCATATAGAAATTGTGAGCGCAATTCTGCATCAGCTCACAAAAGGATTGAGTGTAGAAGAAATTAAAGAGGGTGGGCTAGAAACATACTTTGTAGACCACACTACCGGTGTTTACCCTCAGGCAGCCTCTGGTACACCTTTTTCCGCAGCGACCTTGCAATCTACAGGTGATATTATTTGCGACTTAACAGAGGACCTTGCAGCAGAGCAGAAGGCAAGAATCACCTATGACAACATCCTAAGGTTAGTAGATGACCCCGATGTGCGTGACCCAATCAAGTTTCTGAGAGAAAGAGAGATTGTACATTTTCAGCGTTTTGGAGAGATGCTCAGAGTGGCTCAAGAGAATCTGGACAGCAAGAATTTTTATGCTTTCAATCCTGAATTTGATATAAACAGAATTAACCGAAATGACGGTTTTCCTCGTCCCAGAAAGATGTAGGAGGGAAGATAAAGCAAAAACTAAAAAATCCTCGACCTTAATAGGGTCGAGGATTTTTTTTTTTAGCTACGGGAAAGAAAAGAGAAAGATTAGCTTTTCTTTTTAGGCGGAGACGAGGGGAAAGTTGTCCACTTGAAAGCAGGCACAAATGTTTTTTAGGGTTTGTTCAGGAAGCTGTGAAAGCAACGCCATCGAACATTCCTGTGCATCAAAGTCGCTTAATCCCATCTGACAGAAAATAGGGAAAAGCTGTCGATACTGCTGTTCATATTGTTGAGCAAGCTCATGCCCAAGTGCAGTGATGTGAAGCGATTTGTCAGCAGACTGCTCCAATAAGCCTTCCTTACAGAGGGAAGAAAGCATTTTACAAACAGATGCTCGAGAAATACCCAGCTGAACAGCCACATCAATACAGCGAACTCTCTTTAAATTTTTTTCTAATGAAACGATGGTCAAGAGATAACGCAGTTTTCCCGATGTCAGTTTCATAACAAAGCCCCTTTCAAAAGATATTTGAGCGTTATTTTGTGGATGCTGCTAATTTTCGGGAACGATTTTCTGGATTAGGACGTACCAGTAAGAAAAGCATAGCAGCCAGTAAAATAAGAGCAACAACAGTGCCTACAGTAAATGTAGATGTAACGATGAGTGAACCAATCTGATAAATTATCAGGGAAATGATGTAAGCAAAGATACACTGATAACCAACAGCGATCCATGTCCACTTACCACTGCCCATTTCTCTGTGAATTGCACCAATAGCTGCAAAACATGGAGCACAGAGTAAGTTAAAGATTAAGAATGAATAAGCAGAAATTGCGGTAAAGTTTTGAGCAAATACACTCCAGATTTCATCACCGTTTTCTGCAACTTCAGCAAATCCAAACAGAATACCCAGAGTACCAACAACGTTTTCTTTTGCAATTAAACCGGTGATTGCAGCAACAGCGGCTTCCCAGTGACCCCAACCCAATGGAATGAAGATAGGAGCAATAAACTGACCGATAGTTGCCAGCATAGATTCAGGAGTTTCAACCATCTGCATACGGAAGTTGAAGCTGGACAGGAACCAAATCAGGGCACAAGCAAGGAAGATAATAGTACCTGCTTTGCGAACGAAGGCTTTGGAGCGATCCCACATATGCAGCAGAACACCTTTAGGACTTGGAACGTGGTAAGCAGGAAGTTCCATAACGAATGGAGCTGGATCACCTGCAAACAGCTTTGTTTTCTTCAGGATAATACCGGAAACAATGATTGCAGCAATTCCTACAAAGTAAGCAGAGGTAGCAATCCATCCGGAGCCATTAAACAAAGCACCGGAAATTAAACCGATGATAGGAAGTTTTGCAGAGCAAGGGATGAAGGTAGTGGTCATAATGGTCATCTTGCGGTCACGGTCATTTTCGATGGTACGGCTAGCCTGAACAGCAGGTACACCACATCCCAGACCGATCAGCATAGGAATGAAAGATTTACCGGAAAGACCAAAGCGACGGAACACACGGTCCATGATAAAGGCGATACGCGCCATATATCCACAGTCTTCCAGTAAAGCAAGCAAGAGGAAGAGAACCATCATCTGTGGCAAGAAGCCCAAAACAGCACCAACACCGGCAATAATACCATCCAAAATCAAGGATTGAAGCCATGGAGCTGCATTTACTGAGGTGAGCCATCCTTCAACGGTTGGAGGAATGATTTCACCAAACAATACGTCGTTTACCCAGTCAGTCATCATTGTACCAACAGTGGAAATGGAGATGTAGTAAACAAGGAACATAACCAAAGCAAAGATTGGAAGAGCTAGGATACGGTTGGTAACAATCTTATCAATCTTATCGCTGGTGGTCATTTTATGTTTAGCGTGATGTTTATGATAGCAACCCTTTAGTAATGCAGCGATTGCGGCATATCTTTCCTGAGTAATAATACTTTCGGCATCGTCATCAAACTCTTTTTCTGCCTGTTGGCGAAGAGATTCAATCTGAGATGTAACGCTGTCGGAAAGTTTCAGCTGGTTGATAACTTTTTCATCACGTTCAAATACTTTAATTGCGAACCAACGCAGATTTTGAGGTTTGCAAGAGCCGACCAGATAGTTAGAAATAGTGGAGAGAATACTTTCCAATTTTTCATCGAACTTCAGTGGCTGCGGAGCAGCAGCGTTTTTCTGAGCCAACTCAAAAGCAGCTTTTGCAACTTCAACGCTGCCTTCACCCTTTAAAGCACTGGTTTGGATAATTTCACAACCAAGAGCCTGAGAAAGCTTGTTAACATCAATTGTATCGCCGTTTTTGCGAACAAGATCCATCATATTGAGCGCAATAACCATTGGAACGCCGATTTCCAAAAGCTGTGTAGTAAGATAGAGGTTTCTTTCAAGGTTTGATGCGTCAACAATGTTGATCATTGAGTTAGGCTGTTCGTTAATCAGATAATTTCTGGTAACAACTTCCTCCAGTGTATAAGGAGAAAGAGAATAAATACCTGGCAAGTCCTGAATAATTGCCTGTTTATTAGATTTTAATTTACCTTCTTTTTTTTCGACAGTTACACCAGGCCAGTTTCCTACATACTGACTGCTTCCGGTAAGATCATTAAACATTGTAGTTTTACCGCAGTTTGGGTTACCGGCTAAAGCGATTTTATACTCCATAAATCCATCCTCTTTTCTGTATTTATTGATTAGTTCAGGCTAACCTTTCGGACCTGAAAAAGCGCCCCCTTATTTTAGGACGCCAATGTCTTACTGAACTTCAATTTGCTCACAATCGGCTTTACGCAAAGAAAGCTCATAACTGCGAACATTAACCTCGACAGGATCTCCCAATGGAGCAACCTTGCGAACAAAAACCTCAACACCTTTGGTGATGCCCATGTCCATGATGCGACGTTTTACAGCACCTTCACCATGTAATTTAACAATGGTCACGGTTTCGCCCGGTTTTACATCTTTCAGTGTTTTCATAATATTCCCTCCTAAAAATTACCACACACATCATTTTTAATTATAGAACCCATAAATGGGGCACTAAAGCATAACACGCTGAGCCATGGTGGAATCCAAAGCAACACGGCTTCCTTTAATATTCAGAATCAGGTTTCCGCCCATAGAAGATACAACGGTTACTTCTTCTCCGGCAACAAATCCTAATTCTGCCAGATGCTGACGCACTTCATCTTTTCCGGTAATTTTGCGAATAATCGCAGTTTCACCAATTTGTGCAAAAGTTAATGGCATCATGATTCCTCCCTCATTTCAAGAAAACTTCTAAAAATTAGCCCTAACTAACTTTTCCAAATAAGAGTTTAGCACAGACTAACTAAACTGTCAATAAAAAGCCCCGGAACAATGTTAGCCACGGATAACAAATATATTGTGTGTCTAATTTTGCCTGTTAAAATAAAGAAACGTTTCGTTTAATAAAAAACTCGGGAGGACTCTTTTAAAAGAATCCTCCCGAGTTTTTTAATTAAATTCTTGCGAACTGTGCTTCATACAATTCTTTATAAATACCGTCGCCTTTTTCAAGGAGTTCGTTATGGGTTCCGCGTTCCTTAACGCCTTCACGGTCCATAACAATAATTTCATCAGCGTGTTTAATGGTGGACAGGCGGTGTGCAACCACAATAGTAGTTCTGTTTTTGCAAAGGTCGTCCAAAGAATCCTGAATATAATTTTCGGTTACATTGTCCAATGCAGAAGTGGCTTCATCCAAAATAAGAATTGGAGGATTTTTTAAGAATACTCTTGCAATCGAAATACGCTGTTTTTGACCTCCTGATAGTTTAACGCCTCGTTCACCGACAAAGGTTTCATAACCTTCCGGTAAACTCATAATGTAATTGTGGATATTTGCTTTTTTTGCAGCTTCAATCACTTCTTCACGACTGGCACCCAGTTTACCATAAGCGATATTATCAAAAATTGTACCAGTGAAAAGAAATACATCTTGCTGTACAATACCGATTTTCTGACGAAGAGAAGAACGGCTCACATGGCGAATATCCTGACCGTCAATCGAAATGGTACCGCTGCTAATTTCATAAAAACGTGGAATCAAGTGACACAAAGTGGTTTTACCGCCGCCGGAAGGTCCGACAATGGCGACCATTTTTCCTTCCGGGAAGGTAAGAGAGATGTTAGAGAGAACTTCTTTGCCTTCGTCATACTGGAAGGTAACATTGTCAAAGATGATTTCGCCGCGAATATCGCCGAGATTAACAGCGGAAGGATCTTCCTGTTCTGTTTCAACTTCCATCAGTTCTTTAAATCGAGTATAACCTGTAATGGCATTCTGGAACATTTCAACGAACTGAATCAGTTTTTTGATTGGTGCCACAAACATATTGATAAACAACATATAAGCGACCATATCACCGATGTTGATAATACCGCGATATACACAATATCCGCCACCGGCAAGGATGATAACATTCATCACAGAGGTGAGGAAGTTTGTGCCGGAGAAAAATTCTGCCATAACACGGTAAGCACGCTCACGAACGGTGACATAATGTTGGTTATTTTCGGCAAATTTCTTTTCTTCTTCCAGCTCTCCGGTAAAAGCTCTTGCAACTCGCACACCGGCGATGCTGTTTTCCAAGCTGGCATTAACTTCTGCAATCTCAATACGATTTTTGCGGAAAGCGATTGTCATGGCAGTTCGTTTTTTTACAATAAACCATACTAGGAAAGGAATAACTGCAAAGGTGAGCAGTGTCAAAGGAACATTGACGGTACACAGAATGATGAAAGAACCGACAATCGTTACAATAGAGATAAATAAATCTTCCGGACCATGGTGCGCAAATTCGGAGATATCCATCAAGTCGTTTACGATACGGGACATAATGACACCGGTTTTATGTTCATCAAAGTAGGAAAATGGCAGCTTTTGAAGATGCTCAAATACATCTCGGCGCATATCTGCCTGCATCCTAACACCCACAACATGACCTTGATATTGCATAAAATACTGCATTACAGTCTGTACAATGTAAATAACCAACAAAGCAAAACACCAGGTAAAAATCGACTGAAGATTTTTATTTGGAATGTAGGTGTTGATGATGCTTCTGGAGATGAGGGGAAACGTCAAATCACAGATAGAAGCAATTAACGCACACACCATATCAAAAACAAACAGTTTCCAATGTGGTTTATAGTAATGGACAAAAGATTTCAGCATAAATACACTCCTCGCTTTTTTATATTTCATTTCCATTATTTAATAATTTTTCAATATCCAATATGATACACCATTCAATAATTTTTTTCAATCCCTTTATGTAAGCTATATTTCACATTGTTGCAGGTAAAAAATAAAAAACATTGTCTAATTTAAATTAGACAATGTTTTTTATAGGTATACAGCAAATTTTTCTGAAGATTCAGTTTCAAAAGAAACTTGATTAAAAAGCTCAATAAGTTGCTGCTGGTATTTTTCCGGGTCAGTGGAAAAGCAATTCATATGTTTTGCACTCTCTACTAAACAAAGAGCTATTTTAGGATTTTCTTTTACAATCTGCTCACTCATAAAAGAGGGAACAAGTGGATCAGACATTCCATGAAAAATCAAGGTCGGGATACGGAGCATAGAAGCAGCTTTGATAGCGGATACTTCGGAAAAATTGATTCCGGTTTTTCTTTTTATGATAGAATGAAGCAACGGGAGAAGCAGTTTTAGATTGATATGATAACGTTTTTTAGCAATGAAAAGAAAAATGCTATCCCAATCGGAAAAAGGACAGTCTGCAATGCAGAAAATAGGTTTGTTTTCAACAGAAACAGAAGGGGAATTGGCTTTGGCAGCGGTCATCAGTGCAGTAACGGCACCCATAGATTCTCCCATAATACCGATACGGGCACGTTCAAAACCATTTATTTTGGCATAGTGACGAATTTGTTCCAGCCATTCAATGCCATCATCACTTTCCAAAGCTCCAAAGGTGATATAATTCCCCTCACTTTCCCCTTGTGCCTGCATATCGGGGACAAGCACATTAAATCCCCATTTTGTCAACAAAGGCAAATATTTTAAAGCACCTACCCAAGGATAGTTGTATCCATGAAAGAAAAGGATGTAACAGTCTGTTTGCGAATTTGCAGGATATAGGCGAGCGGTTAAATTTTGGTTTCGTTTATTTTGAAAAAAGAGTTTTTCATATTTTATGTCTATTGCAGAGGGAGAAAGGTGATTCCTGGTTATTTCTTCATTTAGTGCAGTTCCATAACTGACAGGATGCGGACGGATTACGCTCATGGCTATTTGGTTTGCAATATAGTAAATAACCCCAAAGCATAGAGCAGTCAGTGCGGCAATACACAGAAGAACAATGGTAACTTGTAAAAGGGACACGGGAATCTCCTCCTTTATTTCATGTTTGTATATTCAGTTAGAATTCTACCATATGTATTCTTATGTATTATAGCACAGCTGCTGTAAAAATCAAAAAGATTTTGGGTTTTGTTTAAAAAAATAAAATAGGGAAAAGAAAGGAAAAGTAACTTTTTAGGAGGCGTTTTACAGAGAGCAAAAGGTTTTCGAATAAAAAGCACAAGGTTACTGTGTCGTCAATCAGAACAGAATATAATTTCAAGGCATAAGGTGGGAATGTAGACACAAAGTTATGTGTCGTAACTTTATAAAGGAGTGATGAAACAGTATGCTATTCCATTTTGATTCTGATGATAAAACAGGGTGCTGTTCCGAATTTACCGATCAGCCAATTTCTTTAGCAATGGCATATGTACCAACTCAAAAGTGGGAAGATTTATATGAAACAGGACTGGGTTTAGAGAGAGGAACAATTTTTGCTCAATTGGATAAACCGCTGATTGGGGAGGAGGCTGCTAGAAATGCTTCAAAATAATGGCACACGTCAAAGTTTAATGAAACGAGTGCAGATGTATGAATTTGCTTTGGTGGAGGCAGGTTTGTTTTTGGACACTCACCCAAATGATCAACAGGCATTACAATATCACAGCAAATACAGTAAACTGTTACAGGACGCAAAAGCAGAGTATGTAAAACGTTTCGGTGAGCTGGAGCCACAGGCACCGGAAGGTGCAACACGATGGGACTGGGTGGATAATCCGTGGCCATGGGATCTGGAAGCCAATATGGATACCACAGAAAAGGGGGAATAGAGAATGTGGAGTTATTCTAAAAAATTGGAATATCCGGTCAAAATTACTCGACCGAATGCAGCCACAGCGAAAATAATTGTCACTCAGATTGGAGGACCGGATGGTGAACTGGGTGCAGCAACACGATATTTGAGTCAGAGATACTCAGCACCATGGGGACAGGTAAAGGCAGGCTTAACCGATGTGGGAACAGAAGAACAGGTTCCATTGGGATGTCAGTTATAGATTATCGGAGGGTGGCAACAAAGGAAAAAGAGTAAGGTTAAACTCTGTTTCATGTCCTTGCCCACGAACGGTTTTGCGATATTCTATTTTAGAAAATAACAACTTCAGCAGCTGGTTTTTTTCTTCTGCCGATGATTGGGAATAGACACTCAACATCCTTTTAGCGGTAATTTTTGAGGATATTTCTTGACAGGATGAAGAAGTACAACTCTCTTGCAGAGCTTCTATTCGTGCATCTGCCTGCAAGATTTCTGCTTTATTTTTTTGTATTCTTTCTCTGAATATGTCAGGGGAATAGATACTGCTTTCTAGCAGAGAATAGATGGTTTGAGCTTGCTGCAAAAGACGTTCCTTACCCTTTTTCAGAAGGGTAAGTTCTTGCTCAGAGGTATTAGGGGCAGCAACAGTAGGGAGAGAAAAGTCGCTTTCTCCCAGCCAATTATAGAGTGTATGTAAGACAGCCTGCTCGATAAAATCCATTCTTGAGCCGATATTGTGACATCCGGCAGTGGTACAAATTAGAAGATCCGGCTGGCGAATACCATTTTTCATTCTTCCGGGTCGGCGTGTCAGGCAATGCCCGCAATCGGCACAAACCAAAAGACCGGCAAAAGGATTTTTTAAACAGCAATCTGTGTGAGAAGGCACAAGAAGGTGTGGAGAGATTCCTTTTTGAGCAAGCTCCCAAACATCAGCAGAAATGATAGGGGGATGTCTGCCCATGATAAGCTGCGTTTCGGATAATTTTTTTCGCGGTCGATGATGAATCATTTGACCGTTACTTACCGATTTTATCTGTGCCCGTGAGCCCCAGCGAATTTTTCCGCAGTATACAGGATTATGAAGGATGTCCAAAATGCTCGAAGCACTCCACACAGATTTACCGGAAGGAGTGGGAATCTGCATTGCAGTCAGGCGTTGTGCAATTTTAGAAGCACCCAATCGAATGTTGGTACCATTTTCCTCCACTCCAAAAGCAGCCCATTGAAAAATGAATCGAATCATTTCTGCTTGGTCAGGAACAATTTGCAGGGTAAATCCCTTTTCATGAGGAAGTTTTACCCGACAATATCCATAAGGGGGAACACTGCCGCAATATTTTCCTTCATGGGCGGAGGCGGTACGACCGTTTTGCATACGGCGGAGGATGGTTTTATATTCACGACGAGACATAAAAAGCCCAAATTCAAAATATTCTTCGTCGGATTCTTCCCATGGGCGGTAAGTTTTGGTAGGGGTGATAATGCTGGTGAAGCTGTATTGAAAAGCACGGGCAACAAGACCTTGGTCAACGGTATCGCCACGGGCAAGGCGTTCTACCTCCATAACAAGCACTCCATCCCACATTTTAGCTTCTACATCTTTTAGCAGTTGCTGCATAATGGGACGAGCTTGAATCGTTTCTCCCGAAACAATCTCACGATAAATTTTATCAATACAAAGACCAAGTTTTTTTGCGGTTTCCTGTAAAAGGAACTCATGACGGGCAAGCGTTTCTCCCTCGCCGTTGGATTCAGCTTCAATATCGGCACGAGATTTTCTAAGATACATGGCATATTTTCCCATTGTAACCTCCAAACTTCCTTCCTGCTTTAAAAGTGTATAGCTTATCTGTATGCAGATATGATAAAGGTATTTCCTGTTAAAAGGCTTCATACCAATATATGGAGGTGAAGCAAATGCAAAAAAATATTTTTATAAATAAAGAACAAAACATTTCCGAATGGGTAAAGGTAATTGGGTGGGAAAAAGCGATATGCCGCCTTTCAGCTGAAAGCTATGAGGGGAAAAGTTTGGAAGAAATTGAAATCATCAAACAACAAATTGCCCGGCAGGTACAGAGAGCGGAAAAGAAATAAAAAAACTCCTCTTTTATGAGGAGCTTTAGAGAGGCTATACTTTCCGAAGCATAATATATCGCAGTTTTCCGCCATATTTCTCTTTTTCTATCACCGGCTGTAAACCTGCTGATTGAAGTGCTTTCAGACTGGGGATATTTTGGGGTGAAACAGTAGACATGATAAAGTGGGTGCGTCCGTCGTGGATAAAGTGTTCTGCACACAGTTGACACATTTTGCTGTGCATCTTATAACCCCGAAAATCAGGGTCCGCCATTGCAATTTCCAGATGTGCAACACACGCAAGTTCTTCGGGCGTTAAGCCAATATCAACACCGAGATTTTCTTCCAAAGGTGGATATAAACAGCCAATTAAATAGGCAGGACGCTGTGGGCAGTTTTGAGGAAATACACCCAAAGCAAAGCCATGATTTATCAGATATTCCCATTCCTGTAAAGAAAGCGGAACAAAGGTGTCCTTGTCTTTGATGGTAAAACAGAGCTGCTCTTGAAAGGTAAGAATTAGTTTTATATCTTCTAAAGAAAGTTTACAGATATTACAAGGAAGTTCTTTATCATTTTTAAAAAAGGAAATTGGGTGTAACAGTTGCATATTATTCGTTCCTTTCAGAAATTATAGTGGACTCATCTATTGTGTCAGGGTCATAGGGCGGGGAAAGCAGTGCAGCAATCAACATTGCTACTGCTCCGCCAGCCAATTTTGCAATGATAAAGGTAAGAACGGCATTGTTTTCGACAGAAGAAACAAATGCAAGCTGTCCACCGAAAACAAAACCGGAGGTAACACAAGAAGCGGCATTCATCACCTGTCCTCGTTTATCCATCTTCCCAAACACTGAGAGCATAGATACAGAATTGATAAGATTCAGCAGCAGTCCAATAATAGCAAACTCGTTTACGTGAATGATACGAGCAAGTGAAAGAATTTGGTGCATAAAATATTTTAAAATCAAATTGGATAGGATAAATGAACCACACACAATAACCGAAATTTTAAATACGATCGTTAAAACTTCACCAATCAATTCCGGATTAACAAAGGTGAACGAAGGGGAAGCAACAAATACCTGTACCAAAATGAGAGCAAAGAGGAGGATGGCAAGAAGGTTGATTCCTTTTCCTATTTTTTGAAATATATGCACCGCCTTGTCACCACCATAAAAAATACATAGGGCAAGGGTAACGCAAATAAACAAGACAGGTAATAAGTTAACCAGTAAAGAAGATATTGTCATACCGATTATCAATCCGCCGATAATCAATACAGATGGAACGGCAATAATTCCATACACCATACCTGTCATCAATGTTTTAGAATCGTGATGGGAAACATTACCCAGTGCAATCGGAAGGGAAAAGGAGATGGTAGTTCCCAACGTTGAAGATAAAAGTACACCGGAAAAAATTTTTTGCATAGAGTCAGTACAGATGGTGTCAGCGATGGAATAAGCACCCATGTCGGTAGCCAGTAAGCTGCTGACAAGGATAGATGGATCGATGGGAAGGGAAGCACTTGGCAGTTTAACAGAAAGAAATTGCCCCAACATAACTGAAAAACAATAGATGCCGGACATTGTTAAAGCAAGAGAGCCCATCATCGTCATGCCACGATCAAATTCTTCGGCAAGGTGAAATTTTCCACCTATCATTTTGTCAAAAAGACCAATCATAGCACAGATGAGTAAGACAGCAATAGGGAAATTCATAATATTCACTCCTGTATAACTTGTGAATCAAAATACGTTATTATTTTAGCATAAACTCGAATAAATACAAGAGGCATTTCTATTTATATGAAAATAAATAGAAAAAGTCTAATTAGGGAAACCTGTTTTGTACATAGTTATATTAGCTAAATGATCTGGATTTTTATTTGCACTTTCTACAAAGCAAGAAACAATTAAAAATGTGCATTTATAGGCTGAAATTACATTTTATAATTCAATAAAAAGGCAGCGGAATTTTCCGCTGCCTTAAAATTAACAGTAGGTACCTGCTGCAAATCCGGTAGAAAAAGCAATTTGCAGATTGAAGCCACCGGTATAGCCGTCAACATCTAAAACTTCACCGGCAAAAAACAGTCCATGTGCCAGTTTAGATTCCATAGTTTTGGGATTTACCTGTGTTACATCAACACCACCCGCCGTGACGATAGCTTCTTCAATCGGACGGAATGTTTTGGGTGTCAACTCCATTGATTTGATAACTTGAATCAAACGCTCTCTTTGTACTTTAGTAATTTGATTGATTTTAGTATCAAAAGGAATACCACTCAGTCCTGCAATAATCTGAATACTTTTTTTAGGAAGAAGAAGCCCCAAAGAATTTATGAAGTCTTTATTGATAAACTGTTCAAAATCTCGCAGAATGCGTGCATCAAGCTGCTGCTCGCTTAAAGCAGGCTTCCAGTCGATGTACATTTTGTAGCGGTTTAAAGAACCGTTTTTATCCGGCTGCATATGGCAGCTTGCACTGAGAACCAGGGGACCGGATACGCCAAAATGAGTGAAAAGCATTTCACCCAGTTCGGAAAAAACCTCTTTTCCGTTAGAAGTATCCACTACGGTCAGGGTAACATTTTTTAAAGAAAGTCCCATCATGTCACGGCAGCTTTTTTCCTGGCAGACGATCGGAATCAATGACGGACGAAGCGGAGTTACTTTGTGGCCGACCTGACGTGCTAAACGGTAGCCATCTCCGGTGGAACCGGTAGCAGGATAGCTCTTACCGCCGGTAGCAACAATGACAGAATCAGAAGCAATATTTTCTCCCTCTTCGGTTTCAACACCAACAACGCACAAAGAGCCATCCTTCAAGGTATCTGTCAGCAGATTTTTTACACAAGCATAGCTAATACGGCAGCCTGCATCCTGGGCAGCGGTAACAAGAGCATTTACAATATCAGATGAGTGGTCGGAAACAGGAAAAACACGCTCTCCTCGTTCCACCTTTAAAGGAACGCCGCATTCTTCAAAAAATCCCATTACTTCATAAGGATTTAGAGCATTTAGGCAGCTATATAAAAAACGTTTGTTGCTTAAAACATTGGTCATAAATTCTTCAACCGTGCAGCAGTTTGTAACATTGCATCGTCCTTTTCCTGTAATCAGGAGTTTTCTGCCGGGTCGATCCATTTTTTCCAAAATTAAAACCTGTTTGCCGTTTCTGGCAGCTTGGATTCCTGCCATCAGTCCGGCAGCCCCTGCACCGATGATAATGGTATCATATCGTTTATTAGACATGGAAAGATTCTTCCTCCGTTTTTTCATAAACATTATATTCGTCCCAGATATGCTCCAGCTGAGCATAAGTTTGACTGATTTCATTTTGCTTTTCCAATCCTACTGCAACCACCAGAGCATTCAGAACACTTAAAGGTGCAACCAGAGAATCGACAAAAGATGCCATATCGCTGCGGGCAAGCAGGCTGATATTAGCAACTGATGCCAGTGGAGAAGCGGCACAGTCGGTAAGAGCAATCACGTCTGCACCTTTATTGCGTGCATATTTTGCAGCCTTTAAAGTGCGTTGTGAGTATCGAGGAAAGCTAATTGGAATCAATACATCCTCACTTGTAATGCGGAACAGCTGTTCAAACATTTCGCTGGTGCTGGTTGTGTTAATAAGATGTACATTTGCAAAAATATGGTTAAAATAGAATTGAAGAAATCCGGCAAGGGAAGCGGCACTGCGCACCCCTATAATATAAATATGGTTAGCATGAATAATTTTTTTTACAGCTTCTTCAAAGTTTCGTGTATCCAGTTCTTCCATGGTGTGTTTGATTCGTTCAATATCCATAGATAACACTTTAGAAACAACATTGCTTCTGCCGATTTGATCGTTGGTAATTTCCATTCGCTGAACAGAAGTCAGACGATTTCGGATGATTTCCTGAAGACCTTTTTGAAGTTGTGGATATCCGTCACATCCAAGCTCAAAAGCAAAACGAACAACTGTAGATTCACTGACGCCGACCGTGGCACCTAGACGAGCAGCAGTCATAAAGGCAGCTTTTTCATAATGCTCCAAAATATAATGAGCAATCAGTTTTTGTGCTTTGGAAAATTCCGGCATACGTGTTTCAATCTCATTTAAAAAATCTATATTCATCACAGTTATCTCCTTGTGATTGAGTTCATTCAGCACAAAAAAGTCGTTTTTATTTGTGCTTATCTTTATTTTAGTCCTTATTCCTGCAAAAATCAAGAAAAAATGCAGGAAATTATAGCAAAATCCTGCATATTTTTTAAAAATGAATTTTTTCTTGCTAAACAGTTGTAAAAAGGATTGTTTCAGCAGAAAAAATACCTTTTACTTTTTGGAGTGATGGAAAAAACTCCATCGATTTCCACAAGATGCCCGTATTTCAACAGTCGTTTATAAATAATAGTAAAAAGAGTGATTTACAGAAATAGCATACAAAATATAGAAAAGCATGCTATAATATGAGCATAGATAAAGACTGCATTCTGTTAAACATATCAAAATTTTCCGAACAGATAAATTTCAGAAAGGGATGATTCAAAATGAAAAGAAAGATAAGTTATCTTGTGACTTCAATCCTCTTCCTTATTGGAGGGACATGCTTTTT
>JAHHTY010000003.1 GCA_020024325.1 Negativibacillus sp.
GAAAATATTTTTTGACTTTTTTTCATTTTCTTCACGTTCCTCTCTTATATATTTCCAGCACTATTGTTTTGAAATATATATTTTTTAATTTTAACTTTTCCCATATTTTACCTATTCAGGTATCAAATGGTATCGGTTTAGTATAATATAACTATAAAAAGTATACCATATAAGAAGAAATACGTCACTATGTATTTTGAATAAAAACCTTTTGTTTATATTAAAAGTTATTTTCTTTAGTAAATATTGTAAAACTTACTCTTTTCTTAACAAAAGGAAAAACTCCAATTGAAAAATTGGAGTTTTTTTCTCAATATTTAGTTACTTAGAAATTGGAGCGGACGCTTTTTTCAGCCATTTTTCTGCACGCTCACTGACATAAGGCGCAACAGTTTCATAAGCATGATGGTTAAATTTATTGATCCATTCAATTTCTTCATCAGTCATCATGTCAAGTTTGAGAGGTACAGTATCAATTGGAACAACGGTAAAGGTTTCAAAATGCATAAACTGACCATACTCGGTCTTTTCACCTTTTTTGATTACTGCTGTGTTTTCGATGCGAATTCCGTGGCTGCCTTCGGTATAAATACCCGGTTCAATGGTTAATACCATGCCTTCCTGTAATTTAGTGGTACGATCGCCAAGACTTTGTGGTCCTTCATGAACATTCAGAAGATATCCTACACCATGACCAGTACCACAACGATAATCTAAACCATATTTCCACAGCGGAGCACGGCACAGAACATCCAGACCATAACCTGTAGTACCCTCTTTAAATACTACAGTACTCATAGCGATAACACTTTTCAGAACCAAAGTGTAATCACGACGTTCCTCATCAGTAAGTTCACCCATTGCAAAAGTTCTTGTAGTATCGGTTGTTCCGGTCAGATATTGACCGCCGCTATCGTTGAGTAGGAAATGACTTCTATTGATAACAGCAGAGCCTTCAACTTTTGGAGCATAGTGCATCATGGCAGCATTATCACGATAGGCAATGATTGCGGTAAAACTATCACCTTTAAAGTGTTCACGCTGAGCACGGAAAGAATACAGTTTTTCAGAAGCTTGATATTCTGTAATGCTTTCTCCGTTTTCTAATGCTTCATACAGCCATCCATAGAATTCGGCTTCTGCGATACCATCCTGAATATATGCTTCATATGTATTCTTGGTTTCCACTTCATTTTTCATTGCTTTCATCAAGCGAATTGGATTTTCTGCAAGAACCAGATGAATATTTTCATTTTCTTCCATAACGTGGTACAAACCGTAGTTCATTTCTTTTTCATCACAAAGGACGGAAGTTTCTTTATCTAGTTCTTTTAAGGAAGAGAATATTTCTTCATATGGTCGAACCACAACACCATTATCTTTCAATGATTTTAGTACTTCTTCCCCTACCCTGTTTGTATTGGTAAAGAATACAGCTTCATCCTGAGAAATGTAAGCATAAGCTACCGCTACCGGTGTACAAGCAACATCGTTTGCACGGATATTATACAGCCATGCAACACCATCCAATGTATTGATAGCGATTGCATCTGCTTCTTTTTCTTTCAGTTTTTGACGCAGTTCGGTCAGTTTTTCTGCTGTGGTTTTTCCAGCATACTCTACCGACAGATTGTAGATTTCGGTTGCACTTTCTGCTGGTCTATCTTCCCAAATATCATTTGCATAGTCAACATTGCTGTCAATCTGAATATTTTTCTTTGCAAATGATTCTTTCATTGTTTTGATATAGGAAGCAGAAAATAGCTGACCGTTGATGCCAACTACTGCATTTTCAGATAACTCTTTTGCTAAATATTCGTAGGTTTTTGGGGTTTCCGGTTCGTTCATCTTGAACAGAACGCCTTCACTGCCTGCAAGCTGTTTTTCTGCCTGGACATAATAACGACCGTCTGTCCAAAGTCCTGCAACTTTTTTGGTAATAACAAAAGTACCGGCAGAACCTGTAAATCCGGATACCCATGCTCTTGTTTTCCAGTGATCAGAAAAATACTCGCTCATATGTGGATCTGCACTTGGAATGATGACAGCATCAATTTTATTTGCGTCCATCATTTCTCTGATTTTTGCAATCTTTTCGTTTACAGTCATTTTGGTTTCCTCCAGCTTCTTATATATTTTCTGCATTTTAGCAAGTCTATAAACTGATTTCACAGTTTGATTTTCAAACCATCTCTAGTATATCACATACGCGGGAAGTTACAAGAGGATTTCATGGGTTTTTGTTGCACTTTGTTATATTTTTCATTTTAGTAAGATTATTCTGTTAAAATTTCATATTAAAAAGACTGAGAGAGGTTTATGAGAGTTCTGCAATCTCCGGTTATAACTTTAAAGACTTTGGGTAATGAAAGAAATTATCGATTACTTTAGCCAATGCAAAGCGGAGAAGTTTAAGGATTTAATAACATTTCTTTCTCTTACTTTTGCAATCTATAATTTCATCTGACTAAAAAAGAGGCATCACGGTTAGTGATGCCTCTTTACTCTAGTTAAAAATTATTGCCTACAAGGTTTTTAGTTTGTGCTTTAAGGTACAATTAAGATTTATTTTGCGGAGCCTTGCGTATATTTTATCCATTCAAAGAATCTTTATTGGTGTTAGTATAGCTTCAACTCAAATCGTTTTATTATATCAAATAAACCGCTTGACTAAGCTATTTATTTACAAGAATTTATTATTCCTTCATAAAATCCTTGAGTTTATCAAAGAATCCCTTGCGTTTACGATAATTCTTATCCCCTGTCAGAGAATCAAATTCCTTTAAAGCATCTTTCTGCTTTGTAGAGAGGTTTGTTGGTACTTCCAGATTTACTCGAACATACTGGTCACCTCTGCCTCTGCCATTGATGTACGGGATACCTTTATTTCTCAAACGGAATACAGTTGCAGGCTGAGTACCTTCTGGAATATTATATTTTACTTTACCGTCAATAGTTGGAACAATAACTTCATCACCCAAAACAGCCTGTGGAAACGTAATTGGAATTTCGCACCATACATCAAATCCATCACGTTCAAAGAGTGCATCCGGACGAACAGAAGCAGTCACATTGACGTCACCAGCCGGACCTCCATTAACACCATGGTCGCCCTGACCACGGAGAACAAAGGTTTGACCGTTATCAATACCTGCCGGAACATCAACTTCCAATTTGACAGATTTTCTCAGGCGACCCATACCCTTACACTTATCACATGGTGTTTTAATGATTTTTCCGGTTCCGCCACATTTTCCGCAGGCTTTTGTGGTCTGTACAACACCAAATGGTGTTCTTTGCTGAACACGAACCTGACCGGAACCATGACAATCCGGACAAGTTTCCGGACTGCTTCCTTTTGCAGCGCCAGTACCGGAACATTCCTCACATTGGATTAAACGGCTAAAACTAATTTCTTTTTTGCAGCCTTTTGCAGCTTCCATAAAAGAAAGTGTAATATCAATGTTGATATTGTTTCCACGGATTGGAGCGTTTGGATTTCTGGTACGACTGGAACCACCAAATCCACCAAATCCTCCGCCACCGCCAAAGAAACTATCAAAGATATCACCAATATCTCCAAAGTCAAATCCACCGCCAAAGCCACTGCCACCGCCGTAGTTCGGGTCTACACCTGCATGACCAAATTGATCATAACGAGCACGTTTTTCCGAGTCGGAAAGAATGGCATATGCTTCATTGACCTCTTTAAACTTTGCTTCGGCTTCTTTATCTCCCGGATTTAAGTCTGGGTGGTATTTTTTTGCTAACTTACGGTATGCTTTTTTCAGCTCATCATCGCTACAGCCTTTTTGCACCCCTAAAACTTCATAATAATCTCGTTTTTCTTCTGCCAAATTGGTTCCCCCCTCAAGATCCTATACCCACAATAAGGCTTTAGGAATCTCCTAAAGCCTTATGAGGATTGTTAGGGTTTATCTTTTGTACTTTATTATGAGATTCTTTTTAATCATCAATCAAAAGCGCAGTGATTATACTTCTTTAAAATCAGCATCTACAAAGCCATCGTTATTCTGGTTACCATCATTTGCAGCTCCACCCTGAGCAGCACCCATGTCAGGACCTGGCTGACCTGCCTGTGGATTTGCATTCTGATACAGTTTTGCAGACACATCATAGAATTTCTTCTGGAGGTCTTCCTGTTTAGCTTTGATATCTTCAAGGTTAGAACCCTTAACAGCTTCTTTGAGTGCACTCAGTTTTGTTTCCAGCTCGCCTTTATCAGCAGCGTCAATCTTGCCTTCCAAATCAGCAAGAGTTTTTTCAGTTTGGAAAATCATCTGGTCTGCACCGTTACGGATGTCAACTTCTTCACGCTGTTTCTTGTCTGCTTCAGCATACTGTTCTGCATCTTTAACAGCTTTATCAATGTCCTCTTTAGACATGGAAGTAGAAGAAGTGATGGTGATGTGCTGTTCTTTTCCGGTTCCGAGGTCTTTTGCGGATACGTGAACGATACCGTTAGCATCAATATCAAAGGTAACTTCGATTTGTGGTGTGCCTCTCATTGCCGGAGCGATACCATCCAGACGGAACATACCCAAAGTTTTATTATCTTTTGCCATCTCACGTTCACCCTGCAGAACATGGATATCAACAGAAGTCTGATTATCAGCAGCAGTTGTGAAAATCTGAGATTTCTTGGTAGGGATGGTGGTGTTTCTCTCAATGATCTTTGTAGATACACCTCCCAGAGTTTCCAGACCCAAAGACAGTGGAGTAACATCAAGCAGCAGCAAACCTTTTACCTCACCAGCAAGTACACCACCCTGAATTGCAGCACCTACTGCAACACATTCATCTGGGTTGATACCTTTGAATGGATCTTTACCGGTGATTCTCTTAACAGCTTCCTGAACAGCAGGAATACGGGTAGAACCGCCAACCAGAAGAACTTTATCCAAATCAGAAGGAGTTAAACCTGCATCGGAAAGAGCTTGATTAACAGGACCCATTGTTTTTTCAACGAGGTCTGCGGTGAGTTCATTGAATTTTGCACGGGTGATGTTCATGTCAAAGTGTTTTGGACCGGTAGCATCTGCTGTGATGAATGGCAGATTTACATTTGCCTGTGTCATACCGGACAGTTCGATTTTAGCTTTTTCAGCAGCTTCTTTTAATCTCTGCATAGCCATCTTATCACCGGAAAGATCAATGCCGTTTTCACGTTTAAATTCAGAAACAAAGAAGTCCATCAATCTCTGGTCAAAGTCATCGCCACCCAGTCTGTTGTTACCGGCTGTTGCCAAAACTTCCTGAACGCCGTCACCCATCTCAATAATGGATACATCGAAAGTACCGCCACCCAGGTCATATACCATAATCTTTTGGTCATTTTCTTTATCAACACCGTAAGCAAGAGCTGCTGCGGTAGGCTCGTTAATAATACGTTTTACATCAAGACCTGCGATTTTACCGGCATCTTTGGTAGCCTGACGCTGTGCATCTGTGAAGTATGCAGGAACAGTGATAACAGCTTCAGTAACAGTTTCTCCCAAATATGCCTCTGCATCAGCTTTCAGTTTTTGAAGAATCATAGCAGAAATTTCTTGTGGAGTATAAGACTTATCATCAATTGTTACTTTGTAATTTGTACCCATTTCACGTTTAATAGAGCTGATGGTTCTGTCAGCGTTGGTAACAGCCTGACGTTTTGCAACCTGACCAATCATTCTTTCACCTGTTTTGGAGAAAGCAAGAACGGATGGGGTTGTGCGAGCACCTTCCGGATTTGCAATAACAACCGGTTCGCCGCCTTCCATAACGGCTACGCAGGAGTTTGTTGTACCTAAGTCAATACCAATAGTTTTTCCCATGATAATTACCTCCATAATTTATATAACAATAGAATAGATTTACCTATATTTTCAGCAACCATTTTTATCGGCTGCTTTCTTGATAAAGCTTGTTTATTAGTTTGCAACAGCAACCATAGCGTATCTTACTACCCTGTCGCCGATTCGATAACCTTTTTGCAGCACCTGTGCAACCACATTTTCACCAAGATTTTCATCTTCAATGTGCATTACAGCATTGTGTAAATCAGGATTAAACTCTTCGCCTACTTCGCCGATTGTTTCTACCGACAAATCAGACATTGTTTTAAGGAAAGATTGAAAAATCATCTCCATACCTTTCTTAAATGCTTCATCGCAGCACTCTGTCTGCATTGCACGTTCAAAATTGTCAATGATTGGCAAGAACTTTTCAACGGTATCTGCTTTCGCCTGCGGATAAATAGAATCCTTCTCTTTTATAGAGCGTTTGCGATAGTTATCATATTCGGCAAGCGTTCTTAGCAGTTTATCATTGAGGTCATCCAGCTGCTGTTGCAGGTTTATCTGCTCTGCTGCTCCTTCCGCTACATCTTCGGTTTCCGGAGCGGTTTCCTGAGTTGCTTGTTCAGGCTGGGCTGCTTTCTTTTCTTTTTCCGGCACGTCCATATCTCCTTTACAATTGATATTTGTTTCTATCTGTATTATTTAATTTAAATGCTGATCATCCATCGTTTCGCTTAGAAGCTCTCCCAAAGTCTTTGCAAAATATTCAATGTGTGGGATTAAACGGGAATATTCCATGCGAACCGGTCCAATCAAGGCAAGCGTACCACAACGAGAAGAACCGATGCGATATTTTGCTGCAATAACGGTAGAATTTGAAAGCTCCATACTGCTGTTTTCTTTTCCGACTGAAACCCTAATGTTAAAGTTTCCGTTTGGAATCAGATCAATTGCCTTTTCTTTTTGAGAAAGCATTAAAAGCAACTCTTTGGAAAAATCTTTCATTTCATCGTAAGACAGCAGGTTTGTCATTCCCTTGGTGCAAAACTGTCCATCGTTGATTTCTTTACACAATGAATAGATTGCAGAAAGTAAAACGGTAAACACTTCGGTATAATCTCCAATGGAAAATGCCACTGAGTTAATATAGGTTGCCGAAATTTCGTTTAAACTTTTTCCCGCCAAACGAGAATTCGCGAAGTTTGTGAAGAACTCACAGATGCTTGGGGTAATGCTGAAATCCACTCGACACACTCGACTTTTTACCGAGCCATTAGAAGCAATTACCATTATAATCACTTTTCTTTGAGCTGCCGGTATCAGTTCAATTCGTTTTACGAAAACTTCCGGTGGAGTGCAAGTGGAAGAAATTGTTGCGCAATGAGTATAATCTGCCAGAGCCTGTGCTGCATCGGAAAGCAATTTATCCGGATCCGGATCTCTGACATTAAACATTGCTTCAATTGCAGCAGCCTCTCCTGACGAAATGGGGCGAGGCGACATCAGATGATCGATATAATATCGATAGCCCATATGAGATGGAACCCTTCCTGCTGAAGTATGCGGTTGTTCCAACAACCCCATATCAAACAAGATTGCCATATCATTGCGGATGGTTGCAGGAGAAGCACTGATGTCAAGCATCGCTGCAATCCTTTTGGAGCCTACCGGTTCACCGGTTCTGGTGTATTCCTCAATGACAGCCTTGAGAATCTTTTGTTTTCGATTATCCAATTCCAAAGCTATCACCTCTTTTTCTTTTATTAGCACTCTGCACTCTCAAGTGCTAAATATAATTTATCACTATTCCCATGATATGTCAAGTCTTTTGGACGGCTTTCATAATTTTTTTACAACTTGTTATTATTCCAAAACAAATATAAGATGCTCTTCCCTCTTTTCAAAGAAAAGATTATGTGCTACACTTGAAAAGTATTTTTATCGCCTATCAATCCGATTTATATAATAAGGAGATGAAGTTACTTGGAACAACACACAGATTTGTGTCAATCACACTTACCGACAAATGAACCGCCAAAACAAACTTCTTTTAAAAGGATTTTCTTCTATCTTATTGTAGTCATTTTTGCCAGTGTTTATTTATGGATAGGATGTCAAATTTCACTCGATAAGGCAGCAATGTTTCGTAATGAATCCGGAATTCAGTCATTAGCTGTGAAAGTTGTAGATATCATACATGACCGAAATGATATGGGTGAAATCGGTGGAATGGTATATTATGAAAGAGTTATCACCTTTGATGCAGAAGTTTTAAAAGGAGAAAGAAAAGGTGAAATTGTCAGAGGACGCCAAACCATTGATAATTTAACATCCAATGGTACTTTACCAATAGAAAAAGGAGATAAGATTTTTTTGTATCCATCGGTACCGGGGACAGATGTTGAATGGGAGGCCGGTGACTTTTACCGTTCTAATGGAATTTTATTTTTGGGTATAATCTTTTTATTGGGTATTTTAATTTTTGGACGAAGCAAGGGCGTAAAAACAATCCTTTCGCTGGTTTTCACCTGTCTTGCTATATTTATTGTTTTTATTCCCGCTATTTTGGCTGGGTATAATGCTTATCTTGTTTCTATCATTACTTGTCTGTATATCATTGTTGTGACGCTGGCCTTGATAGGAGGACCCGAGAAAAAGAGCGTTGCCTCTGCTTTAGGTTGTGCCGGAGGTGTTATGATAGCGGGAATCTTATCCGTTATTATGGATCATATGTTAAAGCTGACCGGATATTTAGATGACCAGTCTATGTATGTTTCCTTATTAAATGAAAGTAATCCGATTGATTTAAAAGCAATTATCTTTGCCTCTATTATTATTGGTGCAATGGGTGCAACGATGGATGTATCGATGGACATTTCTGCTTCACTGTTTGAAATTCACCGCAAAATCCCCGATATTTCCTTTGGCCATTTGGTACACTCCGGATTTACCATTGGTCGTGATATTATGGGAACAATGGCAAACACTTTAATCCTTGCATACATTGGCAGTTCGCTTACAACTGTCTTATTGTTTGCCAGCTACCAGGCTTCACTGGAACAGTTATTTAACCGTGAACTGATTATTGTAGAACTTCTTCAGGCATTATGCGGCAGTATTGGTATTTTATGTACCATTCCAATATCAGCACTGATAGCATCAGCATTATGTTGCCACAATAAAACACATGAAAACGTATAACAAAAACCTCCTGAGGCTAAACCGCTTCAGGAGGTTTTTGTTATAAAAATTATCTTTACTTAATTTGGTACAGCATAGCGTTACAGATAGCTGCTGCCACATTGCTTCCGCCTTTTCTTCCTCTTGCAACGATGTAAGGAATATCGGTCTGCAAAATCAACTCTTTTGCTTCTACTACATTTACAAAACCAACCGGTACACCGATAATCAGTTCCGGACGAAGTCTACCTTCCTCAATCATCTCATATAACTTGACCAAAGCAGTTGGTGCATTACCTACTGCAAAGATTAAAGGACGATTTAAGGAAGCTGCCTTTTCCATACACACTGTGGCACGGGTTGTTCCATCTTCTTTTGCTTTTTGTGCTACATCTTCATCTGACATAAAACAAAAAACCTCTCCACCAAACTGTGCCAGCTTTTTTTTATTGATTCCCGACTTTGCCATCTGGGTATCTGTAACAATACAAGCTCCGTTTTTGATGGCGGCAATGCCTTTTGCAACAGCATCTTTTGAAATGCACAGATTCTCTACATATTCAAAATCAGCGGTGGTGTGAATTACCCTTTTAACAACCAGCTCATTTTCGGGCAAAATTTTATTTTCTTCGCCCCTTGCTTTCAGTTCTTCGGTAATGATTTCAAAACTGCGTTTTTCAATCTCAGTTGGCAGAACCTGTTGCAATTGTATCTTTTCCATTCAGATTTCCTCCTATTTATAATGATTCTTGATAATGCTCTTGCTCAGGATATGCTTTACTCCAGTGATATGGTTGTAATTCCTTTAACGGAACAAACAGCAGTGAATGATCTTCAGTCGTAACACCAACTCGAACATCTTCCCCCCAATAACGCAATCGTTCCTGACAAACACCGCATGGGGAAAGAATTTTAAAAGGAGAGTTCTCGTCGTCCCTTACCACACAAAGGCAATGGGTAACTTTTTCGTTGAATTTATGTGCTTCACACATTGCTCCAACCTCGATACAAAGCAAGACCGAAGCATTTGCACTTTCTAAGGCAGCACTGGTAAAGAAACTACCCTGTTTTGTATGGATTACTGCTGCCCCACCCCAACCGGACGGATAGCGTTTTTCAATAAATTGAGTTGCCATACGGTACATCTCTTGTTCAATTTCCTGATTGTTCATTCGTTTTTCCCCTTCCTGTTTATTTATAAGACTTATTTATCTTATATTATCGCTCAATACCTTCTCTTGCCGGAATTCCTGCATCAAATGGATGGCGAACCTTTTTGATTTCTGAAATATAATCTGCTCTATCTAAAAGAGGTTGAGGAGGATTTCGCCCGGTTAAAACGACTTCCAGCGATTCCGGTTTAGAGGAAATCAGCTTTAGTACCTGTTCCAGCGAAATCATACCTGTATTGATTGCAGCCATAATTTCATCTAAAACTAGCAAATCACTCTGTGTTGATGCTTGTGTTGCTTGTGTCCAAAGCTCCTGCTGAACCTGTGCTGCATGACGTTTTTGTTCTTCGTTCATGCGAAAGGTAAAACCGAGCCGCTCTTCACTTCGGATAATATGGATATTCGGAATGTTCTTTAAACTATGTAGTTCTCCAGTATCGGTATTTTTTAAAAACTGAACAATGGTGACCTTTTGATTTCTGCCAGCTGCACGGACTGACAGTCCCATTGCAGCGGTTGTTTTTCCTTTACCATCTCCACAATAGATATGAACAAGACCTTTATTGTTTGGCATTTAGATTCCTTCTTCCAAAATACGATAAATTTTTTCCATATCAAGACTTTCACGAACCCCTTTTGCAAGGAGATCATACTGTGTTTCTTTATATTGGGCAAAATCTACGGCTGCAATTTCATCGGGGTCGATCCCTTTTTTGCGGCACAATGAACGGAGAATCCCTTGTGCCATCTGTGGATGATCAAAAATACCGTGCAAATAGGTTCCGAACACATTTTGAAGGACGCATCCTTGCATCTGAAAGCAGCTTTGATGATTTCGGCTTTCAATAGTACCGAAAAAGGTGGTCTGATCTGCATGAGGTGCATCGGAGATGATGGTTGTTTGACCCATATGAATCTCATATCCTTCATATGGAAGGTTAGAAAGTTCCGAAAAAACGCTGTTTGACCAATCCCCTGTTTTACCACTCACCTGCGTTCTGATTTTTTCTTCGCTGAAAACAGTTTCGGTAGGCAGTAAGCCCAAACCTTTCAGACTGCCGCCATGTTCTACACCTTTTGGATCATGCAGCATCTGTCCAAGCATCTGATAACCGCCGCAAATTCCGAAAACAGGAGTCCCCTGTGCTGCCAGCTTCAAAATGGCTGCTTCCATACCCGATTGACGTAACCAGAGCAAGTCTTCCATTGTATTCTTTGTGCCGGGAATCACCAGCAAATCAGGAGAACGCAGTTCTTTTGGAGATTTTACATAGCGAACAGAAACGCCCTGCATGCACTCTAAACTGTTAAAATCGGTGAAGTTCGATATTCTCGGAAGGCGAACTACGGCAATATCAATTAGGGCAGCTGTATCATGACGAGAAAAACGCTCGGAGAGGCTGTCTTCATCTTCTAAATCTAAGTTCATATAAGGAATAACGCCAACCACTTCTTTATTGGTGATTTCTTCAATCTGGTTTAAGCCGGGTTTTAGGATAGAAACATCTCCGCGGAATTTATTGATAACAAGCCCCTTTACCATCTCCTGCTCTTCTTTTTCCAAAAGCATGAGAGTTCCGGCAAGAGAAGCAAACACTCCTCCACGGTCAATATCTCCTACCAGCAGCACCGGAGCTTTTGCCAGTTTTGCCATGCCCATATTGACGATATCATCTTGTTTGAGATTGATTTCAGCCGGGCTGCCTGCACCTTCCAAGACAATGATATCATATTCTTCATCTAATTCACGATACGCTTTCATAATTTCCGGAATTAACTCAAGTTTGTGTTTATAATAATCTCTGGCTGACATATTTCCAAGTACTTCTCCATTAACAATTACTTGAGAACCGGTATCATTGGTGGGTTTTAAAAGAATAGGGTTCATTCGTACAGAAGGCTTTATTCCTGCGGCTTCCGCCTGCATTACCTGAGCACGCCCCATCTCCAATCCTTCTTCTGTGATAAAGGAATTCAATGCCATATTTTGAGATTTAAACGGAGCCACACGATAACCATCTTGTTTAAAAATTCGGCATAAAGCAGCAGCAAGATAGCTTTTTCCGGCATTGGACATTGTTCCCTGTACCATAATTGCCTTTGCCATTAGTTTTCCTCCTCTTCCCAATCATATTTTTTTGACTTTTCTCTTAAAAAACGATACTGCTTTTTTTGTTCGGCACTGTGAGGTGAGCTAAGATCATGGTTTGGAATGTTCGGAATTGTTTCCTCCACTATTTCTTGAGTATCATTTTCGTTTGGATTTTCTGATTTTTTCGGTTCTTCTACAAGTTCATTTTGCGGTGAAGAAGGCATTTCTTCAGAATTTGGATTTTGTTCCTCTATTGTAATGGTGTGGGTTTCCTGAACTAAAGGTTCTATGATAGGTGGCTGCAAAAATTCGGTTAGAGCTGCAATCAGTTTTTCATTGTCTGCATGAGATTTTATTGCAATACGATAATATTCATTGCTAAGACCCGGGTAATTTGCACAGGAGCGAATCAGAATACCCTTTTCTTCTAAAAATGAAGAAACATCATCAGAATCAGTTAGTTGGAAAAAGATATAATTTGCCCGTGAACCGATTGGTCGAATATTCAATTTTTGCAAAGAAGAAAGTAAGTATTTCTTTTCTTCTCGCAGCAAAACACGACTTTGTTCCAGATAATCATGGTCTTTAAGCGCTGCAAGTCCTGCAACCTGAGCAGGGACAGAAACCCCCCAAGGTTGCCCACACTGAACCATGCGTTCCAAAAGCGGTGTATTTTTGCACAGACAATACCCTAATCTTAATCCTGCCATTGCATAGTGTTTCGTGAAGGCACGCAAAATCAACAAATTCGGAAAGGTAGAAATCCACGAATTCATGCTGTTCTTCTGCGGTTCGTCCAAAAAGTCACGAAAACACTCATCGACAACCAGCAAAGTTCCACATGAAGAACATCGAACCAAAATTCTTTCCAGCAAATTTGGTTCAATCAGCTGTCCCGTGGGGTTATTGGGATTGCACAAAAAAACAATATCAGTATTAGGTTGAATCTCGTTTAAAAAATCCTCAGTAAGTAAAAAATCATTTTCCTTTTTTAACGAAAAATAATTAACATGACAACCAACGCTGGAGAGAGCCTGCTCATATTCTGCAAAAGTTGGAACTGCAATCAATGCATTTCTTGGACGCATTGCCCAGGAAATACGAAAAATCAGATCTGCTGCACCGTTGGCGCACAGAACATTTTCTTTGGAAACTTGCTCCAATTCTGCAATTTTACAAACCAATTCCCTGCAAAGTGGGTCGGGATAACAGGAAAAAGCATCCATGGACTCGATCAATGCTTTTTTTACTGAATCAGGTAATCCCAATGGATTGATATTTGCAGAAAAATCTATGATTTCTCCTTCGATTCTTTCTCTAGCTGAGTAAATATCACCGCCATGCACTAATTTTACCATGTGAAGGCACTCCCCTTTACAGCTAAATTTTGGCTTAATAAAGCCAAATTATAACACAACAATTGATAAAGCGAAAAAGCGGACAAAACAACAAACAAGTAGACATAAGATGTCACAAACATACATCAAGCGATTTGCACGAACAATATCTTTAATTTCTATCGGACGAATCGGGTCGCCAATGGTTGGCTTTTCATATAATTTCCCAAAATAATATGAATTCCCTGCCAACTGAACTTGCAAAGCTCCTGCACAGGCAGATTCTGTTTGTGCACTGTTAGGGCTTGCGTGATTGCGAGAATCTCTGCGAAAAACCTTCCAAGAATTCTTGCCATCCATTCCAGAGAGAAATGCCGAAAGAACCATCAGCACCCCTGCAATTCTTGCCGGAATAAAGTTTGCAATATCGTCAAGCTTTGCACTTGCCCGACCGAAATCAATATACTTTTCATTTTTATATCCAACCATTGAATCAAGTGTATTGATTGCTTTATAACACATTGCCAACGGAACACCGCCAAGTGCCATGTAAAGCATTGGAGCGATGACACCATCACTTGTATTTTCTGCAACAGTTTCCACAGCTGCTTTTGTTACTCCAATCTCATCCAAAGAATCGGTATCCCTTCCGACAATCATGGAAACAGCATATCTTGCTTTTTGAATGTCCTGCTTTTCCAGCTGCTCGTAAACTTTCATGCTTTCTTTTTTGAGTGACTTTGCAGCAAGTGTCAAACTGCCCAACAAAACTTCAATCGCAAATCCAAAAGCAGGGTGGATTTGGTAGCATCCCCACAGCAGAAATCCTGTTATCACCAGTGTTATTAAAGGAATCATTACAGCTAATATTTTTCCAGCAAACCGCAACTTTGTTGGAAATAAGTGACGCAGCAGCTTTTCAGCTTTGGAAATCATCTTTCCGATTCCACAAACAGGATGTGGGATAAAAGAAGGATCTCCAATCAAAAAATCCAAGACCACTGCTCCTATCAATAGATAAATAATATGCACCGACTCTACTCCCCTCTTATTGCCAATGGTGTGACCGGATAGCGACCTTCAGAATCCCATAAATCCACAGTCATTAAAAAACCTTCTCCATTTTGGGTATGAAAATCATAGAACGAATGATTCCCCAGAGCAAACTGTTCCAAAATTGCCATGATGCTTCCGCCGTGAACCACCAACATAACACATTTATAATGCTGGGAAAATGCTTGTTCCATTTGATTGCAAAAAGCTTTACAGCAACGCTGTACCATCTGATGTCGGGATTCTCCGTTTGGAATTTCACCCTCTCCGTTGCTTTCAAGCCATCGAATATAATCGGGATCTTGCTTTAATTCCTCATAGGTTTTTCCTTCAAAATCGCCGAAATCTGTTTCCCGAAAATCTTCTTCAATCAAATAATCCTCTGAAAAAAAGGGGCAAACAAATTGAGCAGTCTGGATACAGCGCAACTTTGGGCTGCAAATAATTCGGTCCGGCACTGGGTATAGTCCCTGTATTTGTTTTTGCTGCAATTCTTGGATTCCCTGGGCACAAAGAGGGTCATTTAATCGGCCTTGATAACGATGTTCCAAATTACTCTGTGTTTTTCCATGCCGAACCAAGATGATCTGCATGGTTTATCCCTCCTTTTTCAGGTTCATTGCAAGTCCACAAAAAATACGGTCTACCTGTGCTGCCTGTTTTGCAAGCTGGCAGCACAATCTTCCGGTTGTTTCTCGCCATTCTCTTTCTAAAGGATGAATCGGAACTACACCGCAACCAACCTCATCGCATAAAATTACTGCATCGGGACACTTTTCAAGATACTGTTCCAACAGATGCTGCGGCTCTTCTCCGGCTTCCATCACACGGAACACCCAACGATGAAGATGATTGAACACTTTCTTTGAAGGAAGTTCCCCTATCGGAAGCAATTCCCCATCCATGATTTCCTGTTCACAGCCACATTGAGAAAGATACCACTGCAATTTTCCTTGATTTGCTCCGCCGATAATCAATCGCATGAGGATTCACCTTCCTTTTTATTTTGCCAACAAGCTATAACATACACAGCTTATTAAAATCATAACTTCGTTTATCTGTAAAAAATATCCTGCTAAATCTCCGGTAATTCCGCCAAACTGTTTGAGTGACAGATGATGATAGTACCCAAAAACAGCAAGGCAGACAAGGACAAGGACAATTCCCAAAAACAAATGACAAGCTCCCAAAAGTAAAACACAAAAAGCAGCAAAAACAAGTGAGATTGCTTTCACTCTTTTTTTCTGTGCTGCACTGGAAAAACTGTGAGCAAGACCACTGTTTTTAGCACAAGGGAAGCTGACGACCGACAAAGCACTCATTGAACGGGATAAGACATATCCGATTGCCATTATTTGTACCGTTAGATTCCTTATTTCGCCCTGAGGTTGTGTCCAAAGGGCAAAAGTGAACAACAAGTAAGCCACACAACCCATAACTGCAAAAGCACCTGTATGTGGGTCCTTTAAAATTTCAAGCTTTCTTTCTTTTGATTGGTGAGAAGAAAGAGCATCCACTGTATCGCAAAAACCATCCAGATGAATTCCGCCTGTTACCAACAGCGGAATTAAGGTTGCCACTGCTGCAAATAAAATAACATTGATTTCCAGTGTTTGACAAAGGAAATTCCACCCAAGCAACAGCACCGCTTGTACTGCTCCTACTAAAGGGAAAAAGCCTAACATGTACTTCATGTTTTGTTCATTCCACAAAATCTGTGGCATTGGAATGGCTGAATACATCGAGAAAGCAACATCAAGTGATTCAAAAAGAGTCTTGATTCCAAAGTGTTCCTTGTTCATGAAATCTCCCCTTTCCAGCAGATTGGAATTCCTGCCGTTACCTCAAATACCTTATCAGCCAGGGCGGCAATTCTTTGATTTACTTTAGCAAGCACCTCAAGGTAAGATTGCGTGCTGCTGTCATAACGAATACCATCAGAAAACAACTCGTTAGTTACGATGACAACCTCTTCGCACTGCTGCATAAGAAAACGAACCCCGGTGAGAATCTTTTCTTCTATCTGCTGTAAATCAGGATATTCTGACGCAGTGGGGGAAAAAATCTCGTTTGCTACCAGATTTGACATGCATTCTAACAGGGCAATTTTGCTGCCGTTTTTTAAAAAAGTAACAGTATGCAAGTCAGTAGGAACCTCGATGGTTTCAAAATTTTTCTCTGCTCTCATCAAGCGATGACGGGCAATTCTTTTTTTACATTCTTCATCGAATGCAATCATCGTTGCAAGATAAAACCGATGCTCCTGTTTTGAAGAAAGTACCAAAGATTCTGCAAATTCTGATTTACCGCTTGCACTTCCTCCACTCACCAATGTAAGCATTTTTCCACCCCGCTTTAATTATACCAAAGGCTTATAATCTTCAATCTCAATCTGAGAAAAGGTGCTCATTTGTGTATATACTGCATTTGCCATATCTAAAATAGGAAAAGCCGCTACGGCTCCTGTTCCTTCCCCCAAACACATTTCACAGGTTAAAAGAGGTTGTTTTCCTAAGGCGGACAGAACGATTTTTCCTGCCGGCTCTTTGGAAACATGAGCAGCAATCCAATATTCCGCCGCAGAAGGACAGAATTTCATGGCTGTGAATGCCGCTGTTGCAGAAATAACGCCATCTATTACTATCGGTATATTTTCTAATGCGCCGCCCAGAAAAACACCGACAAGACCGGCAATATCAAAACCTCCGAGTTTATGCAGAACATCCATTGGGTCATCGGGATTGGGTTGATTGACTAAAATTGCTTTTTTGATAGCAGCAATTTTTCTTTTCAGGCCTTCGCTGGTAAGTCCGGCTCCCCTACCGGTCATATCAGCTACCGAACGATTTAGGAAAACAGAAAGTAAAGCACTGCTTGTTGTTGTGTTTCCAATACCCATTTCTCCTGTTGCGATGATGGAATAGCCCTTAGATTTTAATTCTTTTACAAGATTCATACCGTACAAAATGGCGTCGGCTGCTTGTTCCTTTGTCATAGCAGGACCTTGTGTGATGTCCTGTGTTCCATAGGCAATTTTATGAATATGAAGTCCCTTCCCTGAAACATCTTTTGCAACACCAATATCTACCGGAATAATATCTGCTCCGACAGTTCGCGCCATAGCACACACACTGGTATCTCCCGTACAAAAATTTTCAGTAACGATTGCCGTTACTTCCTGCCCCGTTTGGGTTACTCCCTGTGCAACTACTCCATTATCCGCACAAAACACAGCTACACACTTTTTATTCAAAGAAACCTGAGCTGTTCGTTGAATACCGGCAATAGCAGTAATTGCATTTTCGAGCAAGCCAAGGCTGTGCAGCGGTTTTGCGATAGAGTTCCAGCGTTTTTGAGCAAGCTGCTTTGCCTGTTCATCAACAGGTTGGATTTTTTTAATTTTTTGATTCAATTCCTGTTGTGCTTCATTCATTGTTTTCGCCTTCCCTTCTGACATGATAGCTTTCACATCTATTTAAAAAGTTTTTTGCCATCTGAGGATTTGAGTAAAAATACAAATGAGGGTAACCACACCAAAAATCGTTATGAGCTACCACACATTTCCAATTCGATTTACGCAGCGGTTTTTGAGCGGTAAAAGTTTCTCCTGTAATCTCGCTATCCCAATAATGGAATTCGTGTGCCGGGAAACTTTCTCCGGCATTGCACAGCAGGTTGTCTTGTTGGGCGGTTAAATTCACATATCCAAAACGTTTTAGACTGTCTGTCCGCCAACTTTTTCCCTGTAAAAAACCGACCATAGGGAAAAGGCCTCCTTCTTTTGCTTCCAGTTCCTGCTGCAAATATTGAAATCCGCCACATTCTGCAATACACGGAAGTCCTTTATCCAATTCTTCTTTCAGTTGTGTACGAACTAATTGGTTTTGAGCAAGTTGAGCTGCATACAATTCGGGATAACCTCCCCCGATCATCAAGCCGTCCAGATGTTGCGGAAGTGCATCGGTCAAAGGAGAGAAAAAGACAAGCTCCGCCCCAAGTTCACGCAATAAATCAAGGTTATCTTCATAATAAAAAGAAAACGCTTTATCTTTTGCCACCCCAATTTTAAGAGGTATTGCCGATTTTTGCGGAATAAAAATTGTTTCCTGCGAAAGCTCGGAAGCTGTAGCTGCTATCTTTAACAAAGCATCTAAATCTATGCTTTGTTCTGCCTGTGCTCCCAGTTTTTCCAGACGCTGATTTAAATCAGAAATTTCCGCTGCGGTCACAAGCCCAAGATGTCTGCTTTCCAACGAACAGTCGGTCATCTTCGGCATATACCCGCAGACAGTAATGTGATATTTTTCTTCAATGAGTGCCTTTATTTCCGGATATAAACTTTTGCTGATTTGATTTAAAATGACTCCCCGAACCATGCTGTCTTTTTCATAGGAAAGATAACCTCCTATTTGAGCTGCAATGGAAACCGACATCCCCCGACAATTTACCACTAAAACAGAAGGTGTTCCGGTTGCTTTCGCCAAGTGCCAAGAGGAAGCCGTACTTGTGGTAGCTATACCGTCATAATACCCCATAACTCCTTCAATAAAGGCAAAATCTTTTCCCATACTGTTTTTTTGCAGCAGATAGCGGGTTGTTTTTTCATTTGCAAAAAACAAATCCAAATTTCTGGAAGGAATCCCCAGTGACTGCTGATGAAACATTGGGTCGATATAATCCGGACCACACTTAAAAGATACCCCATTTAAGCCTCTGTTTTTCAGGGCTTGAAGGATTGCGCAGGCAACCGTTGTCTTTCCGCTTCCGCTGCTGGCAGCAGCAAGCATCATTCTTGGTGTTGTCATCAATATTGCAGCCCCTTTCTTGCGTTATTGTTCCTTTGGAAAAATACAACAGATGAAAACCGGATTCTGTCCCATCATCAGGTGCATTGTTTTTTGTGCAGAGTGAAGTGGTTTTGCTCTGGCAGCTGTGACTTGAGAAATTTCCAGGGAAATTTCATACTTGTCCTGAATATGTTTTACTGCTTCTAAAACATCTGCCACTGTTTCTAAGGTAATCGCTGTAACAACCATACGAACCTGTGGATTTTTTTCTAAGCAAAGCTGAAGGATCGGTTCTATTTTTCCGGAAGAACCTCCCACAAAAACGCAATCCGGAGCAGGGAGTTCCTCGATTGCCTGTGGAGCCATTCCCTCGATTACATGAACGTTACGAAGAGCAAAATGGGCAATATTTTCTTCCAGTTGGGCAACTGCCTGTGGATTTTTTTCTACTGCAAACACCCTGCCGCCTCGGGCAAGCATTGCTGCTTCCACCGAAACAGAACCTGTACCTGCACCAATGTCATAAACACAGGCATCTTCGCTTATTTTAAGTTTTGCCATCGACACTGCACGAATTTCTTGCTTTGTCATCGGGACGGTTTTGCCTTCTGTATTTCTCAAAAATTCTTCATCATCAAGCCCCAATGCAGGGTATTTCCGCCTTGGAGAAGGGACGTCCAGAATCAGCATCACGGCAAGAGAGGAAAATGACCGGGTGCTGAGTTGTTTGGCAGTTCCAGATGAGATTTTTTCATTTTGATAGGAAAGTTCTTCTCCTACCCAAACTTTTGCATTGGCAAGTCCATCTTCACAAAGCTGTTTGCAAATTTCGTTAGCAGTTCGGTTGCTGCCGGTAAGTGCAAACACCTTGCCGTGTTTTCTAATCTCTGCTGATACATTTCCTTCTCTGCCATGTACGCTGATAACTTTCACATCGTCCCATGAGGTTTCGATTTTTGCACAAAAATATTGCAAAGAGCTGATGCCGCAAATCAATTCCAATGATACTTCCGGAAGCTGTTCCCGAATCAATACAGTCAGCTTTTTAGCTGCACTGTAAAAACCGACATCACCAGAAAGCAGCACCGAAACAACACTGTCTTTAGGTTGCTCGGAAATAATTTTTATGATTTCTTCATTCCGAATGGTGGAAAAGCGTTTTACCTTTGTTCCTCCGACCGAATCAATCATTCTTGCTGCTCCAATCAGGCAATCACTTTGCTCAATGAGCCGATAAGCCCGAAGCGTCAATGTGTCAGGATTTCCCATTCCAATCCCAATGAAATATACCTGCGGCATTTTGTTTCCTCCTTAACCGATTTTTCCCTCGTCAATGAGTTTTGCAATATCTTTTGCATGGTAAGTAATCAGGATATTTGCTCCGGCACGGAAAATGCTGACTGCAACTTCCCCGATAATTCTTTCTCTATCAATTAAATCTGCTTTTGCAGCAGCTTCAATCATCGCATATTCTCCACTAACGCTGTATGCGGCAAGCGGAAGCTGGATTCTCTGGGACGCTTTGGAAATAATATCCAGATAAGAGAGTGCAGGTTTCACCATAACAATATCCGCACCTTCGGCAATATCACCGTCGATTTCTTTCATTGCTTCTTTACTGTTGTGGATGTCCATTTGATAGGAGCGTCTATCTCCGAAAGACGGGGCAGAACCTGCTGCATCACGGAATGGACCATAAAAAGCAGAAGCATATTTTGCAGAATATGCCATAATCGGAATATGGGTAAATCCTTCTCTATCCAAAGCTTTGCGAATTGCCAGAACTCTTCCATCCATCATATCGGAAGGAGCAACCATATCTGCACCTGCACGAACATGAGAAAGGGCTGTTTTTTCCAGAAGCTCTAAAGTTTTATCATTATCAACAGTGGTACACTCGCACAAAACACCACAATGACCGTGAGAGGTATATTCACACATACAAACATCTGTAATACAGTAAACCTGTGGAAAATTCTTTTTAATTTCCCGAATTGCGGTCTGTACAACACCATCTTGCTGCCATGCAGAAGAACCCAGTTCATCTTTATGCTCCGGAATTCCAAACAGCATAATCTTGTTGACACCACAACTTACCAGTTCTTCAACACCTTGGCAAATGGTATCAGGGCTATAATGATACTGACCATACAGCGAAGGAATTTCTTCCTTAATTCCCTTACCCTCTCTGACAAACATTGGATAAATCAATGAATCTTTTGAGATTCTGGTTTCCCTTGATAATCCTCTGATTGCTTCGTTTGTTCTTAATCTTCTTGGTCTAGATAACATTTCCAAAATTGTGCCTACTTTCTTATTCTTCTATCTATAAAATATCTTATCTATGATTGAGTCTTAAATTATCGGCTTGCTGTACCAGCAATTCAGTTAAGCTGTCGATGGTTGCTTGTTTGGAAATGATAGTTTTCATTCCATATTTTTGTGCAGCCAAAGCGGTTTTTTCTCCGATGCAGGCAGCGGTCAGCCCATCCAATTTGGTATTCTCCATTGTCTTTGCAAATCCATGAACGGTTGAGGCACTGGTAAAGACGGCACAAGAAACATCACCGTTTTCTACAAGCCCCCGTACTGCATGAGTATTATGACTTACAAAAACAGTGTCATAAAGTGCAACGTCAGTATATCTGATGTTATGCTCATCCAAAATTCGGGTTAAATCTTCCGAGCCGATTTTGGCTCGTGGGATTAAGAGTCTTTCTTCTGTACCGATTTTCTCTGCCAAACCCTCTGCCAAATTTTCGGCATAATAGGATTCGGGAACAAAATCGGCAAAGATACCATGCTGTTCCAATTCTTTTTGAGTTCCCGGTCCGATTGCAGCAAAACGAAGATGTGCCAGACTGCGCATATCGGTACGATTCTTTTTTAGGAAATCGAAGAAAAAACGGACGCCCGAAATGCTGGTAAAAGCAACCCAATGATAAGAGGAAATTTCTTTTAATGCCAAAGCAAGCTGTTCGTTTTGTTCGTATGGCTCCAAACAAATGGAAGGCAACTCGATAACCTCTGCACCCAGATCGGAAAGATTTTGGCTCATGCGGGAAACAAGCTCTTTTGGACGTGTTAAAATAACACGAACTCCATCAAGAGCACGCTGTTGTGTCCAGCTTAAATGTTCTGCAAGAGAGCAAACTTGACCGACTACCAAAACTGCCGGTGCCTGAATTTTAGCTTCATGTGCTTTTTCTACCAAATGTGCCACATCAGAAACTATCCTGCGCTGTACTGCACTGGTTCCTTGCTGCAAAATTGCTGCCGGTGTATCCGGACTCATACCTGCTGCCATCAATCCGTCGCAAATCATTTGCATAGAGGTAACACCCATCAAAAATACCAGTGTGCCACCTAATTCAGTGAGTGCCTGGAAGTTAATTTTTAAAGTTCCGTCTTTTTTGCTGTGTGCTGTAATGATATGTACCGAGGAGCAAAAATCACGATGTGTTACCGGGATTCCGTTATAAGCCGGAACAGCGATTGCCGATGTGATGCCCGGAACAACTTCATATGGAATATTGTGTTCTATCAATAATTCCAATTCTTCCCCACCACGTCCAAATAAAAACGGATCTCCGCCTTTTAAGCGAACCACACGTTTTCCTTCTAATGCTTCTTTAAGCAAAATCTCGTTGATTTGCACTTGAGGTACCAGATGATTACCCGCACGTTTGCCCACACAAATTACTTTTGCACTACTTGGGATCATAGACAAAATAGCCACCGACACCAATGCGTCATATACCACAACATCTGCCTGTTCTATCAGCCTTTTTCCTTTTAGTGTAAGTAATCCGGCATCAGAAGGTCCAGCTCCTACCAGCCATACCTTTCCTTTTGTTGTCATGTTACAGCACTCCTTTTTCTACAAAACAGCCACATAAAAACTGACTCTTTAATTCCAGTGCCAGTATTTCCCCTAACTGTTCTGCCCGTTCAATACAATCTGTCTTGCTGCCTGTTACATAAACGCCCTCTTCTTCGTGATAGTACAGCCCGGTAAGGCAAACCTCTTGCCCATTTACCTGAGCAAAGGCAGCGATTGGAGAACTGCATCCTCCATCTAAGGTGCGGACAAACGATCGCTCGGCTAGTGCTTGGATACGGGAAACAGGGTCATCTGTTTGCATAAGCCAAGAATAGTCCTCGCCTTTTCTGCCTTGCACAGACAAAATTCCCTGTCCTGCCGATGGAATCATTTCTTCCAGAGTAAATACTCTGTGGATTCGACTGGCAAGCCCGATACGCTCTAAACCCGAGCAAGCAAGAATCAAAGCACCATATTCTCCGGAATCCAACTTATCCAAACGAGTGAGAATATTTCCTCGAATTCCTTTGATTGGAACATCCCCCATCAATTTTTTTAGCTGAACTTTGCGGCGGTGTCCCGAACAGCCGGTTGGTTCTTCGGGATTCCACTCTGTTATGCCTTGCGGCAAAACCATGCAATCAAAGGGGTTACCTCGTTTAGAATAAGCTAGAATCGGAAGTTCCTCGGGCGTTTCCATCGGCATATCTTTTAGGCTGTGTATTGAAATGTCAATTCTTTCGTCCATCAACGCCTTGTCCAGCTCTTTGACAAACAGTCCCTTTCCGCCTATTTTATCAAGACTTCGGTCTAAGATTTTATCCCCCATCGTTTTCATCGTCACCAGCTGAAGTTCTAGCTCCGGATGATTTTTTTGTATCACGTCCATCACCAGCTGCGTTTGTGCCACGGCAAGGGCACTTTCCCTGCTGCCGACCCGAATCGTTCTTTTGGACATGGCTATGATTACTCCTTTATCTATCCTGCTCCGCAAGGCTTTTTCGAAGCATTGCCGCAGTGTTTTTTACTTTTTTGTGGTCTGCACCACCGGAAGAAAGTCCGATAATCAATCCATTACTTTCTATCAATGCAGGAAAATAAAAATCGCACTCGTCTTGTCGGTCACAACGGTTAAACAGTATTTTTTTCACACTGTTTTTACATTCGTCTGCTATCCGGTCATTCACCGATGTATGATTGGTTGCCGCCAAAACAATATCTGCCGAACAATCCCCTGATTGCCAGCAGCGTTTTACCCATTCTATTTTTCCTTGTTTTAAAAGCTCTTCACAAACCGGATGCAGTGTTGGTGAAATCACCTTAATCTTGCAGCCAAATTTTACAAGAGAAGAAATCCTTCTGGCAGCGATATTTCCTCCGCCAAAAACCTGAACCTTTTTCCCCTGCAAAGAAACAAACATCGGGAAGTATGGATTTTTAGGCAAGTTTTTTTCTGTTGGGGTAATTCCCCAGCGTTGCTTTAAAACCTCTTTAAGCTGCTGCATGGAATAATGCTGCTTTTCTTTTTCTTTGGGTCTGCCAATCATCAAAATGGTAATTCCTGCTTTTTTTGCCGCAGAGATTTTTTCTTCAAATCCGCCTGCTTTTCCGGACTCTTTTGTTACCATGCAGCAGATATTCCACTGACGAATCATTGCCAGATTCATTTCCTCCGAAAAAGGTCCCTGCATTGCAATCAGGTGAGAAGGCAAAACGCCAAGCTCCAAGCAACTTTTTACAACATTCTCAAGCGGCAGCACTCGTGGATAAATTCGCTCCGAAAAGTTTTTCACACGGCAATACTGTGAAAGTTCCTTACTTCCTGTTGTTAAAAGGACATTACCTTGCAGGCGGTCCAATTCCTGAACCGCCTGTTCTGTGTTTTCTACCCGAATCAGTTTGTCATAACCCGAAAGGCTGTCTTCCTCTTTTCCCTCTTCTCTTAAACAACGATAGTATGGAATCTGCATTGTTCGAGAAGCTTCCAGAAGATTTTCTGTTACAACCGCAGCATAAGGGTGGGTTGCATCAATAACAAGATCGATACAGGGGGATTTTTTTAAATCTGAAGTGACACCAAAGCCGTTTTGCATCAACGTCTGCATCTGTTCTCGGTCAAGTCTGCCGGAATGAACAGACAGGTTTTCTTTTTCCTGTATTAAGGTTTGACCATATTCTGTTGCAACACACGCTGTTACCCTAACACCGCAACGGGAAAGATATTCTGCAAGTTCCCGTCCTTCGGTTGTTCCCGCAAACAGCAAAATATTACACATTTTTATAGCCTCGTGGTGTAACAAGTTTTCCGTTAATCAGCTTTGTCTGAGAATTGCCGACAAAGACAGTTGTAAACATATCAACCTGTGCATCCTGTAATTGAGCCAAGGTAAGAGTGGTTGCCTCTTCCCCTTCTCTTCCGATATTGCGGACATATCCACAAGGTGTATCCGGGCTGCGGTGTTTTAAAATCAGCTGGCAAGCCTGTTTTAAATAATCAGTACGTTTTTTGCTGGCAGGATTATAAAAACAAAGGACAAAATCTGCCTCTGCTGCAAGTTCAACACGTTTCATGATTTTTTCAAGAGGTGTGAGCAGGTCGCTCAAACTGATGATGGCAAAATCATGAATCAGTGGTGCTCCCAAAACAGCGGCCCCGCTCATTGCTGCTGTAATTCCGGGAATAACAGCAATTTCAATAGGAGGATACTGCTGTGCAAGCTCATAAATCAATCCTGCCATACCATATACGCCGGCATCTCCACTGCAAATCATTGCGACCGTTTTTCCTGCAACAGCTTCTCCGATTGCCATACGGCAGCGGTCTACCTCCTGTTTCATCGGTGTGGTCAAAAAGGTTTTGCCTTCAAAACGCTCTCGAACCAAATCCACATAGACAGTATATCCTGCAATAACATCACTTTCTTCCATTGCCGCCATAGCGGCAGGAGTGATTTGGTCTAATCCTCCAGGACCGATTCCCACAACATACAGCTTCATCTTATCTGTCCTCTCTTTCTAAGCTTTTCTTTTTTCCTTATTATTATATATCAAACACAAGGTTGATTTGTTCGCAGTTTGCTGCCACTGCCAATGTTACCCCATTGCCCTTTTGTTTTTTTATGAGTAAACTGCCACCGGATTTCATGACGGCACTTCGTTCACAAACGTTATCTACTCCGGTAACACCCCGCACAAAAGCAGACGGAGAAAACTCCCCGTCTAACTGAGCAAGTTCGCTTGCAGGATAGGTAACAAAAGAAAGCCCGTGTTCTTTGCAAAATTGCAGCAAGCCTTGTTCTTTAGCTTTTAAATCAATCGAAGCTACCGCGATTGCCGCCTTTAATGGCAAACCGTATTGGAACAAGACTTGATTGACAAGTTGTTCGATAGATTCTTTTGGTGTATCTTTTCGGCAGCCGATTCCCAAAACTAAGTTTTGAGGAATAAGCCAAAGAACATTTTCCTGCTGTGGCCGAAAAAAGCTAACAACAATTCCTAAATTGCTGTCGGCATTTTCCCATGTTGGAACAAGTCCTTTCGGTAACGCTTTTACAAATGGAAAATCACTTTTAAAAGCAATTTTTTTCCCTGCAAGCAATGCAGAAGAAATATCCTTTGCAAGAACCCTGTTTGTTATGATCAAGCGATTTTGTTTTGCAAACAAATCAACTGCAAATTTTTCGTTTAAATCGGTAGCGGTCGTAACAATCGGTTGAGCTCCCAAAAGAGCGGCGAAAGTTTCGGCAAATGCGTTTGCTCCTCCCATATGCCCTGACAATAAAGAAATACAGAACTTTCCCTGTTCATCAATTACTATGACCGCCGGGTCAGCAAATTTGTCCTTTACAAAAGGAGAAATTGCACGAACGGCAATTCCGCAAGCCCCCACAAAAACAAGGCAATCGGCTTTTGCAAACCATTCCCTTGTCCAGTCGGTAAGGGAAAGTGGATTTTTATTTAAACTGCTTTCCCCCACAAAGCGAGAGCTGACAAAACCGTGAAAAGAATATTCTGCGTTCAAGGATTTTTCTAAACGCTCGCCCACCTTCGCCCCATTTTGAGTAAAGCTAATCAGGGCGACGGTTTTCATCGTGTTGCCTCTCTGAATTCAGTTGTAAAACTTGGGTCATACAGCTTAGAGCGTTCGTACTCATTCCCTAAAAAGTTACCGACCAAAATCAGTGCTGTTTTTGTAATGTGATTTTCTTTTGCTGTTTGTGCCAAAGTTGACACAGTGCAACGAAATGTTTTTTCTTCCGGCCAGCTTGCTTTATAAACAATAGCTGCCGGAGTGTCCTTGGAATATCCTCCCTGCATCAACTGTTCCTGCAAACCTTCCAACAAACCTGTGCTGAGGAAGATAACCATAGTAGCTTGATGTGCTGCAAGTTTTGAGATTTCCTCTTTTTCCGGAACCGGTGTTCTGCCTGCCATACGGGTGATAATGACGGTTTGAGAAACATCCGGCAAAGTATATTCTGCATTGAGAGCTGCTGCTGCTGCACAAAAAGAGCTGACACCCGGAACATATTCATATGAAATGTTCAACTCGTCCAGCTGATCCATCTGTTCACGGATTGCACCATATAAACATGGGTCGCCGGTGTGCAAACGAACGATCATTGCCTGCTCCCGATTTGCCTGTTTGATGACCTCCAGCACTTCCTCCAGTGTCATCTTTGCACTGTTATAAATTCTGCAATCCGGCTTTGTTTCCTGAAGCAGCTGCGGATTGACTAAAGATCCCGCATAAATGACAACATCCGCCTGCTGAAGTAAACGCTGCCCTTTAACTGTGATCAAATCTACTGCACCCGAACCGGCTCCGACAAAATATAGCATCTTGATTCCTCCTAAGCACTAATCTTTTACTACTATGACAGAAAAATAGCTGGAATTTTCGTCAACATCTGCCATAGAGTGATAAATTACTTCTCCCTCCATGCCACACTTCTGAACCATCTGGGCTTTATCTAAAATTCCTTTTTCGGTTAAAATTTCTTTGACCTTTTTCATCGAGCGTCCTGTTTTCATTAAAACCTTCGGTCCGCTCCATTCCAATCCTTCTTCTACACCTTGATAGGAAGCCGGAATAATATGGATCGGCTGTGCGCCTTCAGCAAGACTTATATTTAATTTTGCGGCAACAGCACAGAAAGAAGGAACTCCCGGAACCATCTCGACAGGGAAGCCATGCTGCTGAACTTTTTTATGAACATAAATATAGGTAGAATAGATAGCCGGGTCACCCAATGTTAAGAATGCAACCGACTTGCCTTCCTTTAAATAAGATTCAACCTGTTGTGCTGCCTGACGGTGGCTTTCTTCCAGAACAGCCACATCTCTTGTCATTGGCATAGAAACTTCGATAACAGTTTTTTTATCAAAATCTTTAACCGCCTGACGAGCAATCTGTTTTGCAACCCCTTCGCTGTCACCGGATTTTGGTACAGCGACAATATCACATTCTTCAATCAATCGAACTGCTTTGAGCGTCATCAGTTCAGGGTCACCGGGTCCAACTCCGATTCCATAAAGCCTTGCTGTCATGATCTCATTCCTTCCTTTTAAATCATCTTTTATATTCTTCCAACAAAAGTTCTGTTATTTTTTCGCAGCCTTTTGTCTGACCTAAATATCCATAAGCATTGGAGAACAGAATTACCCCTGTTTTCAAGGTTTCACCTGCTCTTGCACTGACGTGCTGCTCTATTTTTACAAGCATACTTTCCAGAACAGCTTCTCGCAGTCCTTCTTTATCAAGGCAGGCAATCGCTTCGTCGGTTGTCACACTTTCCATGAGAGCAAACAAAGTTTCCTGTTTTGCTCCACACAAAGCGGCATGAGCTGTAAACACTTCCAATCTGCCATCTGCGTAATGGGAGTGCGTGTTCATAATTCCTGCTGCAAGCTTTGAAAACTTTCCGATATGTCCTACCAATAAAGCTGTTTCATAGCCGGATTGAACGCACATATCCAAAGTGTCTCCCACAAAGTTGGAGCATTTCACTGCATAGGGGGCAATTTGGGCAAGGTCTGAAAATTTGCCCTCGCTTAAAAACGTTTTTCCATAATTTCCCGGGGTGATGAGGGCGCAGCGGTGCCCTGCTTTATGCGATATGTTTAATTCCAAGCGAATGGAGTCGGTTAGTGCTTTTTCGCTCATTGGCTCTACGATTCCGCTTGTTCCCAACACCGAAATGCCGCCCTCAATCCCAAGGCGAGGATTATAGGTCTTTTTTGCAATTTCTTCACCTTGCGGAATAATGACAGTTGCAAGAAGTCCTGTTCCTTCCCATTCCGGATATTCCTGACGAACTGCCTCAATCTGCTCACGTATCATCCTGCGAGGTGTTTTATTGATGGCAGCTTCACCAATCGGCATTTCAAGCCCCGGCTTTGTCACTTTGCCGACCCCTTTGCCCCCCTGTATCACAATTCCCGGACGCGAAGAGGGTTCCAAACGGACAAAAACCTCAATGCCGTTTGTGACATCCGGGTCATCTCCGCTGTCTTTTTTTACACTTGCCTGTGCAAAGTTTTCTCCTTTTAATATAGAAGATATTTGTATGTTTAATTCAAGTCCTTTCGGTACTGTCAACGCTACCGATTGTACTGCCTGTCCACTAAACAGTAATCTTGCGGCTGCCTGTGCGGCGGCGGCGGCACAGCTGCCTGTGGTGTATCCACGACGCAGCTTTTGCTGCCCCACATAGATATAAGCATCTTTGGGTGAAATCCATTCTTTCTGTTCCAGAACTTTCTCCTCCCTTTTTTGCTATTTTTCGTTTCTTTAAGTGCAGTTTTATTGTAATGGATAGAGCAGAAGATGTCAACTTAAATCTATTGCCAATCTGACAGCATGGTACGAAGCTGATTGCTGTCTTCAATGGAAAGATTCCACTGCGTTCCCTCTTCATCTTCGACGATAATTTCGTTTTCTCTTTCAAAATTTACCCACAAATAAAAGCGATAGTTCCCTTCTTGTTCGTCGGTAATTTCTGCAAGAAAATCATACTCTCTTTCATCAAACTTTTCGGAAAAAAGTTCGTTTTGATGGAGCAAAAGGTCATACAGCTTTTGAGATAATATCTCATCATCGGTTTCTAAAACTACACTTTTGTCTTCACGAGCCGTAACTAAAGCTGTAGACATTTCGATTTTTGCATTATCTTCTTCTAAAGGCCCTTCTTCATCCTCTGATGAAATATCCATCCAGGTGTTTGCCTCAATCTCTGTCGGCTGTGGTGAAATGGGACGCCTCCAAGATTCGCACCCACTTAACAACATCACGCAAAGGACAGATGCAAACATTGCTTTTGCCCTTTCTTTCATCTTTACCTTTCCTTCCCTTTATCAGTGTTGTTTCAGATAATCAAAAACACTGTCCGCAACCAAAATATTTCCTAATTCTGACAGGTGAGAACCTTGTGTGAATAACTCGATGGGATGAGGTGTTGTTTTATTATATTCCATCACCTGCATCATCGGAGTTTTGATATCCACAAAATCTACATGAAATTCATCACTCACCTTTTTAATAATATGGTCTGCCTGTTCTAATGATTTCATTTTCTCGTTATCTCGGTGTGCTGAAGTAGACAGCGTCACAACCGAAATATGGTCCTGAGAAAACCACTGCATCAAACAACGAAGTCCTTGTTCAAAGCGACAGGCGTCAAAGTTTTTAGCATCGTTCTGCCCAATCCATAAAATAACCCTTGTGGGACAAAGCGAGAGAACATCACTGTGATAACGTTCCAGAAGATGAAAAACGGTATCTCCGCCCACGCCTTTATTATAAAAGGAAAATTCCAACGTTGGAAAATGAACCAAAAGACGCTTTACCAAAATATCAACATAGCTTTCGACATAATCTAACCTATACCGTTCTGCCGGAAGCGCCGACTCTTTGAGGTCAGTCCGTTGGGTCAGGCTGTCACCCCAAAATACAATTTTTTCTCCATGTTTTATCAGCATTTTCTTTTCCTTATTCTTTCTGTTCTGAATACTGTTTAGACTGCTTTTCAATTTACAGAAATTTTATCCGCTACCTTTTTTGTGTCTAACCACATTATAACATTGTATGTTTCACTCTATTTAAGATTGTCCTTATAAAAAAGATGTTTGTTCTAAAGGATTTTCCGTCTGCCTTAAAAATTGCAGACAACAATAGAGCGACAGGCAGCTTTTGTTTAAAACTATTTTTTTGATTAAGCAGTATGAATACTTAGAATTTTTATATTTACAACAGCAGTCATATGGACACAAGCTGCCTATATGACTGCGTTTTTTCCCGTATGGATATCCATTTATATATGACTAATTATTGCATTTTCAATTCACCGCTTAAAGTTCATCATTCTCCAAATGAAAATTTTGTAAAATCAAAGTAAACCCGCAATGGATTTTGTGATATGCTTTAAACGAAAATAAATTTTATGAGAGCTATCTGCACGCTCATTTTTTCAGTATACAACCTAGTTTATACAAGTTTTATGCTTGCATAAATTGCCATTTTCCCAAACATATCTACATATAAATTCATGTTTTTTCTCTGATATTGTCGTTTTAACTAAAACTTGACGTTTCTATTTTATCACATTTTTCTTCCTTATAAAACATATTTTTTAAAATTCCCAGAGAATTTGCCGAAAAGTAAAAACAAAATCAAACGGGACACCTTGATTCAAGATGCCCCGTCATTATTTATCCATTTATTTTACTTAACAGGAACCACCGAGATATTTTCCACAGGAACTTGTGTTTGTCCCAGAATAATATCTCGAATTTGTACAACGTCGCCCTGTTCCAATCCTTCTGATTTTACGATGACGTCCACCTTATCGCTGGAACAATAGACCATACATTCTTCAAATCCTTTTGCTTGTATCAGGTTTTCGATTTTGCCTTCAGTTTCAATTGATTTTGCCATTGCACTTGCCTGTGCTGTCAGCTCCTCTTTTTGCTCTTCTGCAAGGGAAGTATCAGAAAGCATAACCTGCAAAGCTGCGGCAGCTTCGTCACGCGTTTTTGTTCTTGTTAATCTGGCTTTTGAAAAATACTCGGAATCTCCTTGAGCTGCTGTTTCGGAAGTTTGTGGGTTTTCCACTCCTTTACTATCTACAAACTGAGCATCTCCATAATGCTCTTCCCCCTTATCCTCCATAGAAATTTCCTGTGCATCTTTTCCCGGTGCATTTGCAGTAACCAAGTTCAAATCCTCCGCTGCAAACTGGTAGTTCAGATAAACCGCAACGCCCAATGCTGCAACCAAAGATGCCAAAACAATTTGTTTCTTTCCAACAATCATGTTCATATCCTTTCCTCCTGTACGCTATTGATAGATGCTTTATTTAGAACGATCCTTTGCAGAAACACACACCTGTGTACTTCTTATGCCAAGCACCGTTGTCACCGCTTCGGTAATTTGCTGACAAACCTTTGCACTTTTTCCTCCTTGACACACCACAATCACCCCATTGATCTGAGGTTCTATCGTTTTTTCAACTACCGGTCGGCTGACGCCCTGTTCATCTTCCACCAAAACCAATTTTTTTTCGCTGGAATCGGTATTTCGGGTACGCAAAACCTGTGAGATGTCTGCATCACTGCTGCTGTCATAGCTGGTTTTGTTTTCGCTTGCATACACTTTTTCGCTGCCTTCTTTTAATGTGAGCATGACGCTGCATTCGCCCACTCCGCTGATTTGGCTGATGATTCCCTCCAAACGCTGTTCGGTTTGCAGAATGTACTCGTGGTTGCTTTCCTGATAGCAGGGCGGAGCTTTTATTGTTGTGTCTTCTGTCTTTTTGGGTTTTGAGGTGGGCATTCCTGAACAGAAAATCAATCCCATTCCTACTAATCCCAGAACGAAAAAAATTTGATAACGGTTTTCTGAAGCCCATACTTTTTTTATTTTATCAATCCACAGGATTAGAATTCGTTTTCCCTTCTGTGTTATTTGCTCCATAAGAATCCTCTCCCTCCTGATAGTACACCTTGAGAGAAAGATGCTCTGATGACAGATTTTGAGCAATCCACTCTTCTTTTGTACGATCCTTTTCTTCTAAACAAAGTTCCAAAAACACCTGTAAAAAGCTGTCCTTCTGAATAATATCTATGCGCGACCAAACAGGTGTTATTCCTTCCTCCAAAAGAAAGTTTTTTATCTCCTGCTGCATCATCTGTTCGGCAGCATCATAGGCGATGGATGCCGTTTGTTCCTGTGCTTGCTGTGAAATTTCTTCTGCCTTCTGCTGTGACTGTTCTATCTTTGGCATAGAGAGAGAAATATCCGAAAAAGAAAGCGGAAGTAGGATACTGCTTAAAAAGAAAACCGACAAACTCATCTGCAACATTCTGCCCAAGCTGCTTTCCGGAGAAAGCAATTTACATAACCCTGCTGCCCCTGCTGCAAAACATACCCCTGCTGCCCATTGTCTAATGGCTTCCATTGGTTTTTCCTCCTCCTTTATCGTACAGTCATCATCAACATTAAAGTTGTGGATACTAAAAACATCAACATAAAGCTGCAAACCATTGCTAATAAAACCGAAAAGGTCTGTGCAACAGAGGAAAGAATGGCGGAAACCTGACCCGCATCCAGCATAGAACCAATCCATGCAGCTATATTAACCGCACAATACCACAAGCTAACCTCTGATATGATGGGCAAAAAGGTGAGAACTGCTGCAAAAATACCAAAGGAACCGACCACTCCTTTAAGCAGGTGAACGCAGCTTTTTGCAGCTCCAAGTGCTTCGGAAATGGTTCCTCCAATAATAGGTATCATGCTGCCAATAACAAATTTTGATGTTTTCATCATCAAGGAATCTCCACTGCTGCCGATAATGGTTTGCAAAGAAAGCACACCCACAAAAATGGTTGTGAGAATCCCAAGACCCCAACAAACTACCTTTTTTATCACTGTGGTAATCTTTCCCAGCTGCAAAAACGGAGCGAGGGGTGCTGTAATGCACAGTGCAAGATAGATGTTTAACAGCGGAATCAGCGTTTGGGCAGCAAGCTCGGACAAAACCTCGGAACAAACAAACAGCAGCATATTATAAACCCCTGCTGAGGCAGGATTCCCTCCCGCAATCATAACACCGCTCATCACCGGTGCAAAAGACATGGTGAAAACTGCACTTTCTTTTAATACCTGCACTGTCTGCTGAATGCAGCCAAGAACCGGAGCACTCAATAAGGAAACAACAGTTACTGCTGCGGTGATTGCAAAAATCTCTTTGAGTTTTTGGGATATTCCACTTTTCTGCACTGTGTTGACAACAGCACACAGTAAAACAGTGCCCAAAAGCCGTCCTAGCAACGAAAAAGGTTTGCGGAATTTTTTTACTACTGTTTCTTTAAAGATATGAAACAGTTCTTTCGGTGTCATCGAAAGCAGCTGCGGCAAACTGTTTATATCTTCTTCCTTTAATACAGAACGCACATTTTGAGGAGCAATTTTCATCAGCTCATCCTGCCAAAGCTGTTCTAAAGAGGATTCAACAAATTCAGTGAGACCGTTTTGAAAATTTTGTGGGGCCTGTGCATGGCATGGGGTTCTGAGCGAAAGTATCACAAAAATTGCAGTCAAAAGTTTAACAAATGTTTTTAGAAAAAGAATTCGAAATGAAATGACGCATTTTTTTATCCTGTCCATTTTTTCACCCAATCAATGTGGCTGCCTGTTCCAATAACTTTACAAACATCGGCATAGCAAGCAAAAGCATTGCGGCTCTGCCTGCTGTTTCCAATCTGGATGCAATTGCAGTTTCTCCAATATCTCGACAGGTGTCACAGGCAATTTGAGTAACCAGACAAATTCCCAAAGATTTTAGTAGGATTCCTCCCTCTTGGGGAAGCACTGCCATAGAAGATAATTTTTTAATCTGTCCCAGGACCGGGGAGATTTGAGCGGCTAACCAAAGCAACACCCCTATTCCGCACACCACTGACAAAATCATGGAAAATTCCGGACGGTATTGGCGTAAAGTTAAACTGAGGGCCGCTGCACAAAGGCTGAACCCGATAACCGCTTCTAATTTCATTTGTTTTTTCCTCCTTTACAGCCCAAACACCGTTTTTACCGTCTGGAACAGTGTACTGATCTGTTCAATCATCATCATCAAAACGACTATCAACCCTGCTAAAGTGGTCATGGTTGCCTGTTCTTCACGTCCGGAACGAATCAACACCTGATTTAATACAGAAACAATGATACCAATGGCGGCAATTCTAAAAATCAAATCAACATCCATCTTTTTTCCCTCCTGTTTTTTATAGAAGTATACACAGGGCAAGACCTGCCAGCGGTCCCATAACAGGGTAGAGTTTTTTATCCCTTTCCTCCTGCTGTTCTAACAATTTTGCCTGATATTCCAGTTGATTGCGAAGATGCTCAAGTTCCTCCTGTTGGGAATCTAAATCGTATGCTCCTAGGATATGTCCAATCTGAAGCAGCAGGTCTTTATCGGATTGGGTTAATTCTCCCTTTTCTTTTTCTATTGCTGATCTCCATCGCAGAGGGAAAGATTGTCCCTTTTCTTCACAAAATCTTTGTAAATAAATTAAAGAGCAAAAAGATTGTTCCTGTGCTATTTCCTCAACCAGCTCTCCTGCTGCCTGCAAATGAAATCCAAGCCGAGAAGTAAGCATTCCGAGCATCTGTGCAGATAAGAGAAGTTGTGTTCTGCGCATTTTTACTTTGTTTCCAAGATAATATCCAATTCCAATGCAGGAAACCATCACCATTGCTCTACCCAAAATCCCGATTGATAGGCTCATATCTTTTTTAAACTCCCATCTTCCGCACAACGATAAATTTCCGCTACCTGTGCAGGTGTTTCTGCTCCCTTTAAAAAGACAACTTTGGAAATGGCGTGAACTTTGCAAAGCTGCTGATACTGTGGGCGCTGCAAAAGTTCTTCCCCACAGCCGGCATGGATACTTCCCAAAAAACAAACACCGCAATTCATTGCCTGAATTAGTTCGGACACCTCTTGCCCATCTCCGATTTCATCACAGACAACAATCTGAGGAGAAAGTGTTCGCACTGCCTGCAAAATTCCTGCCGCTTTTGGAAAACCTCGCAATATATCTAGACATCCATCCGGATAAGCAGAATCTTTGCCCATCAATTCTCCACGCTCGTCCACCACTGTGACCCGAATATATCCGCTGTCTTTTTTGGAAAGCCATGTTGAAATTGCCCGAAGCAAGGTTGTTTTTCCGCTGGATGGTTCTCCGACAATGAGTGCCGAACACAGACCATCTGAAAACAAGCGACTGCACAATGATGAAACATCAATATTTACAGCTCGTGCTAGACGAATATTCATTGAAGTAATCTCACGCAGCGAGATAATTTCATCCTGCTTTAATACAGCAGTTCCGCCAAGACCAATGCGGTGTCCGCCTTTGATGGTGATGAACCCATTTTGTATCTGTGGCAGATAGGTATGTACAGAATACTCGCACAGAGAAGAAAAGCTCTGCTCCAGCTCCTGTTTTGTGATTTTCTTTTGTGTATTGCATAATTTCGGAAGTGCAACAATCTTTCCAAACATTGTTAAATAAATGGGTCTTCCCTCCAACAGACGGATTTCTTGTATCCCCTGCCATACATTTTGCGGAAGCTTGCGCAGCTCATGGCTGATTGTCGGTGCAAGGCAGTCGAGCAGGTATTCTAAATCTATCTTTTGTGTGGTTTTTTCTTGAAGCATCTGTGTTCTCTCCTCCCATCAGGGTGGTATTCCGTTCTTTTGAGGCGTCCATATTTTTGATATAAAATTGTTTGATATATGCTATGCTTGTACTCATCAAAATAGAACCATCAAAGATGCAGTCAGCAATATATTGATTAAAATAAAAAGCATGGAAGCCGGACAGATTAACTTCTGTTCAGTTCCCATGCTTTTTATTTTCGTTCTTTTTATTAAATCAAGTCGGTGCTTTTATCTGGTTGAGGAAATTTTAAAAATATCCTTTTCAGACTAATAATAAGAACGGTTCTTTATTTTAGAGATCCTATTTCTGATAAACAACTCTGCCGTCCACAATTGTCATTAGTGTGTTGAACTCCTCGTCAAAAACAGCAAAATCAGCGTTACAGCCACTTCTGATAGAGCCGATTCTATCCTGCATCCCCATTGCACGAGCAGGATTTAAAGTAGCTGCATTCACAATCTCCCAGATTGGTTTGTCGGTATGTTTTCTAACGTTAGCGATTGCACAATTCAATGTCAAGATGCTTCCTGCCAAAGTGCCGTCTGTCAATCTTGCACTGTTTTCATTAACGACAACCTTTAATTCTCCGAGAGTATATTCTCCTTGTGGCATACCACCGGCTCTCATGCAATCGGTGATGAGGAGAAAACGGTCTTTTCCCTTACAATTCATTACAAACTGGAACATTGCAGGGTGTACATGGATGGTATCACAGATCATCTCGGTGTAAACATCGGAGGAAAGGGCTGCGGTAACAACACCCGGTTTACGATGGTGCATTGGGGTCATTGCATTATAGAGGTGAGTAACCTGAGTAGCACCGTTTTCAATCGCTTGCATTGCCTGCTCATAGGTGGCATTGGTATGTCCGATAGAAACCTTGATTGGTGTTTCTGTGGTTACTTTACGGATAAATTCCATACCGCCCTCTTTATCGGGAGCAACGGTAACAATGCGGATAATATCGCTGTAACGTTTCATAAAATCGAAATCGAAATCTGTGATATAATTTTCTTCATGAGCACCCTTATAAGCCGGATGGATAAAGGGTCCTTCCATATTGATGCCTTCGATAACAGCGGCATTCCATTCTTCTCCGCTTTTGCCGACTACATTTCTGACAATATCAAATACCTGAGCGGTTTTATCTAAAGGCAGGGTTACAGAAGTTGCCAGAAAACGGGTGACACCGTTTTTGACAACGCTGGAAGCGATGGTATGCAGAGCCTCTTCGCTGCCATCCATTGTGTCGCATCCACCTGAACCATGAATGTGGACATCGAACAAGCCCGGAGTTACCCATGCACCATTTACATCAATCTGTTCTGCCTGTGCGGGAACTTCCTCCATCGGAACGATACCTATAATTTTATCCTCAAACAAAACTGCTTTTCCTGTTTCTACACGGTCATGCAGAACCAATTTTGCATTACAAATTGCTTTCATCTTTTTTCTTCCTTTCCTACAAAAATTTTTATTCGTCGGTTCCTTCGTTTTCTTTATCTTCATCTGTTTCTTTCGGAACGATTGGAGGCAGGGCACTGACCCTACCATGGTTTTTAGCAATCAAAAATTTAATCTTGATTCCCTGTTCCATAAACATATTTTCGTGTTCGGTAACTATATTTTCTGCAAAACCGCTTGCCGCAAGGTCACGGGTCAGATATTCCTCGGTGAAGCCGCACATTTTAAAGTAATCCAAAGACTCCTCAAACAGTTCGTCATCATCGGTTTTAAACCAAATTTCTCCGCCGTTTTTCAAAAATTCCTGATAAAAAAACAGCTGTCTTGGATAGGTCAGTCTTTTTTTCTTATGCTTTTTCTTTGGCCATGGATTGCAAAAATTGATATAGATGCGGTCTACCTCATCATTTGAATCCAACACTTGCAAAATTCTTTCGATATCATATGCAAAAATGCGGACATTATCAACAGATTTACCTGCCTGTTCATAGAATTTTTCAATATTGCGTTTTGTTAAGCCCAGGATGTCACTTTTAATATCTACTGCAATAAAATTGATATCAGGATTGCTGACTGCTTTTTGTGCTATAAATCCGCCCTTGCCACAGCCCAGTTCCAGATGAAGCGGCTGCTTTTTTGGAAATTCTTTGTGCCAGTGACCTATTTTTTCTTCCGGACTGTCAACACAGAATGGGCATTCTTCCAGTTCCGGACGTGCCCACGGTTTTCTTCTGATTCTCATACCTTTTCCTCCAGACATTTTCGACAATCTTTTTCGCAACTATCATAGCACAAAAAACAAAGCAGAGCAAGAAAAAAAGGGATACAAAACGTACCCCTTTTTACATATCCTTTTTGTTACGCCTTTTTTTCTTTTTTCAACATCATGTCCAGCATAATCTGGTCAAGTTCGACAGAACCTTCATTTCCCAACTGTGCAAAGTTGGAGATGGTTTTTTCAACATCATCTTCTACAATGCCATCGGTAGACATAACACGAACTCCTCTGAGTGCCATCAATGCTGCCTGCATTGCAGCGTTGGTGCAGGTTGCAATCTTCAGTGCACAGTCTGCCTTTGCACCGTCGCACAACATGCCTGTTACATTTCCAATCATATTGTATACGCAGTTTTCAATTTCTTTCAGTCCACCACCCAGCAGATAAGCAATACCGCAAGCAGATCCTGTTCCCGCAACGGTGGCACCGCAGAAGCCTGATAATCTTCCAAACTGGGATTTGATATAGATTCCCATGAGATGGCTCATGGTTGCAGCACGCATCATCTGCTCATCCGAAGCACCACGTTTTTTTGCAACCGCTACAACCGGCATTGTGCAGGCAATTCCCTGGTTGCCGGAACCGGAATTTGATACAACAGGAGCATCTGCACCTGCCATACGAGCATCTGCACCCGCAGAAGCAAGTTCCATTGCATAAGTTACAAGAGATTCGCATCGATAACCTTTTTCAATATCATCACGCATGCCCCTGCCGATGCACAGACCGTAAGGATTGCGCAGACCTTCTTCACTGATAGCTGAGTTGACATCAATGCTCAGACGAACTTTATCCAGCATGGACAGGTCAACTGTGGTAGCATATTCGTAAATTTTTGCTACGGAGAGGATTTCTTTAATATCAGCATCGGAATAACCATCGGACGCACTCTGCTCTTCATGACGTTTATCAAAAACAGGCTGTCCGTTTTCTTCAATGTAAACTACATTAGTATGAACATTTGCAATAATAGCTTTTGCGGTTCTGGTTTCACCCTTAACAAGTACTTCGATGTAAAGTTTTTCCGGAACCTTTGCCAGTTCTACCTTGACTGTTTTGGCTGCAACCATATCGCAAGCTTTTTTTATCTGCTCATCGGACAAACCATTGATTACCTGGAGCTGTTTTTCCGGCTTTGCAACCACAGCACCCAAGGCAACTGCGTATTCAATGCCGACAAAATCGGTTCCCGGAATTCCGGCAGAATAAGCGTTTTTGATAATATTTCCACTTGCAAAGGTGTGAATGGACTTCACTTCCTCACCCAGATGTGCAGCTGCTGTTGCTGCTGTTAAAGCCAGTGCGCCTGGCTCAGTACATCCTGTTGCCAAAACAAGTCCATCATTCAAGATGGAAGTAATTGCCTCATAGTTCATTTTTTTATCCCCTTCCCATCATTTTGAAAAAGATCATACGATATTTTAATTTTATATAATGTATGTTTTTCAAAAAGTAAAGCAGAAAAATTCTTTCTGCTTTTAAAATAGAAAATAATATCATTTTTATTATAGCTTTTTGGGCGGGTAAATTCAATCTTTTTCGTCACGGTTTTTATATATTTTTTAAACTTGGGAGCGATTTGTGGATAATGAACTTTTTTTCATAAAAAATTCGACATCTTTACAAGTTTTTTGAACTGAGTTCTTATTTTTTCGATATAAAGAAATTTTTTATTTTTCACTCAATAACATTCGGTCACTGAAAACAGAATCTTGACTTCTTTCCCGAAATTGTTCCAACAACTTTGGAACCGTCATCTCTTCTCTTTCCTTGCCGCTAATATCCATAATAATTTTTCCGCCGCCCATCATAATCGTTCTTGTTCCCAAACGCAGGGCAGCCTCGATATCATGGGTAATCATCATGGTTGTAATGTGGTTTTTTTGCACTGTTTCTTGTGTGATAGTCAAAACTTTCTGTGCCGTGGATGGGTCTAAAGCTGCTGTATGCTCATCCAATAGCAGAAGCTTTGGTGTTACCATAGTACACATCAATAAAGAGATTGCCTGCCGTTGACCACCCGATAGCAGACCGATTGGAGATTTCATCCGATCTTCTAGTCCCAAGTGCAGCATTGCCAGTTGTTCTTGAAAGAACGCTCTATCTTCTTTTGAAATACCAAATCTAAAATTTCTTTTTTTTGCACGCAGATAGGAAAGTGCCATATTTTCTTCTACTGTCATGCAAGGAGCGGTTCCCCTCATAGGGTCCTGAAAAATTCTGCCAATCTGCCTTGCCCTTTTGTGTTCGGGCAAAAAGGTAATTTCTTGACCGTCTAAATAGATATTTCCACTGTTTGGCAACAAGCTTCCTGCAATCAGATGGAAAAGTGTGGATTTTCCTGCTCCGTTTGAACCAATTACAGTGATAAATTCTCCATCCTTTACCTGAAGATTCAAGCGGTCTATTGCTGTTTTTTCGTTCACAGTTCCTGCATAAAAGGTTTTACTCAGATTTCTAATCTCCAACATTTTGTTTTCCCGCCTTTCTTACCTTTGATAATTCAATCATTTCCTTGATTGCCGGATATGACATTGCCAGAGCAACGATAATTGCGGTAATCAATTTTAAACCGGAAGCGGAAAAATTCATCTCAAGTGCCTGAGCAATAATCAAGCGGTACAGAACGGAACCAACGATTGCAGCTATTGCTGATGTTAAAATTGATTTGTTTTTTACAAGCAAATCGACGGCAATTTCACCGATAATGAGTGATGCAAGACCGATGACAACCATACCTATTCCCATCCTAACTTCAGCGTAGCAATTATACTGTGCAATCATTGCCCCTGAAAGTGCCACACAAGCGTTGGATAGTGCTAATCCTATTGATTTTGTAACGTGCGCATCAATAGAAGAAGAACGAACCATCTCCTCATTATCTCCCGTTGCACGTATAGTCAACCCGACTGGTGTGTTAAAAAATATTATCAAAAAAACAGCAACTGCTGCTGCAATAATTCCCGAAAGAAGCACTCCTTGCACATCTTTTCCGACCAATGATCCAAAGGCGGTATATAAGCTCTGCTCGCTTGTGATTGGCAGATTTGCTTTATTATCCATAACCATCAGGTTAATGGAATAGAGTCCGGTCATGGTAATGATACCGGCAAGGATTGGCTGGATTTTCATTTTTGTTTGCAAGAAAGCGGTGGTTAAGCCTGCAACACCACCTGCCGCTGCTGCTAAAAACATTCCCAATACAGGGTGTCCGTTTAGCGTAAATACCACCGCTACCGCAGCACCCAAAGTAAAGCTACCATCTACTGTCAGATCCGGGATGTTTAGAACACGGTAAGAAACAAACAATCCCAACACCATCAAAGAATAAATGAGCCCCAGCTCTATTGCAGAGAACATTGAATATAAGCTCATCATTTTGCAAACCTCCTCGTTCATTAAAAATTTACTCGCCCAACATTGTGGCTGTTTGTGCAATTTCCTGCGGAATTTCTATACCGATTGCTTTTGCTGTATTCGGGTTAATAAAGGTTCCAAACTGATTTAATGTTTCTGCCGGAACCTCGCTGACCGGTGTTCCCTCCAAAATCTTTTGGGCGATGTGTGCAGTCTGTTTTCCAAGCTGACGATACTCGATTCCCACCGTTGCAAAGCCGCCATCATTTACCATCGAATCTGCTCCGGTATAAATTGGAATCTTATGTTCGATTCCTACCTGAGCTAAAGTTTGCATTGCCTGTGCGATTGTATTATCAATCGGAACGTAAATTGCATCGACATCCTGTGCAAGTTTTTGAGCTGCCTGCTGCAATTCGGAGATTTCACTGATTGTTACAAGCTCCGTTTTATAACCCATTTTTTCTGCTTCTCTGATTGCTTTTTCGGCTGTTACCTGTGCATTGATTTCTGATGCGGTATAGAGAAAACCGATTTTTTTAACCTGCGGGGTCAGTTGTTTGCACAGCTGCATAACCTGATCTACCGGGATTGCATCGGAAGTGCCGGTAACGTTTTTGTTTGGTTTTTGCATATCTTCCATCAGTTTTGCCTCGACAGGGTCGGTAACGGCGGAAAAGACAATCGGAATATCCGAAGTTGCTGCCGCTGCTGCCTGAGCAGTTGGTGTTGCTATTGCTACAATCATATCTACCTTATCGCCCACAAATTTTTTACAAATGGTTCCTAGATTACTTTGTTCACCCTGTGCATTTTGAATCTGAAACTCTACCTTATCTTCCCCATAACCCAATGTTTCCATTTCCTCTAAAAAGGCTTCTCGGATGGTATCCAGAGAGCGATGTTCCATAATCTGCACAACACCAATCTGAATTTTTCCTTCATCTGAAGATGGGGTGTTGCTGCATCCTACCATTGTTGCTGCCAATAAAGCTGCCATCATCACACTCATCATTTTTTTCATCATCATACAACTCCTTCAATTATGCGGATTGTCCGCCATTTTTAATTGAATCGGCTTTTTGTTATCAGTGGGTTTTAGGGAATAAAAAAAGCACCTGTCCCCATAACAAGGACAGATGCTAAAAATCTGCGGTACCACCTTGATTGACGTATAACACGCCCACCTCCAACAGAATGCCAACACATTCCTGACCGATAACGCCGGTCACAGCGTCAGAGGATACTGAGAGAAAAACTCCGTTCGCTCTGCCCTCAAGGGTCCATTTGTCTGAATCGTTTCCTGCCGAAATCGCAGCACCTTCGGCTCTCTGTGAGGTCGTGTCCAGTTTTATCTCCCTATCAACGGTTTTTATTTTACTTTAAACTATTAAAGCATATTCTTTTTTATTTGTCAAGTGTTTTTTAAGATTTTTTATTTATAAAGAAAATATTTACCCTACATTTAAAAAAATCCGATGTGCTATTTTTTTAATGCAAATAAATGAAATCTAACGAACGAATAATTTTTAGATGAATAAAGTATTTTCCATCTAAAAGCAATAGACTTCCGATTTTGCAGACCTTTTCTCCTACCATCTTAACAGCTGTGAGTTTTGGCAGGAAATTCTCTATACAATTTTTTCAAGCAGTTCGATGATTTTAGCTGAACGAATTATGAGAATTATGTTTAAGGTCAAGCTGACGCTGTTGATTCTTCTTGCTTTCGTCCATAATACATTGATAAATTTCAGTCAAAGCCTGTTTATATTCTTCCTTAGTGAAAGAGCAAACTTTGTCGATTACCTCTTTTTCTCTTTGTGGGTGATAAACCGGAAGCTGATGTGCCTTTTTATATTCCGCTACTTCGTTGGTAATCTCCATTCTTTCGGTCAGCAAAACGGTAATCTGCTGATCCAACAGGTCAATTTTCTTACGAATCTCTTCCAAATCCATCTTTTACCGCTCCTCTCAGCATTTATTTTGCGTTTAATGCTTCCTTGATGCGGCTTCCATCTGCCAACAACTGTATCAAACGCTGTTCATCCTTTTCTGCAATTGCATGACGATATTCTTGCAAGCTGGAAATCAGTATATCCAAATCGTCCAACAGATTTTGGCGATTGAGCAAAAACAGTTCGCTCCACATAACAGGATTCAGCTTTGCTACACGAGTCAAATCTTGGAAGCTTCCGCCGGTATAACCTTTATAGTTCATACACAACGGATTTTTAATGTAAGCGTTGGAAAGAATATGGGCTAACTGTGAAGTATAACCTATCATCTTGTCGTGACTGTCCGGGTCGGTGAAAACAATCCGTTCAAATCCGATTTCTGTGCAGAGCTGATGCACCTTTTCCAGTGCCCACGAATCGGTGAAAATAGGTGTGAGAATCATGCTCGCGTGGCAAAACAGGGTTGCACTGGAATTTTGATAACCCCATTGCTCCTTGCCTGCCATTGGGTGTCCACCAATAAACTCAACCTGATGGCTTTTACATAAATTTGCTACCTGTGAAACGATGGCTTTTTTTACACCGCAAATATCCATAACGATACAGCCTTTTTTTAGCTTTGAGATATTTTCTTTGATAACATCCACCGCAGCTTGTGGGAACAAAGCCACAATCAAAATATCAGGGCGGCTGTAATCGCTCAGCACCTCATCAATTGTCCCCTCTTGCAATGCCTGTTCCATCGTCGATTCATCTACATCCAATCCCAAGACGGTATTGTTGGTGTTTGCCTTGATTGCTTTTGCAAGGGAAGCACCAATCAGACCCAGCCCCACAATTCCAATGGTTTCCTTCATTTTGCGTCTTCTCTCCTATTCTTACAGGGTTTTGAAGAACTCGGCAGTTTTCTGTACTTTTTTCATCAGACTGTCAAATTGTTCCGGACGCAGGGACTGAGCTCCGTCACACAAAGCCTTTGGTGGGTCGTTGTGAACTTCGATCATAACGCCGTCTGCTCCGGCAGCAATGGCAGCCAGTGTCATTGGTTCCACCATCCACGGAATACCGGTTGCATGGCTAGGGTCAATCATAACCGGCAGGTGGGACAGTTTTTTGAGCATTGGTACTGCGGACATATCCAGTGTGTTGCGTGTTTTTGTTTCAAAGGTACGGATTCCTCTTTCACACAGGATAACCTTTTCATTGCCCTGTGCCATAATGTATTCTGCACTCATCAAAAATTCTTCAATGGTAGCAGACATTCCACGTTTTAGCAGAATAGGTTTGTCCAATTTTCCAAGCTGTTTGAGCAGCTCGAAGTTCTGCATATTTCTTGCACCTACCTGAATGACATCTACATCGTCAAACAGGTCAATGTCTTCATAGCTCATAATTTCGGTAACAATCGGCAATCCTGTTTCTTTTTTTGCCTGAGAAAGCAAAGAGATTCCTTCTCCTCTTAATCCCTGAAAAGCATATGGAGAAGTGCGTGGTTTAAATGCACCGCCTCGCAACAAGCTTGCACCGGATGCCTTCACTGCCTGTGCCACCTGACAAATCTGCTGTGGAGTTTCTACCGAGCAAGGACCTGCAATAACCTGAAAGTTTCCACCACCGATTTTTGCAGAGCCAACTTCAATCACAGTATCCTGTGGGTGAAATTTTCGGTTTGCTTTTTTGTATGGTTCCTGGATTCGTTTTACCTCTTCAACAATATCCATAGAAGCAACTTTGCCGATATCAATTTTGGTGGTATCTCCCACAAGACCCATCAAAGTGGTATTGACACCCTGGGACAGATGAATTTGCAAACCCATTTCTTCAAATTCTTTTTTTAACTTGTCAATCTGTTCCTGTTCGGCAGATTGTTTCATAATAACGATCATGACTATTTCTCCTCTATTTTTAAAAATTTTGGTGGATTCATTACACAAAAATTAGCCCACACCTTTACTTCTTTGCTTTCCTCAAAGTATACTAAAGTGTGGACTAAAAATCAATAGCTGAATTGGCTTTTTGTGTAATTTATCGCTTTAAACCGCTAATTTCTTGTTAGACGAGGTTAATTTCAGCACTTTGTCGAAATTTTTTAGGTTTTCCTGTGATACATCATGTGTGATAAAGAGAATTGTTTTATCTAACTTCAGCAGTTCTTGTTGGAGTTGTTCGGCATTGATATGGTCTACTGCGGAAAGTGATTCGTCCATCAAAATAATTTGTTTTTCTGCCGCTACTGCTCGAACAAGCTGCATCATTTGGTTTTCTCCGCCACTCAACTCCTGTGCGTTTGCTTTTTCCAAAAGACTGTCGATCTTCGGATTTTTAAAATAGCGGAGGGTTTGTGTCACCTTGCTTTCGGGGTAAGTTCCAAACACTGTTGCGTTTTCAGTAAAAGAAGCATGGAAAATGTGTTCAAACTGGTTAATGCAAATCATAATTTTGCTGGTATCCATCCCTGAAAATTCCTTGCCGTCAATCAAGATTTTCCCTTCATCCGGTATAACATATTGCATCAGCAGATTTAAAATAGTGGATTTTCCGGTGCCGCTTGGTCCTATGATTGCGTACTTTTTGCCCTTTTCAAAGGTATGGGAAAAGTGAGAAAAAGTAAAATCGCCCAATGTAACGGACACATCCTGAAATTCGATTGCCGAGTGAAACTCATTAACGGAAAGAGGCTTCGGAGTTTTTGTGTTGATAAGTTTCAGTGTTTTTTCGGTAGCTGCACGGGAAGCATTTAAACTGTTGATATCTTTTAAGATATAGGAAACCGGATAGCAGAAAGACTGGATATATCCCAATGCTGCACTGGCAATGCCGACTGTGATTTCTCCCTGAAAAAGTAAAACACCAATCACGGCAAACACAATCCATTCCAAAAAGTACATACTGCTACCGGTTGTCACATTTGTTAATGTGTTAAACTTTCCAAAATGATACCTTTTTTCTTCGGTATCTTCCAGTACTTGCTTATGTCGTTGGGAGATACTTTGTCTTGTTTCGTTGTTCACAAAACAAAATCCCGAAAGCAGGTCACGAATGGCATCAACGTAAGCAGCCATTCCCGAAAGATGGTCGGCCTTTCTCTGAGAGAGATGTTTTCCTGTCAATTTTGGAACAACCAGACTGAAAAAAGAGCTGAGAATAATCACGATTGCCAGACGATAATCGAGATTAAAGAGGAAAAATCCATAAACAAAAAGTTGGAACAGTGTCTGAATGATTTCAACGTAACTCTCTATGTACTGTTCACAGGCAGCAAAATCATTATTAAAAATCGAGATATAATCGGATACACCATACTTTTTAAAATCGGTATAGTCCTTTAAAAGCAAAGAATCGAACAAATCCTGCTTCATTAAAATACCGGCTTCTTTTCTCAGCTTCCAAGTATGACGCTGGCTGATGTATTCAAAAATCATTCCTACCGCAATCGCCACAAGATAAAGCATCACGATTATCATAGCCCCGCCCATACCTCTTGAAAAATCATAGTCAAACAGCAGTTTTGTGATATACGGCATAGCGGCAACACCGATAATGGAAATAAATGCTGTTATGATTTTGATAAAAATTGTCACTTTTAATTTTGCAAAATACCTTTTCATCTTCTCCTCCTTCTTTACTGTTCAAATTGAACTCGAATCGTTACAACCTTTCACCGTTTTACACTATACATCCGTCTTGATGAAAATTATCTTGTAATTTTAATGCAACTTAATTACCCGTTTATGGCAAAAATATTACATAAAAATTACAACAGATTGATTATAACACACTTCTTTTTTCTTTACAATCTATTGAAAAGTTTTTGTCAAAGAATATCCGATTTGTACAATATGCTGTCTTTTTCATGATGAAAAGCATAGTGAAAAGAAACAAGGATTTTTTATAGTATTAGGTCCGTATTCGTTGAGCATTAAAAGTATGAGGAACTGAATTTTCCACACAACAAAAGGATTTTTAGCCTCTATGATGACTTTTTTCATCTCATTTTGAGCAAAAGAAAAGCAGAAAACCCTCGATGGATTTCCTGCTTTGTGTATCACAATCTATTTTGTTGCTTCATAAAGAAGTTTCAGCAAAGAAAAGTGTATCATTTTCCTTTAGAATATTTCGGAGTTTATCTAATCATTGCCGTAAATCGTGATTGCCACTGTTTTATAAACATAATATCGAAATTCAAGCCTTTTTACCCGATTAAGGCAAACAATTTTTTCAATTTTAATACGCCGTTTTCCCTGTCGGCAAAGCTGATGCCAAGGAAAGTTCCGTCTTCGCCCACAACGCAGATGTCACCGCCATCCCCCTGCTGTACAGGAAGCTGCAAGCGGTTTAAATCCAGCTTTACCCCATTACGGTACATGGTTTCCTGTTTTCCGCTCAACGAAAGCTGTGGTAAATCGGAAAACAAAGAAGCAATCGGGAGCAGTTGATCTGTAAGTGTACCTTGCTGAGAAAGCTGTTCTGCTTGTTCCAAAGTAAGGCTGTCTGCAAGAGAAAAACCTGCCGCTTCGGTACGGCGAAGTGCAGTCATTGTTGCTCCGCAGCCCAAAGCCTCGCCAATATCGGCACAGAGGGTGCGGATATAAGTTCCCTTAGAGCAGGCAACATCAATTTTGTAGCGGTGATTTTCTTCATCGCCATCCAACAATTCCAGGTGGGTGATGGTAACAGGACGTTTTTCCCGTTCAATCTCGATTCCCTGGCGAGCTAAATCATACAGACGTTTTCCGTTAATTTGAATTGCCGAGTACATTGGAGGCAGCTGCATGATTTCTCCGCGAAACTGTTCCAAAGCCGCTTCCACTTCAGCTTTACCAACTAAAACTTCGCTTCTGCTGAGTACCCTTCCGGTAGCATCTAAAGTATCGGTGGTATAACCCAGCTCAAAAACTGCGGTATATCGTTTATTTTGGTTCGGCAAAATATCACTGCACTTTGTTGCACGTCCCACAAAAATGGGCAGCACTCCGGTTGCCATTGGGTCCAATGTTCCGGCGTGTCCTACTTTACGTGTTCCCAAAAGTCGGCGCATTTTTGCCACCATATCAAAGGAGGTAAAATCCTCCGGCTTATCCATGATAATGATTCCGTCCAAGTGTGTTCCCCCTGTCCTATTTTACCCTTTACTTTTTCGGGGTTCCAAATTCTCCCTGCAAAGTGCAAAGCTCTGAGGAATCCAGTTCTTCCCGAACGGAGCAAAGCACACGAGAGCAGACCTCTTGCAGGGGAAGTCCGCTGATTGTGCAGCCTGCTGCTGCAATGTGACCGCCTCCGCCCAAACGATGGCAAATTTTACTTGCATTTACTGTTCCTTCGGTGCGGACAGAAATTTTGTAGCCTTGCTTATTTTTCAGCTGGCGAATGGTTACACCAACCAAAACACCCTCGATATCCCTTGGGATAGTCGAAAGTCCATCTGGTTCACCTTCTGTAACACCACAATTTTGAATGGTATCCCGCATCAGGGTAATGATGGCACACCTGCCGTCCAGTTCATAACGCAGACTTTGCAGGGCTGCAAGCATCAGCGAAATTTTTTCGCGTCTGACATTTTCATATAAGACATGATGAATGTGTCTGGTATCTGCACCAGCCTGCATCAATCTTTCTGCAACATGGTGTGTATACACAGTGACAGAAGGGTATCGAAAGCAACCTGTATCGGTAACCAATCCTGTATACAGACATTCGGCAATTTGCTTATCTATCTCAACCTGCATTGCCTCAATGACATCAAACATCAGTTCGCAAGTTGCTGCTGCATTTTCTGACAACAATAAGTTTTTTGCATATTCCCGATTGGAGATATGGTGGTCAATGCACAGATCCACCCGTTCTGCATACTGCTGAAGGCTTTCACCCAGCAGGGAGGTATCGGCTAAATCCACCGCGACAATATACTGCGGAACAAAATCGACTACATTATTTTGTTGAAAATGCAAGGTATCAAAATAAGAATATCTTTGGGGAATTAGGTCATGACAAACCACACAGGCCTGTTTTCCCAAACGGTGAAGTGCATACATCAAAGCGTAACCGCTTCCCAAAGTATCTCCATCGGGATTTTTATGCGTTAAAATCAGAACATTGTCTGCTTTTTTTAACAGCTCGGCTGCCTGTACAACATCCAACTTCACGGACATTTCCCATTTCCCCCTTTATTTTTTAATCATCCGCAGCAAAGACAAGGAAATTTATTCCTCGTCAGCAGCTTCGTCATCCTTTTTAATATCCAGACTATTTAAAATTCTTGCAATGTCTGCACTGTATTCGGTGGAATCATCTGCAATAAAGTGAAAATCGGGGATTCGACGCATTTTAATGCGTGCATTGACCTCATGTTTAATGAAGCCATTTGCATTATTAAGTCCCTTTACCGCTTCTTTCGCTTTATCCAAACCATCAAGAGAGCTGACATATACTTTACAATGGGACATATCGTTGGACAGTTCGATTTTAATAATAGTCAAAATCGAAGAAACTCTTGGGTCCTTAACATGGCGGATAATATCGGTCAGTTCTCTTTTTAAATCTTCACTGGTTCTTCCTACTCGAAAAGCCATAATATTTCTCCTTTCAACAAGGTTTATTTCGATTGAAAAAGATGAGGACTGAAAACAGATTCAGTCCTCATTCAATTCATAAAGTCATCAATACAACGAGATTAGTCGCGGTATTCCTCAATCATATAAGCCTCGAAGATATCGCCGACTTTCAGGTCGCCGAATTTTTCGATACCCATACCACATTCGTAGCCTCTTGCAACCTCTTTGACGTCATCTTTGAAACGTTTGAGGGAGGTCAGATGTTCGTCAGCAATGATGATACCGTCACGAACGATGCGGATTTCTGCATTTCTGGTAATTTTACCTTCCAGAACATAACATCCGGCAACGGTTCCAACACCGGTAATCTTGAATACCTCACGAACTTCTGCACGGCCCAACTCAACCTCACGAGTTTTTGGAGCGAGCATACCCTTCATAGCGGAGGAAATTTCTTCGATTGCATCGTAGATTACACGATACATTCTCATATCAACGCCTTCGCTTTCTGCCATATCTCTTGCGATTGGGTCAGGACGAACGTTGAATCCTACGATGATTGCACCGCAAGCCTCTGCCAACATAACGTCGGATTTGCTTACTGCACCAACGGCACCGTGGATAACCTTAACGCGAACCTCTGCATTGCTGAGTTTTTCAAGGGATTGTTTTACAGCCTCTACAGAACCCTGAACGTCTGCCTTTACAATCAGTGGCAGTTCTTTGGTTTCGCCAACTTCAATCTGTTCAAACAGATTATCCAGAGTAACTTTCTGGTAGGAGCTGAATTCTTTCTCTTTTGCTTCCTGTTTTCTCTTTTCAACCAGTTCTTTTGCCAGTCTTTCATCTTCAACTGCATTGAACTCGTCGCCTGCTGCCGGAACTTCTGCAAGACCGGTAATCTCAACAGGAGTGGATGGACCTGCTGTGTCAATTTTCTCACCCTTAGAGTTTGTCATAACACGAACACGGCCGATTGCTGTACCTGCGATTACGCTATCGCCGGATTTGAGGGTACCGTTCTGAATCAGGATGGTTGCAACAGGGCCGCGACCTTTATCCAGTTTTGCCTCGATAACGGTTCCTTTTGCCATTCTATCCGGATTTGCTTTAAGTTCTTTTACTTCTGCTACCAGCTGGATGTTTTCCAGAAGGTCCTGAATACCCATCTTTGTTTTTGCGGAAACAGGAACACAGATAACGTCGCCGCCCCATTCTTCCGGAACAAGCTCATATTCTGTAAGTTCTTGTTTTACCTTTTCAGGGTCTGCGGTTGGCTTATCCATCTTATTGATTGCAACGATGATAGATACGCCTGCTGCTTTTGCATGGTTGATGGATTCTACTGTCTGTGGCATGATGCCGTCGTCAGCAGCTACAACCAGAACAGCGATATCGGTGATATCCGCACCACGAGCACGCATTGAAGTGAACGCCTCATGTCCAGGAGTGTCCAGGAAGGTAATTGGTTTGCCGTTTACATTTACCTGATATGCACCGATGTGCTGGGTAATACCACCTGCCTCGGTGGAGGTAACGTCTGCATGACGGATTGCGTCCAAGATGGAAGTTTTACCGTGGTCAACGTGACCCATAACAACAACAACCGGCGGACGTTCCACTTTCTGTTCATCGTTATCTTCGCTGTCATCAAAGAGTCTTTCTTCGATGGTAACAACAACCTCACGCTCTACCTTTGCACCGATTTCCATTGCAACCAAAGCAGCGGTATCATAGTCGATGATATCGGAAACGGATTTCATCTCGCCCAGCATCATCAGACGTTTGATAATTTCTGCGGACTGAATCTTCAGTTTCAGTGCCAAATCGCCAACAGTGATTTCATCCGGCAGGGTGATGTGCAGCTTCTGACGACGCTCACGCTCCATCTCCAGCTTTTTGAGTTTCTCCATCTCCTTATCTTTTTTGGACATGAAGTTTTTCTTTTTATTATTTCTGCCGCCGATTTTTTGTTTTTTCAGTCCATCATCTCTTTTGGACATATTTTCAGGAGCAATCTGTTCATAACGCTCGTTGTATTTATCCAGCTCTACGTTAGCTGCACGCATATCAACATGGCGAATCATCTTGCCGTTTACGTTTTCATCCAGTTCGGGATTGATGGAAGATGCTTGACGTGGAGCCGATGCAGGAACCGGTTTTGCAGGTTTCTGTGTTGGCTTTGAATTGTTGTTTGGGCGGTCGTTATTGAATCTCGGTTTATCACCGAATTTGTTTGGACGGTCGCCAAACTTATTTGGGCGGTCGCCGCGGTCATTGCGGTCGTTATTAAATCTCGGTTTGTCGCCGAATTTGTTTGGACGGTCACCACGGTCGTTGCGGTCGTTGTTGGATCTTGGTTTATCGCCGAATTTGTTTGGGCGGTCGCCGGAACGGTTATCGTTCTGCGGACGATCTCCCTGACGTTTGCGGTCGTTATTATTATTGCGCAGGCGTTCCCCATTATTTACAGGACGGTCGCCGGAACGGTTGTCGTTCTGTGGACGATTGCCCTGTGGACGTTTCTGTGTATCATTCATATACTCTATCTCCCTCTCCTCGCCCTTTACCTGATTATCAGACAGGTAAGACTGCTGGTCTTTCACGGAATGTGGTTCTTCCTCTTTTTCTGCAAGCGGTTCCGGTGTTTTTTGGGTTTTAACTTTCTCCGCTTTTGTTTGTTCTTGTGTTTGTGGTGGCAATGTATTCTCTTCCTGTGCCGGCTGCACCGTTTTTTTCTTGGCAGCAGGTTCTTTTTTCTTTTCTGCTGTCTTTTTTTCCGGTTCAGGTTTTTTTGATTCCTCTTTATAAGCATAATAGCTACTAAGGTCTGCCAGCTGATTTTTTTGAGTATAGGTTTCAAAGATCAGGTTCAGTTCTTCCCCTGTTAAAACGGTTGTACGCTTTTTTTCACCGGAAAAGTGCTGATCCAAAAGTTCCACAATCTCATTCATTGGAACATTTAAGTCTTTTGCAACCTCATGTATTCTGTATTTATTGTTTATCATCGAAACATACGCCTCCTTTTATCAGGAATGCTTTTGTCCTGCTGAAAATACTTTTATCTGCTCTTAACGGAAACGGAAGCAATCTTTTTTGCAAAACCTTCATCGGTCAGAGCAATCACGCCGGAGCGTTTTCCGCAGACGTGAAAGATTTCCTCCATTGTTACCTGAAGTTCTATTGGCTGAATCTGATTTTTTTCTCCGATGAAGCACAGTTCCTTTTTACTTTTTTCGGAAAGATCGGCACTGTAAAACAACCCCTTTACGCTGCCGTCCTTTACTCCATCTGCTACCTTATCAAAGCCCAGAACCAATTTACCTGCTTTGCGTGCAAGGGAAAGCATTGAAAGCTCTTGTTTTTGCATGGTGTTCCTCCTTTTCCTGTGTTATAGTTTATTGCTCTTTAAGTTGAGTACAAAGTTGTTCTTCCAGTCGTTGATAAACCTCATCCGGGATAGCAGTTTCCAGCGCTCTTTCCAGCTGATGGGTCTTTTTTGCCTTTTCAAGGCACTGCCGATTTGCACACAGGTAAGCACCGCGTCCGGATTTTTTTCCGACAAAATCTATGCTGATTTCTCCTTCGGGAGATCTTACAACACGAATCAGTTCTTTTTTCGGTTTATGTTCCCGACAACCGGTACACATACGCACCGGCACTTTTTTTGCCTGCATTCTGCCACCCCCTTTTGTGAGCTTCTATTAAAATTCGTCGTCTGCAAACAAATCTTCCACAGCCTTATCAATCTGTGCCTGGGTTTCTAACTTCAGTCTTTCAACTTCTTCGATAATCTGCTCTGCCTGGCTTTCCGGACCGATATCAATCTTCCAACCGGTCAGTCTTGCTGCCAGACGAACATTCTGTCCTTTATTGCCGATTGCCAAAGAAAGCTGACTGTCCGGTACGATTGCTTTGCAATCTTTTGCACCTGTTGGGTCGATAAGAACCTGAGAAACCTCTGCTGGGGAAAGTGCTGCTGCAATCAGCTCTTGAGGATTTTCACTGTAACGGATTACATCGATTTTCTCTCCGCCCAATTCTTCCACGATAGCAGAAACTCGGGTTCCCTTTGGACCGATGCAAGCACCGACTGCGTCTACATTTTCATCTTTGCTCCATACAGCAATCTTTGTTCTGGAACCTGCTTCACGGGATACTGCCTTAATTTCAACTGTTCCGTCTTTAATTTCCGGGGTGTGCATCTCAAACAAACGTTTGATTAGTCCGGGATGGGTACGGGAAAGCATAAGTTTTGGGTTTTTGCCGCTGGTGAGAACATCTACGACATAGACCATAACACGCTGACCTTCCTGAAGTTCTTCCCCCGGAACCTGTTCGCTTTTTGGCAGGATTGCTTCGGTCTTGTCAATTTCAACAGTGGCGTTTCCTTTTACTTCGTCAATTTTAAGGATCGGAACAGAAACAATCTCGAATTTTTTGTCCATATATTTCTGAGCAATCTGGCCTTTTTCTGCCTCGCTGATTGCCTGACGGATAACGTGTTTTGCAGACTGAGCTGCAATTCTTCCGAACTGTTTTGTTTCCAGCGGAATTTCTACGACACCGCCAATGTGAGCCACTCTGCTGTATTTGGTAGCATCGGAGAGGGTGATTTCTGTTTCCGGATTTTCCACTTCTTCTACAACATTCTTGCGAATTGCTACATAGAAGCGTTTTTGGACAGGGTTAATTTCAACAATGGTGTTTTCGCTGCCGCCGATATCACGTTTAATTGCAATAGCGATTGCATTACTGATTTTTTCAATCAAGTAAGACATTGGAATACCCTTTTCTTTTTCCAATAAAGCCAGAGCTTCAAAGACCTCACTGTTGATTACGTTCATATTTGATGCCACGTCTGCTGCCTCCTAAAATATTATCAAAACAAGTTATATTCCTAATTTATATCTTTGCGTTTTTCCAGTCAATTTCTTCATACAGTCGGATGTATGCCGCATCCTTTTTCGGGAAGGAAATTTCGTTGCCTTCAAAATTAACAGTCACGCTTTGTTCGTCACACTTTGTGAGAGTTCCGACAAACTCGCGCAGACTTTTTCCGTCCTCCTGCTGCATTGGGCGAATCAATTTTACCTCTACATCTTGCCCCAAATATTTTTGGAAATGCCATGGGCGAACAAGGTCTCTGCCGATTCCCGGAGAGGACACTTCGAAGTAATAAGACTGGCTGATTGGGTCTTCTTCATCTAAAATCTTATCAAATCTTCTGCTCAGGTTTTCGCAGTCATCAATGGTAACGCCACCCTCTTTATCAATAAAAAGACGCAGATACCACGATGCACCCTCCTTTTCAAAACGAACGTCCCACAGCTGAAGCCCCATTTCTGCGACGATAGGCTCAGCAAGTGCAGTAACAACCTCTACGGTATTTGGTTTTTTTGATGTTGCCAAAAGCTATTCCTTCCTTTCCCGAACATTACGGTAAAATTTTACCGCTTAACAAAACAAAAGAGCGGGTAGCCCCACTCTTTCCTTACACTTCGTTACCTTCATGGGGAAAACCACGACATCACCCCCATGATACAGTTTAGAACACAGCGACAGGAGTTTAACCTGCACTTTGCCCTACACTTCTCTTATAGACTACCATATTTTCATATCTTTTGCAAGCCCTTATCTGAATTTTTTCCCAAAAAGAGCCAGTTTATTTTTCATTTTAAATCTTCTTTTCTTATAAAAAGCGCTGTCAATTTAAAACAAGCTTTTTAAAAATGCAGCGAAAAGCAGCTTGACAGCTTGACCAAAACATAATTGCCATGATATACTGATGGAGAATATTCACGGAATGGAGAATTAAGATGATTACAGTCAACAATGTCAGTCTGGATTTCAGTGGACAGAAGCTGTTTTCCGACGTTAATCTTTTATTCAATGCCGGCAACTGTTATGGCGTTATCGGGGCTAACGGAGCCGGAAAATCTACCTTTTTAAAGATTTTATCCGGTGAGCTGGAGCCTTCTACCGGTTCGGTTGAAATTCCGGACGGAGAGCGTATGTCGGTATTAAAGCAGGACCACTTTGCTTATGATAATTTTTCTGTTTTAGATACCATCATTCAGGGCAACCCTCGTTTGTATGAAATTATGCAGCAAAAAGATGCTCTATATAATAAGGAAGACTTTACCGATGAAGACGGAGAGCTTGCAGCCCAGCTGGAAGCTGAATTTGCAGAGCTGAACGGTTGGGAAATCGAAACAGAAATCAGCAAACTGCTCAAAGGTCTTGGTCTTGACCAGAGTCTTTTATATGATCAGATGAGCTCTTTGGGAGACAAAGAGAAAGTTAAAATCCTGTTGGCACAGGCTTTATTCGGTCAGCCTGAAATTATCCTGTTGGACGAGCCGACCAACCACCTGGATCTTGCTTCTATCACCTGGTTGGAAGAATTCTTGATGGACTATGTGGGAACTGTTATTATCGTATCCCATGACCGTCACTTCTTAAATAATGTCTGCACCCACATCGTTGATATTGACTACAATAAAATCAAAATGTATGTCGGTAACTACGACTTCTGGTATGAATCCAGCCGCTTGATGCAGCGTATGATGGCAGACCAGAAACGCAAGGCAGACGAAAAAATCAAAGAGCTGCAAAACTTTATTGCTCGATTTGCCGCAAACAAATCCAAATCGAAACAGGCAACCTCCCGCCGCAAGCTGATTGACAAGCTGAGCGTAGAGGAACTTCCTGCTTCTTCCCGTAAATATCCTTATGTCGGCTTCACAATGGACCGTGAAATCGGCAAGGATGTTTTGAATGTGGACCGTGTCAGCAAGACCATTGACGGCGTAAAGGTTCTGAACAATATTTCTTTCACCGTTTCCAAAGGTGATAAAATTGCCTTTATCGGTGACAATGAAATTGCTCAGACAGCAATGATGCAGATTCTGGCAGAAGAAATCGAACCTGACGAAGGTTCCATCAAATGGGGTGTCAGCACTTCCCGTTCCTATTTCCCAAAAGACAACTCAGAATATTTTAACGGATGTGATCTGCCCATTCTTCAGTGGCTCTCCCAGTACTCTAAAGATATTACCGAAACCTATCTGCGTGGATTTTTGGGAAGAATGCTTTTCTCCGGCGACGACGTATATAAACCGGTTCAGGTTCTTTCCGGAGGAGAAAAGGTTCGTTGTATGCTGTCCCGTATGATGCTGTTTGGTTCTAACGTTCTGATTTTGGATCAGCCGACCAACCACTTGGACCTTGAGTCAATCACCGCAGTAAACAACGGCTTATCTGATTTTAAATCAAATGTCTTTTTCACTTCCCACGACCATGAGTTTGTAGAAACCGTGGCAAACCGTATCATTGAAATTACACCGGACGGCATTATTGACCGCCGCTGTACCTTCGATGAATACCTCGAGTGGAAAGCAGAAAATAAGTAACGATTACCGAATATTCCCCCGATTCTACCGCTTACATGAAAGCAGTGGAATCGGGGGATTTTTTCTGCTATACTCAAGATACCAAATCAGGATAATCAAAAGAGGTGACATCATGAAGATTGAAATTAAAATTGACCCTTCCCTTTCAGAGCCGCGTCTTGTCATTACTGCACCTGTTTTAACACACGATCTGGAACAGTTGATTGCTCAGCTCAGCGAAAATAAGCCGAATTTTATTGCCGGATTTCGTGAGGAAGGAATGGAGCTGTTGGACCCCGGAGAAATCTACCGCTTTTACTCCTCGGGAACAAAAATCTGTGCTGAAACAGTAAACGGCGAATACATTGTCCGACTGTGTCGGATTTTTATTCTTTTTCCTGACTTTTCTGTTTTTCTTTCTTATTATTTGGCTTTCTGTTTATCTATACTACCGTTCAAAAATCCGCAGTATTAACCATCAGCTTCATAAATAAGGATAAATTTTTTTCAGGTGAGTTCGAGATTTTATCTCGAACTCACCTATCCGCTTTTCGGGAAACTTTTTCGCTAAAAAAAGTTTTTCCCCTTGACCTTCCCTTTAAAATACGGTATAATAGTTTAGGATTTCGTCGATGAAATATTTTGCTAGAGTGGCTCAGTTGGTAGAGCAGCTGATTCGTAATCAGCAGGCCGTGGGTTCAAGTCCCATCTCTAGCCCCAGAGCTTAGCCCCTGAGAAATCGCTTAGTTATGCTGTTTTTCAGGGGCTTTATTTTTGAATAAGCGTATTTTTACGGGGTTTTTAAAAATTGCAGAACAAGTTGACAAGACTAATCTCTCCTGTTAAGATAGTCTTTATTTACCTATTTTCTCTCATTGTCAACCTAAAATTACTTTTTTAGAAA